>JALAGS010000092.1 GCA_022712315.1 Sphingobacterium sp. | reverse complement strand
CGGGGAGCGGCGGATTTCTTTTGGTTGACATTGCTTATTGGGCTTGTCGGCGGTGGCGGCAGAGGAGTTGGTGGCTGCTTCGGCGGCGGGTCAGGCGGTGGATTTGGTGGCTTCGGCGGTGGCGATTTTGGCGGCGGCGGTGCTTCTGGACGTTGGTAACATCTTTGCTAAATAATGTTAAATAGCTTAGCAGTGCAAAGTAAATGTTTTACATTTATGGGAAGTATATAATTATGAAAAAAGGAATATTAATGGGTTTAAGCTTTTTACCAGCCTTATTAATGGCGCAAGAAAGCTACACAGTTACAGGAAAGGTAAATACAACTTCGGACAAAGCTAAAGTGTTTATGCAATACGCTGCCAATGGAACTCGTCAAACAGATTCTGCAACGGTCATAAAAGGTGAGTTTAAGTTCAACGGGCAGGTGGCTTCACCAACGAAAGGAATGATGATCTATTCGCCAGAGGGTTTATCTTTTGCTGAACTTAGAAATAGTCAAAAACAACCTGAAACTGCACAGTTATATCTTTCTAAAGGAGTTATCAAAGTTGATGCAACAAAAGGCTTCAAAAATGCAACGATATCGGGTACGGCACTTAACGATGATCTGACGCAGTATAAGGCATTTGTAAAACCTTATTCGGATGCATTCGAAGCTTTGAACCAACAATATTACGCTGCTTCGGAAGCTCAAAAACAGGATCCTAAATTCATTGAAGGCTTGCAGAAACAGGCTGGTGAGATTTCCGAAAAAATGGAAAAAGCAGATGCTGAGTTTATCAACAAAAATCCAAAGAGCTGGTATACCTTGGATTTGTTATCGGAGAATGTTAGCGGTGAGAACGTAAATGAATATGTGACTTCCTTTGAAAAGTTGTCTCCTGAATTGAAAAACTCTGAAAAGGGAAAGGAATTGGCTGAACGTATTCAGAAACTCAAAGCGGTTGCCGTTGGCTCGGTAGCACCAGACTTTACATTGCCAGATACAACAGGTAAGAATATTTCTTTATCTTCTTTAAGAGGTAAGTATGTTTTATTGGATTTTTGGGCAAGCTGGTGTGGTCCTTGTCGCCATGAGAATCCAAATGTCGTTGCGGCTTTCAATAAATTCAAAGATAAAGGATTTACCGTGTTTGGTGTTTCTTTAGACAATCCAGGTAAAAAGGATGCATGGGTGAAAGCAATCCATGATGATAATTTACAACAGTGGCCTCATGTCTCGGATTTACAAGGTTGGAAATCGGCTCCGGTTAAGTTATATGAGGTGCGTGGTATTCCGCAAAATTTCTTAATTGATCCGTCAGGTAAAATTGTCGCTTCAAACTTAAGAGGTGAAGCTTTGGAAGCAAAATTAGCTGAATTGCTAAAATAAACTATTTTTTTTCGCCTTTGGGCACTTGAATAGCCCCTAAATCTAAGCAGATATAAATTGAGCTTACATTTTAGGGGCTTTTTTTTGGCTTTTCCCCGATTATAGTTTTTCCCACTGTATATTGTCGTTATTGACGGTAAAGTAGGGCGAATTTGCTAACTTTGTCATCGTCTATGATAAATGCAGAACTGATGAAATCTTCGCAGCTTATTTAGCACAGAAATAGAGGGTATTTGAGTTTTTTTTCTAGAAGTATGGCAAGGTATAGATTTTTACAGCGAGGACACTCATAAAATTTTGGCGATGAATAAAACAGTAATTTGGAGTATATTTCTGGGAACTATGCTTGTTTCTTGTGGTGGTGATCGGGATAAAGGAATTCCTGTTGTTAACTTGGAGGCATTGCATGCGGTTCCTTTGGATCATTCTATTGATAAATTGGCTAAAGACACGACTTTTATTGATGTTATACTCCCGCCTAATGCCAGAATCGATCAATTGTCGCAGGAAGAACTAGGTTTGTTGAAAGCTGCGGCATATCGTTTTTACCAGCATGTTAGATTGGAAAATAATCAATATCGTGTTGATCTTAAGGATCCTAAAGTGCTGCATATATCTGAACCAGTAATCAAAGCCTATGAGCAGGCTATCAGTAGCACGAATCATTTTGCTGATTCAATGGCAAAAACGGGACAGGCTATTCAATTGCCACCTGTATCTGAAGAATACCTCAATAATTTACTCAAATAACAACTGTGCAGGATATGGCGCTATAGGGCTTTATGCAGCATGACAGTTCAATTGACAGATCTTAGCCAAGGAATTTGGGGAAATCTAGAAACGAAAGGCATAAAAAAAGAGAATACATCACAATGTATACTCTTTTTTTATTGTTAGTCAAGAATAAATTATATCACTTACAAAGAAAGAATTTCAATGATGCGAAGCAAATCTTCATTCATTTTTACATTATGTTTAATGGCGCTTTTGAAAGGAGTGAATCTTACTTCACTGCAGATGAGTCCTGCCATTTCACCTCTGCGACCTTGAAGTAGTGCTTCTACCGCTGCAACGCCAAGTCTGCTCGCCAATACACGATCCATACATGTTGGACTTCCTCCACGCTGAATGTGACCTAAAATAGATAATCTAACGTCGTAATGTGGAAAGTTTTCCTTGATTTTTTCCGAAACAACCATACCACCTTCCTTGTCACCTTCAGCGACAATAATGATACGGGAAGATTTATTTTTACGGGTTTTGTCAAGCCTTTTCATGATAGCATCATAGTCGACTTCAAACTCAGGAACCAGCACAGCTTCCGCGCCGGTACTGATACCTGAACGAACTGCTATAAGACCAGAGTCACGCCCCATTACTTCGATGACAAAAAGCCGATCATGAGATTCTGCTGTGTCGCGGATTTTGTCTACGGCTTGAATCACTGTATTAATGGCGGTATCATAACCAATCGTAAAGTCTGTACCAGCCAAATCATTGTCAATTGTGCCTGGAAGACCGATGATAGGAAAATCGAATTCTTCGATAAATTTGGATGCGCCGGTAAATGTACCATCGCCACCGATGACAACCATTGCATCAATACCGTGGCTGCGTAGATTTTCATAAGCCTGCTTACGCCCTTCAATAGTTTTGAAGGCCTCGCTACGGGCAGTTTTTAGGATAGTACCACCACGTTGTATGATATTGGCTACGGATTTGGCATCCATAGGGATAATTTCACCATTAACAAGACCATCATAACCTCTGCGTACGCCAAATACCTCAAGATTATTGTAGATTCCCGCTCTAACAACAGCGCGGATACCAGCATTCATTCCTGGAGCATCTCCTCCAGATGTCAAAACAGCAATTTTTTTAATGTTACTCATACGTACTCAAACTTAGCTATTTTTAAGCGTATATACAATTATATTTCCGTTATTAGAAATCGCGAATAACGCGATTGGGAACAAGCAATAGCTTTTTATAGTGCAATTCATCTAAGCTTGCATGAAAGATAATGCAAATTTAATAATCGCCTCATCTGTCATTGTACCTGGACAGCTGCTTACTGCAGGTGAACTATTTCTTTGCCTTAAAAGCATCAATTCCGCTTTGCAAAAAACTAATATATTCTGAAATGTTATAATTTGCACCTGTTTTTGGAACTAAAACTGCTCCTGATGCATCTACAATGACATATAGAGGTTGTGAATTGCTGTCGAACGCTGAAGCTTGAAAATCACTATTTTTATTTCCAATAGTTTTGATTTTTTTGCCACTATATTTTGAAACGAATTGTTCGTTTGCAGGTAATTCTGTTTTATCATCGACAAACAATTCAGCCATAATAAATTCTTCTTTCAATAGTTTGGCAACTGCAGGATCCGTCCAGACATTTGCTTCCATTTTTCGGCAGTTTACACAGTTCCAGCCTGTGAAGTCTATGAGTACCGGTTTATTCTGTTCTTTAGAAGCGGCAAGAGCCTCCTCATAATCATAATAAGGATCAAATCCTTTTGGTGTACCGCGTTCATGGAAAATCTCCGCGTATTTTTTGACTTTACCATCAGTATGAGCAGGAGCAGCTGCTATTCCAGCCGACAGGTCAAAGTCCTGTGTTGCCGAAGGTGGCAAGAAGGCTGAAATAGATTTTAGGGGAGCCCCCCACAGTCCCGGTACCATATAGACAACGAAGGAAAATACAATGATAGCCAGGATGGTTCTTGGTACGGAGAGGAATTTTAATTCGCTATCATGTGAGAACTTGATCTTTCCAATAAGATATAAGCCCATCATACTAAAAATTGCAATCCAAAGCGATAAGAATACTTCTCTATCCAACCAATTCCAGTGGTAAGCCAAATCTACATTTGACAGGAATTTCAGTGCAAGGGCAAGTTCTAAGAAACCAAGCACGACCTTTACCGAGTTTAGCCATCCGCCAGATTTTGGCAAAGATTTTAGCATCGACGGGAACATGGCAAATAAGCCGAAAGGGATCGCAAGTGCGATCGAAAAGCCGAGCATACCAACAGCAGGTCCTAAGCGTTCGCCTTTAGAAGCAGCTTCGACCAGTAAAGTTCCGATAATAGGCCCAGTACAGGAAAAGGATACCAATGAGAGGCTAAACGCCATAAAGAAAAGCCCTACCAGGCCTCCTTTATCTGATTTGGCATCCATTTTATTGACAAATGAACTTGGTAATGTAATTTCAAAAGCACCAAAAAACGATGCGGCAAAAACAACTAATAATAGGAAGAATAGAAAATTAAAGACCCCATTTGTTGATAATGCATTTAAAGCATCCGAGCCGAAGGCAATCGTAATGATCATCCCTAAAGCGACATAAATCACGATAATGAAGAGACCATAGAGGAGAGCTTTACTAATTCCACTTGCCCGGCTTCCAGCCTGTTTTGTAAAATAACTTACTGTAAGAGGAAGCATTGGGAATATACAAGGCATCAGTAGCGCAGCAAAACCGCCGACTAATCCGGCAATAAAAATGCTCCAAAGTGACTTTTTGCCAGCTTCTTGACTATCGGAAGAAAGCGCTGTTTTAGCTGGAGCTATTTTGCTGCTGTCCTGACTAATTGTTGTGTCAGGGGAAGCGGTAAAATTTAGGTCCTCGGGTATTGCTTCAACAGTTGTTGAGGTGTCAGGTGAGGATTCAAATTGAAGTCCTTCCGTACTTGTTAAGCTATCTTGTACAGATGCAAAAGTTGTTGTCGTTAAAGAAAGACTGAAAAAAGCAATGAATAGTAGGGTGAATATATTTTTTAACATGCGTATGTATTTCTGATGTTATTTTCAAAAATAAAAAAAGGCGATGAGAATCGCCTTATTTATTTATCCGTGTAGAATCATTTTTACTATTTGATTGTCACAGCAAAAGCATATTCGTCAGGAGGAAGACATTGTGAGGCATCACATGCTTGCCATTCGACGGTACCTTTCACTATAGCTGTTCCTTTGTTTAAAGTCACTTTTTGTTGAAAAATCACTTCGTTTGTAAAATAACCGACATCCATTTTAAACACATCTTCGTGTTTTACTTTTGGCTTTGGCTCTGCAGTTTTTCCGACCAATGCATAATCTGCAGCTTTAGCGAAACTGAATGAAGTCGGGATAGGTCCACCATCTTTCACATTTTGCGAATAAATGTGCCATCCATTTTGGATTGTAGCTTTCACATAAACAATAGCTTCCTTGTTATTTAACTTTTTGCTGGCTACAGTCCATTTTACAGGTTTGTGAATCTGAGCGAATGCTCCTGTTACTGCAAAAATTACTGCAGTCATTAACAATACTAATTTTTTCATCCGTTTAATTTATTTGTAAGTGTTTATGCTCATTGGTATAAATGAGCTTGTTTCACTCGGTTGTTTTCATTCATGATGAATTGATCAGATTTACTTCGGGAGCCCACAAGCTCTGTTTTCGTCAAGCGTATGTTTTAAAATGGCATTCGCTATGATTTACGCCGTTTATGTATTCTCCTGTGTCTGAATAAATCACGATGTTTTCATCAGAATTTAATTTGCTGTTTCGATTTCCTTTACAATCATTGCAGTGTGTTATTGTTCTTTGATACTTCGGCTGAGTAAAGGTTTAATCGCCCTGAGGAACAAATTTAGAATAAAGGTTTGACAATTTTCCGTTAGAGCCTCCTTATTTTGTAAAGATTAGGTAATAAGATGTGTAATTTCTTTGATGTCAAATTCCTGAAGGGTGTTTTCCACGAGAACGAGTAATTTTCCGTCCATAGAGACCTGTTGGATAATACCCATTTTCTTTGTCCCGGCAATTAAAAATGGTTTTTCTTTCCCTTTCCAAAACAAGAGTTCGTTATAGCGGTCTAGTTGATGTTGGGAGCCTTGTTTATCAAGTGTTTGGTATTCCTGTTGGATAAATTGGAACAATTCCTGTGCGAGCTCCTTGATGTTGTAATTCTGTCGGTCTGTTAGGCATGCAAGTGAGGTTATTGTTGTTGCTGTGTCAAAATTAATTTGATTAATATTTACACCGATGCCGATAATAGATGCTTCAATTTTACTGCCTTTTAATTTATTTTCTATTAAAATGCCGGTGATTTTCTTTGAATTGACGTAAATATCATTCGGCCATTTTACCGTTACGACTTCCGTAGTTTTGCTTTTTAGCCAATTGGCAGTTGCTATGGCGATGGTCGCTGAAAGTGCAAATTGTTGCGCTATCGGCAGAAAATGAGGCTTTAAGAGAATGGAGGTCGTCAGGTTTTTTCCGGGTTCGCTGATCCAGGTACTCCCTCGTTGCCCCTTGCCTCGGAATTGTTCCTCTGCTAAAATGGCAGTCCCCTCTGCTAGTGGCTTGAAATTTGACAATAATTCTCTAAGATAATCGTTTGTAGAGGCGACTTTGTCAAGATATATTGTATTTTGACCGATGATAAGTCCCGAAATATTGTTATTTTGCAAACTGAAAGTATTAAATAAATATTAAGTCAAAACTATCACATTTTTTAATGAGTAAAAATAAAAGTTCAGAATTGTCCCAACGTCTATCAGAAATTATCGTTTACGGTATGCAAGAAAAGAAAGCAAACGAGATCGTTCGCTTGGATTTAAGAGATCTTCACAGTTCTGTTTCTGATTATTTTGTGATTTGTCATGCCGATTCTAACATTCAGGTCAATGCGATAGCAAAGAGTGTCGAAGAAGAAGTCTATAAGGCATTTGGTCAAGAACCCCAATTTAAAGAAGGACAATCAAATGGAGAATGGTTGATTTTGGATTTTGTGGATGTGGTTGTACATATCTTTAAGACCGAAAAAAGAGCGCACTACGGTATCGAGGATTTATGGGGAGATGCAGAGATACAGCATTTCCAAAGCGCTTAATTGCCTCAATTAAAAAATTTTAAAGAAATATAATTACGATATAATGAAAAAAATCCCGAGTAGTAAGGTAAGCCCGAAACCGCCAAAATTTAATTTTGTGTGGCTTATGATTGCCATGTTTTTAGGTTTTTTTGCCTTGCAATACGTTTTTGGAGAAAGCCCAGCTAAGGAAGTTAGCTATAGTGATTTTGAAACACGCATGTTGAATACAGGCTCTGTAGAGCGCCTTGTCGCTTACAAGAAGAACGATCTTGTCGAGGTGGAGGTTTATCTAAAAAAGGGCTGGAAAGATAACCCAAGTTTTAAAGATGCTACAAAAACCGCTGATCCTCTTCCAAGTCTATCTGGACAAGAGGAGAAGGGGCCGCAATATATTTTTAAGGATGCTTCTCCTGACGTTTTAGAAAAGAAATTAGCTGCGTCGCAAGCGGAGTTGGCTCCCGGAACACCAAAGGTTCAATTGACCTATGATGATCGTTCGAACCCATGGGCTAGTTGGTTTGTTACGTTTATGTTGCCATTGTTGGTATTGGCGGCGATCTGGATTTTCTTGATGCGTCGTATGGGCGGTGGCGCCGGTGGTGGCGGTGGTGCTATCTTTAATATTGGTAAATCAAAAGCTCAATTGTTTGATAAAGAATCCCAGATCAATATTACATTTAATGATGTTGCCGGTCTTGAGGAGGCAAAACAAGAAGTTATGGAGATTGTGGACTTCTTAAAGAATCCACGTAAGTATACAAATTTGGGCGGTAAAATTCCTAAGGGTGCTTTACTTGTAGGGCCTCCGGGAACAGGTAAGACTTTATTGGCTAAAGCTGTAGCTGGTGAAGCTCAGGTGCCGTTTTTCTCACTATCCGGATCTGACTTTGTAGAGATGTTTGTCGGGGTAGGGGCATCCCGTGTTCGTGATTTGTTCAAACAAGCTAAAGAGAAAGCTCCATGTATCATTTTTATCGATGAAATTGACGCTATAGGTCGTGCTCGTGGTAAGAACTCGATGATGGGAGGAAATGATGAACGCGAAAATACATTAAACCAGCTATTGGTTGAAATGGATGGTTTTGGTACTGATTCCGGGGTTATTATTTTAGCTGCGACAAACCGTATCGATGTATTGGATACAGCGCTATTGCGTCCTGGACGTTTCGACCGTCAAATTTCTATTGATAAACCGGATTTGATCGGCCGTGAGCAAATTTTTAAAGTACATCTAAAACCATTGAAGTTATCTGCTGAAGTGGATGCGAAAAAATTATCTGCACAGACTCCTGGTTTTGCTGGCGCGGAAATTGCGAACGTGTGTAATGAGGCGGCTCTTATTGCAGCTCGTAAAAATAAACCGGAGATTGATATGCAGGATTTTCAGGATGCGGTTGACCGTGTGATCGGAGGTCTTGAGAAAAAGAATAAAATCATCTCTCCAGAAGAAAAGCGTATTGTTGCTTATCACGAGGCAGGGCACGCTATTGCCGGTTGGTTTTTAGAGCATGCTGATCCGTTGGTGAAAGTGTCTATTGTGCCACGGGGTGTTGCTGCTTTGGGATATGCACAATATCTTCCCCGCGAGCAGTTCTTATATACTACTGAGCAGCTTATAGACAGTTTATGTATGACGATGGGCGGCCGTGTAGCTGAAGATATTACTTTCGGAAGAATTTCAACTGGTGCTCAAAATGATTTAGAGCGTATTACACAGCTTTCTTACGCAATGATTGCCATCTACGGGATGAATGATAAGGTTGGAAACGTTTCTTTCAGAGACAGCTCTGAAGCATCTTTCCAAAAACCATATTCTGACAAAACGGCAGAGTTAATTGATGCTGAAGTTCGTAATTTGATCAACGATGTCTATGCACGTACGAAACAGTTGTTGCTGGATAAACGCGAAGGACTGATCAAAATAGCTGAAAAGCTGCTGGAGAAAGAAATCCTTTTTCAGTCTGATCTGGAAGAGATATTAGGTAAAAGGCCATTTGAAACGAAGACTACTTACGAGGAGTTTGTGAATGGTGCTGATGGTGGTGGTGTACCGCAGACTGATCTGCCGTTGGATGTTCATCCAGACGAAGCGAGATCCAGTGAAGGTCCTAGTCCAGAGAATAATCCGTCAAATAATTTGAATTAATTTGAATGTTGCAGCGCTAGAGCCTTCTAGCGCTGCATTTATATACTATTGCGCCATGAACGTGAAGAACGCAACTGCGAAGGAGGTAATGTTAAAACGGATACGTCAGGCATTACTGCAAAAAAACGATAATCCACATCCCAATTTCAAGGAAACACCCCTTTATAAAGAAGAGGATGAATTGGTGGATATTGTTTTTGTTCGTGAATTGACTGCTGCGGGTGGCAAGTTCCTGTATTGCGATGGTGAGATCGGTCTGATTGAAAATTTGATTTCACTGACTGAGGAAAATGATATTAAAAATATATACGCTTGGGAACAAGGTGTTCAAAATCTACTCAGTCCATATGGTTTTCCTTTTTTAAAAACGGAGAAAGATTTTGAATTGGCAAATGCTAGCATTACATCATGCGAGGCATTAATTGCCCGCAATGGCAGCGTGATGGTGAGTAATGCAAATGCTTCTGGACGTAGGTTAAGTATATATCCTCCAATCCATATTGTCATTGCTAAAGCTTCTCAATTGGTTTGGGATCTCAAAGATGCTTTAGCTTACATGCAAAAGCGTTATGGTCAAGAAATCCCGACAATGATCTCTACGATTACAGGTCCCTCTCGGACAGCAGATATTGAGAAAAGGTTAGTCTTGGGTGCACATGGACCGAAAGAACTTTACGTTTTACTTTTAGAAGATAGATTCTAGGAACACTTATGTTATTATCTTATTTACAACACATGCCTGTGGCGAGTATTATTTTCGTTCTTACCCTTGCTACCAGTATCTATACATTTTCACACGAGCAACTTTTCGGCAAGCTAATGTTGCATCCCTATAGTATTGCGCGCAAACGGAATGTATATACCATACTGACCAGTGGTTTTGTTCACAAGGATTGGGGGCATCTGCTGTTTAATATGCTGACTTTCTACTATTTTGCGTTTGGTTTAGAGCGTATACTTGCAGAAGCAAGTCCATACGGACATATTTTATTTGCTGTGATCTATGTGGGTAGTTTAATCTTGAGTGATATACCAACAATCATCCAGCAAAAGAATAACCCCGGTTATTATAGCTTAGGCGCCTCCGGTGCTATCTGTGCAGTTTTGTTTAGCTATATCCTTTTTGATCCGAAAGTGACCATTGGAGTGATGATGATTATACCTATGCCAGCTTACCTGTTTGCATTTTTGTTTTTGGGCTATTGCATCTGGGCATCCAAAAAAGGACAAGATGGTATAAACCATGATGCCCATTTCTTTGGCGCATTATCGGGACTAATTTTGACGATTATCTGTTTTCCTTGGGTTATTAAACACTGTTTGGCGCAGTTCTAAAATTTTCCGCCCCAAGTTTCTCTATCTAAATTTCTGTATTGGATTGCTTCTGCGATATGGTGGTTTGCGATGGATTCACTCTGTTCCATATCGGCGATTGTGCGCGCAACTTTTAATATTCTATCGTAGGCTCTTGCGGATAAGCTCAGGCGTTCAATAGCCGTTTTAAGTAACTTTCTTCCTGATGCATCAATTTGGCATATTTCTCGTGTCAATTGTGTGCTCATTTGCGCGTTGCAATGGATGTCGGGAAAGGAATTAAAACGCTCTTTCTGAATTTTACGTGTTTGAATGACCCGTCTTCGTACCGTGCTGCTATCTTCGGCCGTACGTGTAGTGCTGAGCTCGTCAAATGGTACGGGAGTGACTTCGACATGTAGGTCGATACGGTCTAAAAGTGGTCCTGATATTCTGCTTAAATAGCGTTGCACAGTATTGCTTCCACAGATACATTCTTTTTCGGGATGATTGAAATAGCCACAGGGGCATGGATTCATGGCGGCGACAAGCATAAAACTTGCCGGATAATCTACTGTAAGTTTTGCTCTTGATATAGTAATCTGGCGGGATTCAAGCGGCTGTCGCATGACCTCGAGAACACTTCTTTTAAATTCCGGTAATTCGTCAAGAAATAGTACGCCATGATGGGATAAAGAAATCTCACCTGGCAAGGGATTGGAGCCACCACCTACCATGGCCACATCCGATATTGTATGATGCGGAGCACGAAATGGCCGTGTAGTCAGCAAGGAATCTTTAGCTTTTAGGTTGCCAGATACAGAGTGTATTTTGGTTGTTTCCAATGATTCGGTCATGTTGAGCGGGGGAAGTATCGTCGGTAACCTTTTTGCTAACATGGTTTTCCCTGCTCCCGGAGGGCCTATCAAGATCAGATTATGGCCACCTGCGGCAGCAATTTCCAGTGCTCTTTTGATATTCTCCTGTCCTTGGACATCGGAGAAATCGGCATCATATCTAGCGGCATCGGCCTGAAAATAAGATTGGATATCAACTTTTGTAGGCTGAATTGCAGTTATGTCATTTAGGAATGCAATCACTTGAGCTAGATTTTCTACGCCGATCACATCGATATCCGTGACAATAGCGGCTTCTTTTGCATTTTCTTGAGGTAGTATAAGTCCTTTAAAGCCTTCTTTGCGGGCTTGTAAAGTGATCGGTAAAACCCCTCGTATCGGCTTAATGCTTCCGTCTAACGATAATTCTCCCAAAATAAGGTAATCTTCCAGGTGTCTGTTTGTTACTTGTCCGGAGGAAGCTAATATGCCTATTGCGATTGATAAGTCATAACCGGAACCCTCTTTTCGAAGGTCTGCGGGTGCCAAGTTGACAACAATCTTTTGGCGTGGCATGTGAAGCTGACAGGAAGTAATGGCACTTTCGACACGTCTTAGGCTTTCTTTCACCGCATTGTCAGGAAGCCCCACAATATAATAATGCAGACCTGTGGAGACGATCACCTCAACGGTAATTGTACATGCATTAATCCCATAAACAGCGCTGCAATAGGTTTTATTAAGCATAATTGTTATAATAGGTTGATTTAAAGATACTAAAAAAACCGATGGGTTAATAATTGTTGGGTGAATTATTGAGAGTCAATCGAAGTTTGTCAGAAAATGATTATATTGTAAGATGTAGTTTCTCGTAAATAATAGATTAAAAGCAGTATTTGGCAAACGATTTGCTTTGTTAATTGTATTATTAACGAGGGCTAGATTCATCGTAATAGAATTAGAAATTAAAACGAAAAAGAAATGAATGACACAAGTAAAGTAGCTTTGGCGTTGTTAGCGGGTCTTGCTGCAGGTGCAGCTTTGGGAGTTTTATTTGCTCCAGACAAAGGGTCGGATACGAGAGATAAAATCAATGATTCGTTAAGCGATTTGAGTGATGCTATTCGTGAGAGAGCGGAAGAACAATTCGATCAATTGAATGATTTTAAAGAGAAGATTGTTTCTACATTGAAGGGAAAATTAAATCAGACCGAAGAAATGCTAGATGATGATATCATCGAACATGCATAGTTCGCAGGTTATTCATCTGAATAATTGGTGTAGAATACATATCATCAGGCTATTTCTAGGTATAGCTGTTTTACAATAATTGATCTCTCCTCATAATTTTGGGTGTGGAGGTAAGTAGGCATTGAGCTGCAATATAGTTTGTTTTTAAGCTAAACGTTGAAATAGCCTGAATAATTTTAAGATGCATGGAAGAAGAAAAATTTTCACTTAGCGGTACTTTTCAAAAAACCAAAGAGTATATTGACTCCCAGTTTAAGCTTGTCAAATTAAAGACAATTGAACGATCGTCTCGATTAATAGCAAGTCTTGTCGTTGATGCGACAAAGTTGATATTTACTTTATTTGTCCTGTTTTTTTTATGTTTGGCTCTGGGCTTTTGGCTCGGCGAGTTATTGGGAAGCTACTCTTTGGGCTTTTTGGCAACAGCAGGTATTTTTTTAGTGATTATTATCTTAATACGGGTATTTGAACCTATGCTGGAATCCAAATTTATGGATCTTTCTATTCGTCGTTTTTTGGCTAAATGGAACGATGAGATCGAGGAGGAAGAAGAAGAATTGCATAAGGAAAAACTTGATAGAGAAAGGGCGACAAATGAACAATAAACAAACTAAAATACGTAATCTCCAGGAGCTTAAAGCTGAAATATCCCGTTTAAAGGCGCTTAAGAATGAACAGGAAGTATACCTTAAGACCCAATTTACGTTGTTAAATAATAAAATTGAGGCTCCAATTCGCTTTTTTAATTCATTAAAAGACAATATTCCGGGGGTAAATATTATTCAACAGCTATTCTCCAAAAGTAACAATCCAGATTCTGACTGGCTGACGAAGACCTTACGTATTGGTGTGCCTTTTATTATGAATAGATTGTTCTTAAAAAATACAGGAGTTCTTAAGAAGGCATTAATGCTACTGTTGTCAGAGCGCGCTGTCGGTCAAATCAATCAGGATAAAATTAGCGGCCTAATCAGTAAGCTGACAAGCTTTATTCGGCCCAAAAAGAAGAAAAATAAAGGTGTACAAACTGAAGGTACTATTATAAAGGACGAGGTAAATGAGTATGGGATTCCTTCCTATAGCGAAACCTATTAGTCTTGCCCTATTAAGTTCAGTCAGCAGTACTTGCTTCTTTTTTCAAAAAATCCTCGTAAGCTAATTGAATACCTTCGCGGAGATTAACTTTATGTTTCCAGCCCAATGCATGTAATTTTGATACATCCATGAGTTTTCGCGGTGTTCCGTCTGGTTTGGAGCTGTCGAATGAGATTGCTCCTTTATAACCAATTACGTCTTTAATCAATTCGGCTAGCTCTTTTATACTTAAATCTTCGCCAATGCCTATATTGACAAATTGCTTCTCATCATAATTATTCATTAAAAAGACACAGGCATCTGCTAGATCGTCGGAAAAAAGAAATTCCCTTAAGGGAGTTCCTGTTCCCCAGATAACAACTTCAGGAAGCTGATTGACTTTTGCTTCATGAAATCTCCTGATCAATGCTGGTAAGACATGTGAATTCTGTGGATGGTAGTTGTCGTTTATTCCGTAAAGATTCGTTGGCATAACAGAAATATAGTTGCAACCATATTGATCACGAAAAGCTTCTGCCATTTTTATTCCTGCAATTTTGGCAATCGCATAAGGTTCGTTTGTTGGCTCAAGTGTGCCAGTTAATAGCATGTTTTCATTCAATGGCTGCGGAGCCATCTTTGGGTAAATACAACTGGAACCTAAGAACATTAATTTTTTAACGTCATGATCAAAAGAAGACTTGATGACGTTATTTTGAATAGCCATATTTTCGTAGATAAAATCAGCACGATAAGTATTGTTGGCCATGATTCCCCCAACCTTAGCTGCTGCTAAAAAAACATATTCAGGTTTTTCCTGATCGAAAAAATCGGCTACAGCTTGTTGGTTACGCAAATCTAATTCGGCAGAGGTACGTGTGACAATATTGTGATAACCAAGCTCTGATAATTTGCGATGTATTGCTGACCCGACCATTCCGCGATGGCCTGCGATATAAATTTTAGCGTCTTTTTCCACGATAAACTATTGATTCCTGCAAACTTAGATAAATTGCTTTTTATATGCAATATAAATTACCCTTATCAAAAGAATTAAGTTCGTTTGTGTTTACACTCATGGTACTCCCGATTATTACACAATGTATTATATTCCGATCTGCTATCAAGATTTATTTTTTTTAGCGGGAATATAAGGTTATTTTTGCGGGATATTTAATAAAAATGGGAAAGGACAAACTACGTAAATTTGCCGAAGTTGCTACTTTTGAAAATGTAATCCAACTCGACGCAGGCAAAGAATATAAAGGAAAATGGGCTGAGAAACAATTTGGTAATAATAATCCGGTTGTTTTAGAGCTGGCTTGTGGAAAAGGAGAATACACTGTTAATCTGGCAAGATTATTTCCTGAGAAAAATTTTATAGGTATTGATTTTAAAGGTAATCGTATTTGGCGTGGCGCCAAAACAGCTTTGGAGGATGGAATTCGGAATGTTGCCTTTCTTCGGATACAAATTGAGACTATCCTTGAACATTTTGCGGAAAATGAAATCGATGAAATCTGGATTACTTTTCCGGATCCGCAACCACAGGATAGCCGGGAGAAGAAAAGATTGACTGGACCGAAGTTTTTGGACCGTTATAAAATTATCATGAAACCTGAGGGGATGATGAATCTGAAAACGGATAATGACGGTTTCTATGCTTATACGCTGGAGCAGATTGATTTACAGCATTTAAAAAAATATAAAGAGACGGTAGATCTTTACCATTCAGACTTGGTTGATAACGTTTTATCCATTAAAACATACTACGAACGGAAGTATTTGGCGCATGACAAGAACATTAACTATGTGAAGTGGAGTTTCGAGAAGGTTTAAGCGTCAAAATTTTATCGTATAGCGAGCCCAAACGAAAGTTTGGGCTCGTTTGTTTTTTAAAGCAGATGGTGATGCAAAACTTTGATTGCTCGATTTTAAGTTTAGTTGGCAGCGATGCCTATTAATAGCCCTACTTGTCTTAGTTATGCTAGGAAGTTTCCTATGCTCCCAGTATTGTTGTCGTATTGTTGCAGTATAAATAAAGTATCCATGTGAAATACTACATAGGTGCTTGATGAGTTAAGAAATTTCCTTAGAACTTCCTTTGAATCCTCAGTTCAGTATTTTTTCTATTGGCATTATGTGTCTTTTAAGATACGTTCACTCTCGTTTTTTTATTTTGATATGTAGTTTTAAATAATTTCGATTTATTTCGTTTTTTAAATATTATTAATTATTTTCGATTTGAAAATATAAAATAACCAAAGAAAGATCGTCTTAAAACGAACCTAATGCATAAAATTCCCGCCAAAGTGGACTTCGAAGCATTTTATTAAAATTTGAAACCGTAATAGTGTGATGAAAAGAAATACTATTCGAAATAATTGTTAACAAAAAGAAAACATTAAGTTAAAGCAAACTTTTTGTTAGGGATATATTTTTGTGCCAAATTGAAAATTAACAATTTACACCAATAACTATGTTTAGTATTAACCCTATCCAAATTAATCTGAGGCACTCCTCCTCGAAAGTGCTATTTGCAGCATTAGCAATTGCCTGCAATATGGATGTAGCTGGGGCAGCGGTTCCGTTAGAACAGGGCCACGGCGTTTTTCATTATTTTAATCAAGGGAAGATTAAAATCAAAGGAAAAGTTGTAGATAATAAAACCAAGGAGCCACTGGCTTCAGTATCGATACTTTCAGGTGGAGTGACGAAGGGTTCTACGGATCGGAACGGGAATTTTGAAGTAGATATCGAAATCGGCGGGAAAATTCGCTTTCAGATGATTGGTTATGAGGCTCAAACAAGAACTTACGAGGTTGCTCAAGCCAACGTCCATATTGGGCTAAATCCAACATCTGAGGCACTTGAAGAGGTCGTTGTTACGGCATTGGGGATTAAACGACAAGAGAGAGAGTTAGGATATGCGACTACTGTTGTAAAAGGAGAACAATTAACTGATGCACTTTCCAATAACTGGAGTGATGCTTTATCGGGAAAAGTGGCCGGGTTAAATCTGATGCGCTCAAATGCAGGTCCGACTGGTTCGACCAAGATTATCTTGAGAGGGGAAGCTGATCTTAATGGCGATAAAGGAGCTCTGATTGTTGTAGATGGAGTTGTTGTAAATGATGGTAGCGGTCGTAGAACGGCTAATCAGGGTGAAAGTACATATGGCACGGGATCCGACAATATGCCCGCTGATTACGGTTCGGGCATTGATGACATCAATCCGGAGGATATAGAGAATGTGACTGTACTAAAAGGGGCGAGTGCGGCAGCTTTATATGGACAACGTGGGGCAAATGGTGCTATTATGATTACGACGAAGTCTGGAGCAAAAGGGAAAAAGGGAATAGGTGTTACGGTAAATTCGAATACTTCATTGGAAGCAATTAACCGCATGCCTGACTTGCAATATGAGTATGGACAGGGATTAGCAGGCTCTAATTATTACTCTTACGGTACAACAGAAGATGGTGCTAGTACATCTGGAACTAGTTCGGCCTATGGACCTAAATTTGATGGACAATATTTCTATCAATATGACCCCGCTACACAGAAAGTTGGAACGGAACGAACACTTTGGCAGCCATATGATAACTTGAAAACTTTCTTTGATGTTGGTAAAACATTTACTAATTCAGTCAGTATCGATGGTGGAACGGATAAGACATCAGCTCGGTTCTCGGCAACAAACGTCAATAATACTTGGATCGTTCCCAATACAGGATATAAACGTAACACAGTTGCTTTGTCGGTAAACTCTAAGGTCAGCGATAAGTTGCAAATTAATGCGAAAGTAAATTATACCAATAAATGGTCTGATAATTTACCCGGGGCTGGATATGGAAATCAGTCGCTAATGTATTGGTTTATTTTTTGGCAACCCAATGCGGATATGAATTGGTTAAAAGATTATTGGGTGCAAGGTTCAGAAGGACAGAAGATTAAATATCCATTTTCTTCTTATCCTGAAAATCCATTCGCGATATCTAGAGAATTTATCAATGGGATGAATAGGCATGGAATCACAGGGAATGTTCAGGCAAGCTATCAGTTTAATAAAAATTGGAATTTGATGTTGCGTAGCTCGATGGATATGGCCTACGAGAACAGAGAACAAAAGCGACCTTATGATGCTGGAGCAAAAATGCCTTTCGGTAGCTACCGTACACAGTCGATATTTTCCCATGAGACGACCTTAGATTTCTTATTGAAATATGATAAAGAAATCAATAAAGATTGGAAGGTTTCAGCAACAGTTGGTGGTAGTACGAACGATAATCGCTACAATAAAGATGAGATGCGAGCCGATTCTTTAACGTACCCCGGTGTTTATACAATGGCGAATGCAAAAGGTCAGGTGCTTAGCCTGCCCTATAAGAGCCACGAACAACGAAATGGTTTTTATGGTTTATTTACCGCTGCCTATAAAAATTTTCTATTTGTGGATGGAACTTATAGGGTTGACTGGGCAAGTACATTGGCTTCGGCGCTTGCTCCAGATAAAAGGACTTATTTTACATACCCTTCTCTAAATGCAAGTTTTATAGCTTCTGAAGTATGGAAATTACCTCGTATTATTAACTATGCAAAATTGAGAGCTTCCGTATCAGGTGTTGGAAATGGGGGAAATAAACCTTATATGATTGATGCATCCTATGAAACTTCCGGGCCACAGTATCCGGGTGGTTTACAGATACCTTCGGTTATTGTAAATCCCTATTTGCAACCCTTACGAACTCGTTCGGTCGAATTGGGTACGGAGGTTCGTATGTTTAAAGATCGTTTTGGTTTTGATTTGGCAGTTTATCAAAGTAATACTTCTAATCAGCAACTACAACGCGTAGTTGATGCATCTACAGGCGCGAGATATAAGATGGTGAATGCCGGTGAGGTACGAAATAGAGGGATTGAACTCGCGGTTGATGGTATGCCGATCAAGATTAAAGATGGATTCAGCTGGAAGGTTTTTGCTACATTTTCCATGAATCAGAATAAAATTATGTCTTTAGCGGACTCTTCAATGATCCTGCAAACTGGACCTGTTGCCGGAGGACAGCTTGTTGCTAAAGTTGGTGGATCCATGGGCGATTTGTATGGTATTGGATATAAGCGATCGCCAGATGGACAAATCGTTTATGACGCAAATACCGGTGTTGCATTATTGACTGATGAAGTTGTCTATCTTGGAAATACCATTCCAAAAGGAAAAGTAAGTTTAGGTCATGAATTTAAATATAAAGGTTTCCGATTGAACCTGTTGTTTGATGCGCAATTTGGTGGTGTTTCACATTCTTTGACCCATTACAAATTAGCTGAGCAGGGAAAAACAAAGAACACGCTGCCGGGACGTTATAGTGGAATTATAGGAAATGGTGTCGTTCAAAATGCAGATGGAACTTATCGAAAAAATGATGTCATTGCGACGGATATCGACGAGTACTACCGTTCACATTATGGACAGGATAACGCTGAAGGTAGTACCTTTTCCACAAATTTTATCAAATTTAGAGAAGCCCGATTTGATTACTCTTTTTCCAAAGCTTTTGTCAATCGTTTAAAACTGCAAAAAGCATCTGTTGGGGTATATGGGCGAAATCTGGTCATCTGGTCTAATTGGCCAAACTTTGATCCTGAGTTTGGAACATTATCTGGGACAGATATCGTGAAGGGCTTTGAAATAGCTCAATTCCCTTCTACACGAACTTACGGTGTTAATTTAGTCGTTGGATTTTAATATTAATTCATTATGAAATCAACTATAAAACTTCTTGGATTAGGTGTTCTTTTCCTTTCATTAACAGTATTACTGCATTCTTGCGATAAGAACTTTCAGGAAATCAATACAAACCCCAACAATAGTATAAATGCCTATCCCTATCAATTTATGCAGGCAGCATTTAGGGATGCAGTAGCCTCAAATATGTCACGAAATCGCTCATTTAATAATGAATTGATGCAGGTTACCGTGAATATTGGTGATGGAGAATATCGTATTTTTCGTTATGATATTAGAAATACTGTTGCAGATGGCCCTTGGAATTCACTATATCCAGAGCTGAACAATATCAACGAAATTTATAAGCTTGCGGATGGTGGAATGAATGATAATTCGTCCTATCGGGGGATTGCATTGATCATGAAAACATGGATATTCTCTATATTGACGGATACTTATGGCGATATACCTTATAGTGAAGCATTAAAGGGGCAAAGTGATGATATTCTTGAGCCAAAATTCGATGCTCAGAAAGACATTTACATGGATCTCTTCAGGCAGCTTGACTCTGCTAATGCGCTTTTAACAAAAAACACTGGGATTAAAGGAGAATATGATCCTATTTATGCAGGCAATATAAGTAAGTGGCGGAAATTTGGCAACTCTTTATTTTTGAGATTATTGCTAAGAGTTTCGGGGAAACAGGATGCTGAAGTAGCTAACTATGTGAAAGCTAAAATTTCCGACATATTGGTTGATAATGTGTCGACTTATCCCATTATGACGAGTAACGATGATTCTGCAATTCTCAAATGGACTGGAACTATACCTTTTGTTTCCCCATTTATGGATGTGCGAGCACAGGATTTTAGAACACCTTCTTTAGGGAGCTTCTTTATTGATAATCTGGTTGCATGGAATGATCCGCGTATAAATATTCCTACTTATGGTTCTAATGGTGTCAATCGACTGGGTATTGCCCCTGTGAGTGGAAATTTTGTAGGGGTCCCAAGTGGATATGCTCCTGGTGAAGGATGGGAAAAACAATCTTACTTTTATTCGTATGACCAAACCGTCAATAATATTGCGGTTAGAACGATGATGAATGAGCCGTTGACAGGTATGATTATGAACTGTGCAGAGGTGCAATTTATTAAAGCTGAGTTGGCTTTAAAAGGCTTCTATACGGATAAACCGGGCGATCTTTATAAAGATGGGGTGGTGAAAGGGATCACAACTTGGCTGCCTACTTATACCGAATCTGTTGAAGATTACTTAAATAATGGCGATATAAATTGGGACGACAGCTACAGTTTTGAGAAAAAGATGGAAATGATTCATTTACAGAAGTATTATGCCTTATTATTTGTAGACTGTCAGCAATGGTTTGAATTTAGAAGAACTGGCTATCCGAAATTGCCTAAGGGAACAGGCTTGAAAAATAATGGTGAGATGCCGGCAAGACTAAATTATCCGATCTATGTTCAGTCGGCAAATCCAACTAATTATAAGTTGGCTGTGCAAACACAGGGTAAAGACGCCATTGATACAAAAGTTTGGTGGCAAAGACCATAATTGGGTTCTTAATTTTAATGCGTAGATAATGAAAAAATATATTTTTTATATAATAGCAGGATTCATGGGCGCGCTAGCTCTTGTTTCTTGTAGCAAGGAAGGAAATTATCCTGGGGGTGTAGTTAGTTCATATATTGGTATTTTTGACGTCAGGAACATTTATAAAGGACAGCCTGTACAAATTAGTAAAGATAATCTGGATGGATCTACAACAATTGCTGGTGTCGTTGTTTCCGACCATCGGGAGGGAAATTTTCCGGAGGGATATTTAGTAATCCAAGATCGTAGACGTCTGAACCAACTGCGTGGTATAACAATACCTTTGGGAAAGGCTGCTGAAAATTACGTGATAGGGGATTCGTTGGAAATCAATATTGTTGGCAGCGAACTAACCAGGGAAAATGGTATTCTTCAGCTGAAAAACGTCGCGGAATCAAATATCGTAAAGATCGCTTCGGATAAGCCAATCCCCAATAATCGCGTGACTGCAAAAGATATTTTGGCAAACCCGGACAAATATGAAAGTACTTTGGTTGCGATTGTAAAAGGCGGTTTTAATCCATTGCCTGCTGCTGGAGACATTTTAGAGGGACAGAAAATCCTGAATGACGGGTTCGGTAATTTAAGTTTGGAGACTAAATCATCTGCAAAGTTTGCTAAGAGAAATCTAAGTGTTTTAGCAAATTATTTTGGTGTGATCTTTAACAAACAGGACTCCGAAGGTAAGCTCATTCCCTATGAAGTTTTGCGTAAAGAATCTGATATTCAGGAATTGAGTTCGGTGATTGAACACACCCCTGTAGCTATTTCTGGTTTTGCCAGCGATGTAAAAGGTGGGGATGGAAACTATGAATATATTCAACTTTTAGCCATTGAAGATATCGATTTTTCGAAGACTCCTTACGCTGTTATTGTTAGTAATAATGCAAATGCATCCACGCCAACAGGTGTTCCTGCGAAAGGTTGGGCTACGGGAGGAATGCGGACTTACAAACTGAATATTACTTCTGGAACTGTATCAAAGGGGCAGTATTTCTATGTAGGCGGAAAATATAAATTGATTAATGGCTCGAGCTCAACGGATATTTCGAATGCAAAATGGGTCGTAAATTATGATTATGTTGCGAAGGATGGTTTTGATGGCATTGGTAACAAAACCGGCGGACTCATGGCCAATAGTGGTAACGCATTTGGTATAGCAGTATTTAATACAACGGCTGTGACAGAAGCAACAAAACCTGTGGATGTTATGTATACCTCTGGTGGCGGTGCATTGACTGATGGAACAAAAGGTTACCGTATTACAAATAATGATTTTTACGATGTTATCGATCCGCTATCCCTAAAGTCGCAACCTTTTTTTATGGCGGGAACCAATAATATCTTCTTAAAATATAATACAGCTGATGTAGGTTATTTTGTCAGTTTAGGAGGCGTGTATAATACATCTTTAGCACGATGGACTTCTGCTCGATCTCAGAATAATATCGAGATGACAAAGGCCTCCACGCTGAGCGAAATCGAAAATGAGTTATCGACGAAAATTGAACAATAGATTCTATAAATAAGGGGGGCTGTAGCCCCCTTATTTATTATATAGGGTATCCCGCATTCCAAAAATTGATAAAAGCTAAAACATATTTTTATTATCTTCATTATATAACTATAAACGAAGACTTATGAATTTAACAGATTTAGTTACAGGTGGCGTAGGCTCTAAAGCGATAGAGACTATTTCAAAAATTACTGGCGTCAGTGAATCTAAGGCAAAATGGATTGTAGCGGCAGCAGTTCCTTTAATGATTGCAGCATTAAATTATAATGCGAAAAACAAAGGGCAAGCGGAAAATATTGACAATGCTATTGATCAGCATAGCAACAGTGGTATACTCGATAAAATTGGCGATCTATTCGGACAGGGAGGAACTGATCAAGCCGGTTCTGAAGACGGGAATAAAATTGTCAGCCATATGTTTGGTCAGAATACCGAAGTCGTGACACAGAATATTGCAGATAAAGCAGGCCTAAGCTCTTCTCAGGTAACAGGGGTACTGGCAACACTTGCTCCTATCGTAATGGGCTATTTGGGGCAACAAAAGCAGGCTTCAAGTGGCGGTGGTATTGGTGATCTGATCGGCTCTGTGCTAGGAGGTGGAACACAACAAAGTGCAGGTGGCGGTATGTTGGGAGGTATTTTGGGCTCTTTCTTAGGCGGTGGTCAGGAAGAACAAGCACAAACAACTGCGCAGCCAGAAGCTGGGAGTAGCATTACGGACATGTTGGGTGGGCTAGCAGGCAGTTTTTTTGATAAAAATAACGATGGACAGGCGAAGGGAAACATTCTTGATTCGATCGCCGGTATGTTTGGGAAGTAAGCTGTGCTAAGCTATTCTTTGTCTTGTAAAAACGAGTATGAGATTAGGCGGAAATGATACAGATCCTAAAAAGTATGAGGTCGGGAGTTCTACACTTCCGACCTCATGCTTTCTGTCTAATTCTTATTAATCTTCAACCGATACTTTCGGTGGAAAATTTTTATGTTTTCTTTTGCTGATTTTGTCAATATTGACAGGTTGTGGAACCTTAACATAATATCCCGTTCCATCATATTCACGTTTATTGGGATTTTCTTTGCAGGCTGCCGAACAACATCCATCCATTTCCCAGCCGCACTCATCACATTGGGTGAAATGTTCATTACAGGTTGGATTGGCACAATTGATCATCTTGGTAGTTTGCTTGCCGCAATTGAAACAGGTTGATACCACAGATGGGTTGACCGAATTTACATCAACTGTAACACGGTTGTCGAAGACGTAACATTGGCCTTCGAAATCTTCGCCCCCAGCTTCTTTCCCGTATTTGATAATCCCACCATGTAGTTGATAAACATCCTCGAAGCCTTCTTTTAACAAAAGAGCAGATGCTTTCTCACATTTGATACCACCTGTGCAATACGTCAATATTTTTTTGCCTTTATATTGTTCAAGCTCTTTGATTTTCTCCGGAAATTCGCGGAAATTGTCAATATCTAAGGTGACAGCATTTTTAAAATGGCCAACATTATGCTCGTAATTTGAGCGTACGTCCAATACAACCACATCCTCCTGATCTTTCATCGCTAAGAAATCTTTGGGTTCAAGGTGAACTCCTGTTTGACGATTAGGATCAATTTCTTTTGGATCTCTCAAGCCCGAGTGAACAATTTCAGCCTTATACCGGCAGTGCATTTTAATGAATGATGGTTCGTCCACATCGTCAATTTTGAACTCTGTTTTATTGAAACGACCGTCGGCATAAATGGCATCCATATAGCTTTTACAGGCCTCTACAGTGCCCGAAACAGTACCATTTAGGCCTTCATCGGCTACAATGATACGGCCTACTAAACCCAGTGATTTACAAAATTCTAAGTGATCTGATGCAAATTTTTCGGCATCTTCGATAGGGCTGTAACAATAGTACAGCAAAGTTTGATATTGTGTCATGATATTCATTGATACCGCTGCAAACGGCGTTTAATGCTAAAAATAAATTTAGTGCAAAGCTACAAAAAATAATAAGTGGATTAAAATGACGCTTGTCACCTTTTCTTCAAAGGTTCGAGGAGGTACTCCAGACCGTTGAGCTTAATTTCGTAAAGTGTCGCCAATTGTTGACCAAGTTTTCCTTTTGGAAAGCCTTTTTGGTTATACCACACCAGATAGGGTTCAGGGAGGTTACATAACGTGTATCCCTGGTATTTGCCAAAAGGCATCTTGACTGTAACAAGTTCAGTTAAAATTTCAGGATTTACCATTAGTCTTGCGGTTTTCCATAGTTGAGTCGGTACCAAACAGCTTTTAAAGCGATGATTCCATGATTGAATAAATTGGGAATAGTCCCGTAGTAGTGTTTGAATATGGCAAAGCGTTCTTTCAGGGATTCCTTATGTTTTTGTTTTGACATCCCGCCAACAAGATACCGCGCCACATATTGTTGTGAATTGACCGTTTTCTTGGCCTTTTTCGCACAACGAATAACCCAGTCAATATCCGCACATAATTTATATTTGAGATCGTATGGCTCGGCGATATCTCGTTTGATGTAAATCGCCTGATGGCATATATTCATGCCATAACGAAAGCTTTTCCAGTCAAAATAAGTCGGTACTTTATGTCTCCGTTCACCTATAATATTCCGATCTTCATCAACAAGGATCGTTTCGCCGTAAAGAATATCAGCATTGTCGCTCAGTCTAGCGAGGTTCTCAATACTATTCAGATCATAGATCTCATCTCCGGAATTTAGAAAAAGAACATAATCCCCTGTTGCTAATGCTAATCCTTTATTCATGGCATCATAGATACCCTGATCCTTTTCGGAAAGCACAATACTGATTTTATCCCTGTATTTTTGGATGACATCCAATGTTCCATCTGTCGATTGTCCGTCAATGACAATATATTCTATATGATCATAGCTCTGATTGACGACAGATTTCAATGTATACTCTATATCACGCACATTATTGTAAACGACGGTTATAATCGAAAATTTAGGATGAGCAGACATACTTTATTTGTTGAATTCGTTCATTTTCTTTTTGAGGAATCGGATGCCACGATTGAATAAAGATCCTTTCCGATGTGCATAAAAATACTTGATGGCTTCGTAAGCTTGTTTGTTTTCCGAAATTTCCGCTGGAAAATAACTTACCGGACTTTCCGCTAATTTGACCTGATAAGTCGATTCAGAAGCGGTATGTGTGCCTGAACCATCATTGCCGATATTTTGTGTCATCGAATTCCTTGGATACAAAACTAAGCCATTTTTTTTGAATACTGAAGCGTACCAGCGTATCGCCCACGAGTTGATTTTTCCGGCTTTAAATTCCTGAACCTGCTTCCAAAAATTTTCTTTTCCTTCGATACTGAATTGATGAATCTGTTCTGCCGTAAAGTCTGACACGAGTTCGTCAATGTTAGGATTAAAATGTTTCCATGCACGGTCCCAGGTTGCCCAGCCCCAGCTATTGGCGACTCTGAAAAAGAAGGTTTCGGGCAGCTTATTTAAGTCCTTTAATGGGTAACCGTATCCGCTGATCTCCATGACTTGATCTTCATCTTCATAATGCGTGAGGGCTTGATTGAAATAATCCAGGGCAAACGCCGAAGTTTCCAGGTCGTCTTCTAAAACGATAACCCTTCCATGTTTATTGACCACTTTTGTAACACCGTCGATCACATTGGCGGCGAGACCCCAATTCTCCGCTCGTTCTACGATGACAACCTGCTTGAAGTTCCAGGGTTTATGGATAATTTCCCGGACTTCCGCAACTGCGTCGATGGAGTTTTTGTTTTTCGCTGCGTCCGAATAGATATAAAGTGTCGTTTGGTCTGCCTGTTTATTTTTTTCTAAGGCTGTAAGAGTTCTTATCGTATGATCGGGACGATTATAGACAAAAAGTATGACTGGAGCAATACTGTTCATGTGTCAAAATATTTTGTTGAATGCTTCTTTGTTGGCTTGTCGAGTGCGATAAACAGCGCTTGTTTTAACCAGCAGTCTAAAGGCAATGCTGAAGTAGCTTTTTGCTTCAAAAGTATGGCCTTTTAAGAGTGAAGAGCACATTTTTTTTAAACTTGCCAGTACCGCCATCGTAAAAGCTTTTACAAAAGTATAATTGATATTGCAATATTCAGTCAGATGATAGACAAATTCGCTTTTCAGAAAAGCTTTGCGGTCTGTTTTGCGCTGCTGCCTATCGTGATAAGCCTTGGCTTCTTCGGCCAGAACAATGTTTAAACCATAGTAGTTGATGCGGTTAGCGTAGTCCTTGTCTTCCCCATAGTGAAAAAAGATTGGGGCAAAACCGCCTACTTTTCGGATGACAGGATTGGGTATAAACCAGAATGCAGCATTTACGAATGAACAAATCCGATAGGAATCTTCGGTACGGGCCTGTTTGGTGTATACAGCAAAACCATGGTCCAGTGTTGTTTCGGTACCATCGTAGTGAATCGGTGAGATAATTCCGATATTGTCAGCGTTAACTTTCATTAAATTGGCAATACAGTCCCGATCCACCCAGGCATCTTGATTAACCAAAAATGCATAATCATACTCTTCCTTCAAAACGATGTCAAGTCCGATGTTGTTGGCCTTTCCAAAACCCAAATTTTCGGAACTTTCTATTAGTCTTACTGTCGGATATGTTTCTTTTATGATCTGTGTAGTATTGTCTCCCGAATTGTTATCGACAACTAAAATATCTGTTGGATAACTCGATTCCAGAAGGCTGGGTAAGCACTTGTGGATCCAAGGCTCAAAATTATAGGAAACGATAATGGAGAGTATCTTAGCCATTTATTTTTTTCGGATAACTTTGATGAAATAATTGAAGAGTTCTAATAGAATACCTGGTTTAAAGATTCTATTAACGATAATGTAGATACATACAGCAACTCCAATTGTACTGGCAAACCGAAGATAGAGGTTAGCGATAGCTGCGGTGACGTAATGTGCTGCCAGGCAGCTTATGGCTGCCAAGAGTGCATAAGCAAAAATATCTGCTAGAAGGTATCGAAATGAATAGTTCATATAGGGTTTGGCCGATGTATACCAAACGAATATCCAGAAGGCATTTAATGCCGAAGTTAATCCTATGAGCAGTTCTAAACCAAGTGATTTTCCAAAGAAAAGAATAGCGATTTGGAGCAGACCAAAAACAATGATATTCCTCATGTAGACTTCGGGCTTTCCTTTGCTAATAATTAAGTTGGAAAAAACATTGCTAACTGAGTCGAATGCGGCTCCAATACAAAATATTTGGAGAAATATGGCGCTTTGTGCCCATTTGTCTGTGATTGCGATTGTAATGAAATCCTGTGCTACCGTGGTTAAACCAAATAACATGGGAAATGCCAAAAAAGCAGTAAAGGAGATCAGTTTGCGAAAAACTCTAACCTGCCTATCCTTATCATCTTCTATTTCTTTTAAAATCGGTTGGGTCACATTATTGACCATATTGGTCAATATATTTTGGGCCATAATACTCCAGCGATTTGGATTCACGGTATACCCCAGTTCCTCAGCAGTGTAATGCCTTCCTAAGATGGCTGCATATATATTTTTATTGATGTTGATAAAAATATTGGTGACCAGTATTTTACTGCTAAATCCTAAAATGTCACGAATAGGTTTAAAATCGAACTGGAAAGTGGGCCTGAATTTGGAAAAATACCAAAATCCGAGCATATTGAAACCACTATAGGAGACAATTTGGATCGCGTATGCCCAATAGGCATAATCCTTATAGGCTAAATAAACTCCGACTATATTGGATGCAATAAGAGCAAACGTGCCTGTAATGACCCTTTCTTTGATTTTTAAATTCCGGAACAGGTAAGCGTTGTGTGCAATGCCAAAGCTACCTAACCAAAAAGATAAAAAGGTAAACCGGCTGAGCTCTACAAGTACTGGTTGATTATAGTATAAGGCGATAAGCGGAGCCGACAGGAATAAAACAATATAAATGAATGTCCCAATTCCGACACTAGTCCAGAATACTGCGTTATAATCTTTATGTTCAACTTCCTTTTTGTTGACAATCCCATAGACAAACCCACTTTCTTGGAAAGCGGAGGCGAGGACAGAAAAGATGGTGATCATAGCTACTAAACCATAATCTTCTGCTGTTAGTTTACGGTTTAATAGGATGCCGAACCCAAAACCCAAGAACTGCTGTATGATGCTGGCCATACCACCCCATAGCAGTCCTTTTGTTGTTTTTGATTTTAAAGAGTCACTTTCCTGATGAGATGACATGCTGAATTAAATGAGCGGCAATATTAAAGTATTGCAATTGTATTCGCAAATTCTTTTAAGGAAACATCAGTTGGATTGACGTCGGTAATCAAATAAGAAATATCCCGTAACGGCACGACTTTCATTTTTTGAACTGAATTTAATTTCTCGGCGATACTCAGAATAGCTACCTTTTTTGAGCATTTAATCATCGCACGTTTTATTTGTACCACCTCCCAGTCGGAGTCAGTCACCCCGTCTTCTACCGAAAGTGAGTTTGTTCCCAGCAGACAAAGGTCCACTTTAAGATCTGCCAATTCATTGGCTACTTGAGCACCAGACACAATGTTTGTGTTACGCGAAAGTTTTCCGCCGACCAAAATGACTTCGAGATTTGGTTTTTCTGCCAGTTCCAATGCAACTAGTGGACTAATTGTGAAGAATGTGCACTGCAGATGATCAGGTATTGTTCTTGCCAATTCAATTAAGGTTGTTCCGCCTCCGACCAAAACAGTCATACCGTTTGAGATTAAAGTGCTTGCTTTCTTGGCAATTTCTTTTTTAGCTTCCTTGGCATACACGTTCCCATCCTGGAAGGGAAATTGAAAAGATTTTGATAATGCCCCACCATAGACTTTTAACACTTTACCATTCTCGGCGAGTTCATTTAAGTCACGTCTAATTGTATCTTCAGATACATTCAATTGAACACTTAGATCAGAAGATAAAACTTTGTTATGTAGGTTAATCTGATGTATAATGAATGCTTGTCTTTCTTCCTTTAACATTGGCTTGTGGTTTTTAATCGGAATTTAAAAATTAATTGAAAAAAATCAGTCTAAATGTAGTGAAAATTATTCTTCCTTTTTATCAATTTTTGTGATGCCCGCCTTGAACCGCGGTTTGAAGCCTGTAGGCTTGTTAGCAACGGGTTCCTGGGTATCCGGATTGTTATTTTCTGGTTCAGCGTTTATGGTTGCTTCTGAACTGATTTCCTCTTTTGGCTCGGTCTGTGGTACTTGTTCGGAACTTTCTGTTTTCGTCACGCCAGCGTTGAAACGTGGTTTGAAGCCTGTAGGATTTTGCGCGACGG
>JALAGS010000091.1 GCA_022712315.1 Sphingobacterium sp. | reverse complement strand
TCTTGTTTACAACGGAATCTATTCATATAAAGAATTTTTGTTTATTATTTGAAATATAAAAAAGGTCCAAATTTATAATGGCATTACGCATAAAGTTAAACCTTTGTGGTTTTAAACTTCTTCTTTTGCTTACCCTCTTTAGCTGTTCTACAAAGAAGAATTATAATGACTGGGTTGATATAGACCAAAATAATTGTAGCAGCTATAGTCAACGAGGTAAAGGTTATACAGATGAGGAGGTATTTCCTTTAATAAAAGGTAAAGTGAGAATGTGCCATAATAATGAAAATGTTCCTTCTGCAAAAGTTTTTTTTCTTAGTTCAGAGAGTGATACAATTGGTACAGCCATCACCGATAAAAATGGAGACTTTTCGCTAACGGTCCCATCCGAGGGATTGCTCCATGGAAAAATTATTGTAGATACATTTGGAACGGGAATGACTATCGAACATGTTTACATTGCACCAAATTTTAAAACCTACGCCTTAGACATAAAATTACCAAGGCAGCCCATGTATATTAATGAAATAGGTTCAAAAAAGGACCAGAAAAAGTTGAGGAAAGAAGTTGAAAAAGCAAATAGAAAACATAAATAGATATTGTAATTTGATCTGGGCTATTAAAATTTCTGTCTTTTTTTGGATCTTTTGTTTCTCATCCTGCGCTATCATCATACCCAAAACAGAAAATAATAAAGTATTGGGCGGGTACGAAGCTTCAAGCTATTTAGAAGAGAACGATTCGCAAGATTCTGTGACGATTTCAGGCATTATTACTGAAGCTAAGACAAAAGGAAAGGTAATCAATGCCGAGATAAGATTTTTAGATTCTAAAGGAAATACACTTAAAAAAATATCTTCTGATAACAACGGGTCTTTTCATACAAAACTGGTAAAACTCTCAAAATTTGGAAGTATCGAAATTGATGGAAATAGTGCTGGTTTTCTCACTATAGCAAACATAGACTTTGGTATTTTTGTCAATAACACCAAGGTAAAAGCAAGACTATTCAAGTACGATTATTCTGCAACGGAGCAAGAATTTTCCAAGAAAGAAGATCGAGATCAGCTAAAGCGGGAGATAAAAGAAATGAAAAAACAAAAGAGGTAATTTCTAGTATTTACCGCCAAGAATATAAATTATAGAAATGTGAAGTTCAAAAGGACTTCACATTTTTTATTTGCTCATGTTTGTTATTGCGATATTCGGAGATGTATACTTTGCAGAAATAAACTAAGCACGAAATTAAGGTAGCTCAAAATTTACCTTTTAACTGGATATGCTGCACCACAGTTTTCAACCGATTGTCTGTGATAGCTATCCTGTCAAATCCTGTTCCTGTCGATTTAAAAGTGTTGATACCGTTTTTAAATCCGCTTTTGATCTGGTTTCCGCTCACATTGATATCTGATGATCTGCGTACCGAAGAAGATTGAATATCGATACCGACCTCATTGGAATCATTCCCCTCAATAATATTTCCCTCTACGGAACAGTTGTTGACCGTATATAACGAGATGCCCGTTTTCCCAACACCCAAAACAACATTTCCGGTAGTTTGATCCAGGGCTAAAAATCCACTTTCAAAATATCTTGTTCAAAAAATTATCCTGTCTATCCAGACTATCAACGAGATGTAATGCGATAGATATGCAATTCTATTTCTTATCCTATGCAAAGTCGATCGAAGAACAAATCTGTTAGATTTGTAAGACAGCCAATGATCAAAATTTAGATAGAATAGATAAATGTTCTTAATATGAAATCAATATTTGAGAAAAACATAAGAGAAGCGGTCATCGAAAGAATTAACTTATTACACGAGGACAGCGATGCGCTTTGGGGAAAAATGACAGTAACGCAAATGGTCAGGCATTGTATATTATGTGAACAATATTACCAAGGATCCATAAAGGTTAAGCGTTCATTTTTAGGGCGAATGTTTGGTCAAAATGCGATAAAGGGGATATTGAAAGATGAAACAACAAGTTTTGGCAAAAACGCACCCACATCCGCTGTATTTATCGTAAATGAAGACATACATGATTTAGAAATAGAGAAACGAAATTGGAAATTATTAATCGAGCAATATGAAACATTTGAAAAAGATACATTTGTACATTGGTTCTTTGGTAGAATGTCCAGAGCCCAATTAGGACAGTTCATATACAAACATTGCAACCACCATTTAAAGCAGTTTGGAGCGTAACCCAAAAAGCCACGGAACCGCTACATGTGTCAGACGTTATAACGGGTTCGTTCGAGGGCAGGTATCTGAAAATGGAATAGGTCATTATTGGTGTAATGTTTCAACACGCAGGATTGTGTTTAATCTCGGATATGATCTATTATAAAAAAAGCGCCATAGAACAAACTCAAGTTATTTATTTATATTTGATCTGCTCAATTTCTTTAATTTGAATAGTATTCTACTAATATAAATGGGAAAACCTGTATTTTTATATCTGATTTTATTTTTTATAGCCACAATTTCCAAAACTAAAGCGATTGCTTTAAAAGACTCCTCAATTCTCAATCTTACTAATCTCATTCAAAATAAAGATACTTTTGTTGAGCAAAAAGAGCTTTATCTTTCCCTAATAAAAAAAAAGCTGGACAATAGCACCGAAAATCTGAATCTAAAATTTGAATTACAAAAACAGCTGAGTAGCTCATACGCATCCTATAAATCTGATTCCGCTATTTATTATGCTAAGAAAAATTTGGAACTGGCAAATAAACTCCAGAGTCCAAATTGGATACTAGAAACTGAATTAGACCTTTCTCTACATTATCTGGTCGCAGGTATGTACATTGATTCTAAAGATATTTTGGATAGAATACCCATCCAAAAATTAAACAATCACCTAAAATTAAAATATCTGGATGCTCAAAAGAACTTTTTCAAGTTTTACGCATACCATAATTATAACCAAAAAAATTATTTAGCAATTAGCCGTAATTATCGTGATTCTTTATTAACGCTGCTTGATGAATCTTCGAATCACTACAAAATGGTATATGCAGAAAAACTGATCGACCTGAACAAAATAAAAGAGGCTAAAGTAATCTTGAATTCAATATTCGCGACAATAAAGGAAGATAGCCATGAAAAAGCAATGCTTGCATTTTCACTTTCAGAAATATACCGAAAGGAAGGCAATGTAGGCAAGCAGTGTGAACTGCTGATTATATCCGCTGCTTGCGATATTAAAAATGCGATAAAAGAAAATACTTCCATGCAAGCGTTAGCATTTTTACTGCACCAACAAGGTTACATCGATGAATCCTATATGTGTATAAAATCATCGCTTGAAGACGCAATCTTCTGCAATGCTAAATTTAGGACCTATGAAGTTTCTCAAATTTTCCCAATTATTGATACCTCTTATCAGGAACATCAAAAACAAAAAAAGGAGCAATTGTTTACATTTTTAATTGTTGCTTCCGTCCTTTCCATATTATTGATACTAGCGATAATATATGTTTATAAACAGATGAGAAAAGTGAGTAGGTTCAGGCTCGAATTATTTAAAGCAAATCAGGATCTCAATAAACTAAATGACGAATTACAAACTAAAAATGAAGAGTATAAAATTGTAAACAACAAATTGTCCAAAACGAACAATTTGCTGTATGAATCCAATCACATCAAAGAGGTATACATCGGACATTTTCTTGATATCTGTTCAATGTACATCACGAAATTGGAGAAATTTCAGACCTTAATAAAGAAAATGATCATGGGAGACAAAATTTCGGAGCTCCTTAACCTGGTCAAATCTAACGAGAGAATAGACAAAGAGAAAAAGGAACTGTTTAATACCTTTGATCATATTTTTCTTCATCTCTTTCCCAGTTTTGTAGACGATTTAAACTCGTTGCTTACCGAAGATGGAAAGATAATGCTTAAAACGAATGAGCTCTTGAATACCGAATTGCGCATCTTCGCCCTAATCAGACTCGGTGTAAATGATTCATCCAAAATTGCTGGATTTCTCCATTGTTCCTTAAACACAATTTATACTTATCGTGCAAAAATTAAAAGCAAAGCTATCATAGATAAGGATGAATTTGATAAAAACATCATGCAGATCGGAACGATTAAAAGTATTTAGAAACAAAACACTCGATAAGTTTAAATACCCCATCTATACAGCTTTGATTCGCTGTATTACATATCGTGCTACGTGCTAAATTTAGATTATTTGGTACGCTAAATGCTATTTCTCTACCTAATTTACTGCCGTTATATCTATATTTTTCTTTAGAAAAATATAGATATAACACCTAATAATCAACCACTTAAATATTAACCAGACTTATATTTTGCGCTTACGATCTTTTTCTTGGGATTTGGTTTCTCTAGATTTGAAACTGTAACCAATGGCTGTTTTAGAAAATACCTAAGCAGCAAAAAAGGGATAATTTAAAAATTTTAAACAACCAATTTATGAGGGTAATCTATTTAAGACAGTGCTCGTCTTTAAAGTATCTATTAACTGTGTTTATGTGGATACTGATAATGACATGGGTACAAGCTCAAGAAAAAAACATTCAAGGGAAAATTCTTGATGTGACAGGTAAACCAATGGCCGGTGTTTCTATTACCGTATCCGGAAAACCAAAAGCTACTAAAACAGATGACGAAGGAAGATTTTCACTATCCGCAGTAAATGTCGGGGATAAATTACAGATAAGTTTTCTAGGCTATAAAAAATTGGAAAAGAATATTGATAACGCCACTGTCTATAATCTAACGCTTGAAACAAATGAAGAAAGATTAGCGGACGTTGTAGTAGTTGGCTACGGAACCCTAGATAAAAAAGAAGTAACCAGCGCCATTACACATCTAAACGGTAAGGATCTCAACGTATTTGGTGGAAATGGCGTACTTAATGCTCTTGCTGGCAAGGTAGCCGGACTCAGTGTAGTAAACACTGGCCAGTCAGATCCGAATTCCTCTCCCAGTCTGCAACTACGTGGTGTGTCTTCCCGCAACGCCGGACTTGGACCGCTTTATGTGGTTAATGGTGTTCCTGGGGGAAATGTTGACAACTTAAATCAAAACGATATTGAATCAATCGATATACTCAAAGGAGGTGCAGCTTCTGCTATCTATGGAACACGTGGGAGCAATGGCGTAATTATTATCACAACAAAAAAAGGCACATCTGAGCCTTACGCATTTTATGATGGATATGCGAGTTTTGACTTACCGAATAACCGTATCCAGGTTCTCAGTGCCGAAGATTTTTTAAAACACAACCGAGGAACGGATTTTGGAGGAAATACCAATTGGTTTAACGAAGTATCGCGCAAATTCGCCTTTAATCAAAAAAACACGCTTCAGTTAGCTGGTGGAAACAAACAAACCAATTATATCGTCTCATTTGACCTGCGCAATGCTCATGGATTGGACTTACGTTCAGACAAGAAAGAATACGGGGCGCGGTTGAATCTGTCCCATACCTCGGCCAATAACCTGTATACAGCCACTGTAACCATTGCGCCCAGATTCCTTAAAGCAAATAATGCCAGTTATAATGCATTCAATCAAAGTTTGACACTAAATCCAACATTGCCGGTGATGGATGCAAAAAATCCAAACTTATTCAATTATATCAATACGGGTTTTTCTGGTGCTTATAATCCTGTTGAAGAACTTCGCACGGTATTGGATGGAACCGAGGGCAAGTATCTGGACTGGAATGCAGCTTTTAAACTTAACATTTTGGAAAACTTGTCTACACAGGTAACGTTGGCACAACAATCTTCTGATTTTTTTGATTTCAATTTTACACCGTCCTACAATACAGGCGCGATTAATGGAAATAGTGGTAGAAATTCAGCAGGAAGAAATTATAAAAAAAGTGACCAGTATGTATTTGAATGGACAGGAAACTACAAACAAAATTTCGGAAGACATAATATCAACGTATTAGGAGGATATGCATATAATTATTTTCTGTATTCAGGAATGAATGCAGGTAACCAAAATTTCCCATCCGATGTACTGACGTATAACAATCTGGGCTCAGGTCAATATGATGTCCCTATTCCTACCAATCCACAGCCTGGTGATTACACGTTCAGATCCGTTGGTTCATATAAAAATGATGCGAAACTGATCGCTTTTTTTGGAAGAGTAAATTATGATTTGGCAAATAAATATTATGCATCGGCAAGTTTGCGCTATGAAGGTTCTTCTAAATTTGGAAGACTGAACAAATGGGGTTATTTCCCCGCGCTCTCGTTAGGCTGGCGAATTATGGAGGAGGATTTCTTTCCGAAAGCTTCTTGGATCAACGACCTGAAACTTCGAGCAGATTACGGTGAGACCGGTAATCAGGACTTTGGCAGTTACCTTTCGTTAGATACTTATCAAGGCTATGGTTATTTTGCGTTTAACGGGGCATCATACCAAGTTTGGGGTCCCAGTCAGAATACCAACTATGACCTTCGTTGGGAAAAAGCACAGAACTTAAATTTCGGTGTCGATTTTGATCTTTTCCAACGAAAAATAAGTGGTAGTATCAATTATTATGTACGTACCAATAAAGATCTGCTAGGCTCTTATAACGTTCCGGTTCCACCATTCGTGTTAACAACAACCTTTGCCAATGTAGGTACTATGAAAAATTCGGGCCTGGAGGTGCAATTAAATGCTAAAATCCTCACCCAGAAAGATTTTTCATATTCGGTAAGTTTCGCTGGAGCATCAAATAGCAATAAATTCGTTTCCTTTTCAAATGACATTTATAAGGGGCAAAACTTTCAATTCATGTCCTATATGCCTTCGCCGGGGTCTCCCGGACCAGCTCAACGTCTGGAAGAAGGACGGAGAATCGGCAGTTTCTATATGTACGAATCTGCCGGTATCGACGCCACTGGACGTTTGATGGTGTATGATAAGGACAACAATATTATACCCGGAAATACAGCAAAGGAAGAGGATAAACGTTTTGTAGGCAATGGATTACCATTGTTTACCGCTAGTTTGGGACAGAACTTTACCTACAAAAACTTCGATCTTTCGGTATTTTTACGAGGTTCATTTAAATACGACCTCTTTAACACGACCGCTTTTTATCTGGGAACCCCAGTTACGCAATCTGGTGCGAACGTGCTCAAATCGGCTTATGGAAATGGTAAATATGCTGCGTTGACCAATGCAGAGACCTATTCTACTCTTTCGGATTACTTCTTGGAGAAAGGTGATTTTGTAAAAATCGACAATATTACGATTGGTTATAATATCAAACCTCCTGTCAAGCAAATTAGTTCGATCCGGGTGTATGCCGTAGCACGGAATCTATATACTTTCACCAAGTTTACAACAGGTGATCCTGAAGCAATATCCGTTAATGGACTAACACCCGGTATAAATACTTCCTTGTCTTACTATCCATCGACGGCACAATTCCTAGCAGGCTTACAGGTTAAATTCTAACGATTAAACACAACAAAGAGATGAAATTTTCATTACGTTATATAATTCCCCTTTCCATTAGCACCCTAATTTTGGGAAGCGCAAGCTGTACCAAGCTTGACGAAACCTTATATGATAAAATTACTTCTGACAATTTCTTACAGAAAAGAGAAGATGTGATCCGTGATTTTTTGAGACCGTTTGAACATGCCTTTTGGTCGATTCAGGGTGGTGGTCTATTTTACGCGCAGGAACTACCTGCCGACCAATTGATGACCCCAAATAGAGATGGCGACTGGTTTGATGGAGGCAAATACCAACGGGCTCATTACCATACCTGGACAGTTCAGGATGATTATACCAGTGATATGTGGAAAGCTCTTTTTCAGGGTATCAGTTTAGCGACAAACTCGCTTGAGGATATCGAAAAGGTGGATATCCAAAAAGTTCAGATCACTGAAGCGGAAAAGGCCGACTTTGTGGCTGAGCTGAAGACACTCCGGGCCTGGTTCAACCTACGGGCTTTTGATTTATACCGGAATATTCCACTGGTAACAAAAGTAAAGGGTGAAACTGCAACTCCGCCGCAAGCGACACCTGCTGAAACCTTCGCCTTTATTGAAAAAGAGCTGAAAGATGCTATTCCCGGATTGCCACTCCGTCAGGATCTCGGCACAACGGGTATTGGTAGATGGACAAAAGGCGGAGCTGCAGCCTTATTGGCCAGACTTTATCTGAATGCTGAAGTTTATACGGGTCAAAGCAAATATGCTGAATGTGCTGCGGTATGTCAGGATATCATAGACGGAAAATATGGCAATTACCAATTGGAAACGATATGGTCAAAACCTTTTGATTACGATAACGCAAATTCCAGTGAAGTTATCTACGGATTCCCTGCAACTTTGGCCCGCACACACTGGCATTATAGTTCGGATATGTATTGGTGGATGGCACCACATCAGGCTCAAAATTTCTTCGGCTTTACCGATTTCGGAAATATGAATACCCGCTATGCCCTTCAGCCAGGACGGGATGTGGACAGTGTCGAGTATAATTTTGCCCTCGGTAAGCCCTTTATCAAATTTCAGCGCTATCCAGATGATCTTCGATTAAAGAAATATAAAAATCTTGGCAATAGTAAAAGAGAAGGTATGTTTTTGTTCGGTTACCTCCCCTATTATAGCGATCCGACAAAATTGGTCAAAAGCAACCGAGGATATACCATCTTTGCCCGTGATCAGGTGGGATGGTTTAAAGATACCCCTCCGGGAACAAAGATCGCAGATAAAGAATCCAATATGAACCATGCAGATGACAACTCTGGCTTATGGGTTGCGAAATATCCGATATATCCTTCTAAGGATCCAAATACCATTTCTTCGGCATTTGCAGAGATTAGACTTGCTGAAATTTATTATTCACTAGCTGAATGTAAATATAGAACCGGCGATAAAGGATCCGCCGCAAAATTGTTGAATGCGGTGCGTAAGCGTAACTATCCAACTGGCTCAAACAGCCTGTACCTGGAGTCGGGACAGCAATTGAGCGATCAGGAAATGATCGATGAATGGGGTCGTGAGTTCCTGGTCGAAGGAAGACGCCGAACCGATTTAATTCGTTGGGGTAAATTCAATTCTGGAAAATGGTGGGATAAAGAACCTGATAATAGTGATCATACTAAAATTTATCCTATTGGTCAGAGTGTTTTCACACTAACTCCGTCATTGCAACAGAATCCCGGATACTAATCAGTTTTAGTAAGTATAAAACCTTTTGAAAGTTATGAAATTTAATTGGAATATAAGATTGTCGGCTTCAAAGCAACTTGGAAATATCCTGCTATGGGGCGTATGTTTAATAATGGTGCAGTCCTGTTCGAAAGAACTGGATGCACCTACTCCACTGCCATTCGAAATTACGGATATTACAGCATCTGCTGATAAAGTGGTCATTAATCCGAGTAAGCCGTCTGAGGATGCTCTTACGGTTTCGTGGCCGGCATTTTCAAACTCAATGATCTCTTATAAAATAATCCTGGCTAACGGTGAGCAACGGGATAGTGTAGCAGTCGCCTCTGGAGCGATAAGCAAACGGTTTACCCAGGGTGAATTGAACGCTATACTAGTTGAAAAATTGAAGATGACGGTCAATGTAGAGTCCAAATTGGATATTACGGTGCTCGGACTAATTCCGTCAAAAACGCTGTCCACTACATCGAAAACAATCAGCATACAGGTTGTTCCTGGTCCGGTCGGTGCGGCGTATGCATCCCTATGGGTGGTGGGCGATGCTACGCCAAATGGCTGGAATATTGAAAACCCAAATGCAATGAAGAAAGATCCGACCAACGCCTTTCAGTTTAAGTTTAATGAAGTATTGAATGCTGGTGACTTTAAAATCCCGGTAGCGACAGGAAATTGGGGGACAGATTTCTTTATGCCTTTAGCAAACCATCCAAAACTTTCCGAAACTGGTGTTCAGCTGGTTCCGGGTGGAAACCCTGATTATAAATGGAACATCGCAACTGCTGGCGTTTACAAGATTCTGCTTAATATCAGTGCAACCCCATTTATAACGATCAAACCTTTTACCCCGTACAAGCAGATATGGCTCGTAGGGGACGCCGTGCCTTCTGGCTGGACAATAGATAATCCAACACCAATGGTGCCTACAGCAGGAAACCCTTATGAGTTTACTTATACAGGCTCATTAAAAGTAGGCGAATTTAAGATCCCAACCGCAACCGGAAGCTGGGACGGAGATTTCTTCATGCCACCAACCAATGGAGAAGGAACAACAGGAAAAGATGCAATAATTATCGCTGAGGGTAAAATCGACAACAAATGGAAAATTACCGAAGCTGGAACGTATAAAATTACCTTCAACCAGCTTTACGAAACAATTTCAATTGTCAAAAATTAGGCCATATGAGACGATTTCATCAACTCGCTACACCACTTGTATTTTTGAACATGCTGTTTATGACAGCATGTTCAAAAACTCCTTCAAATGATATAACCACAAAGATAATTCATCCAGACAGTTTGCAAAATCCGTTCGTCGGCCCACTATATTGGAGCCCTTACGAATATAACTTCGAAACGGATGGTTATATTCCTGAAGATGAATGGGAAAAGAATATCAACTGGATCGACAACAACCTAAAATCTTTTGGTTACAAGATGGTCTGTATCGACGGCTGGGGCGACGACTTTAAATACAACGCCGATGGTTATCGTACTACCCACTCGTCCAAATGGAAGCACGACTACGCCTGGTGGTCCGATAATCTGAAAGGTAGAGGGATGACTTTGGGAATATACAACAACCCCCTATGGGTAATCAAATTGGCTGCTGATGCTGGTGTAAAAATTAAAGGAACGAATATTCCACTTTCCAGCATCATGAAAGAAGATGAACAGGCCACCTGGTTTAAGTGGGTACAAGTTGACAAACCGGGAGCCGAAGAATATGTCAAAGGATATATTCAATACTATGCGGATATGGGTGTGCGCTATCTACGCGTAGATTTTCTTTCCTGGTTTGAAGATGGAAAAGATAGGAATATGGGGACAGTAGGTCCAGTACGTCCGGTGGCGTACTATGAGAAAGCTCTTCGGTGGATGCGTGAAGCCTGCGATAAAAATGGAATTTTCTTAAGTCTGGTGATGCCACATCTCTATAATGATGCGCAGGTAGAGCAAAAATACGGACACATGATCCGCGTCAACGACGATGTTGGAGATGGCAAATGGTGGCGATGGAGCGACAATGAACGTGGAATCAAACGTGTTGGATGGTCACAATATGCAAATGGCATGGATGGTCTGACCTATTGGTCTAACATTTCAGGCAGAGGAAAGATGATACTGGATGCTGATTTTCTTCGGATCAATACTTTTTCCAATGATCATGAAAAGAAGAGTGTAATCTCAGCCTGCTTCATTTCTGGCGGCGCTGTCACAATTGGAGACCGTTATAATTCCATCGATAAAAATCTTTGGCTTTACCAAAATAGGGAACTACTTGCTTTAAGAGAAGATGGATTTGTCGGAAAACCCTTAACCAACGATCCGAAAGATCCAAAAAGCCAAATTTGGAAAGGTCAGTTGACCAATGGTGATTGGGTCATAGCCCTTTTTAATAGAGAGAGTAACTATCAAACCAGAGGATTGAATTTTACAGATTTATCTGGCAGCCATTGGCGGGTAAGGGATTTATGGAAACATGAAGACCTGGGGACAATGAGTTCCTATTTTGAGAATATTCCACCACATGGTGTAACAGTTTTGCGATTGACGAAGTAATCCAAAGCTCATAACAATACTGAATTTTAATATATATATGCTAAAATAGAAATGATGAAAAAATCAATTTTTCTTTTATTTGTCGTCTTTTGCTGTAACGGGATCGTAGCACGGGGGCAACAGATAAAATCGCCCAATGGAAGATTTGAACTGGCCTTTGGATTGACGAAAGAAGGTACGCCAACCTACGAATTAAAGTTTAAAAACAACGTGGTAATCAAGACCAGCAATCTGGGATTGGAACTCAAGCTCAAACCGGATGAAGAATTAAACTTAAAGGGACAAACGGATAGTGAAATTCAGATAAAAAAGAAGAGCTCGCTTTATAGCAATTTTGAAATCTCCGATTCAAAGACCAGCACTTTCGATGAAACATGGCAACCGGTATGGGGAGAAACTAAAAATGTAAGAAACCATTATAATGAACTCGCTGTCACATTAAACCAAAAACAAACAGAGCGTCAAATTATTATCCGTTTTCGTTTATTTGATGATGGTCTCGGTTTTCGGTATGAATTTCCACTGCAGAAAAACCTAAATTACTTCACAATTAAAGAGGAACATAGCCAGTTTGCCATGACTGGTGACCATACCGCTTATTGGATTCCTGGCGATTATGACACCCAGGAATATAATTATACCACATCTAAACTATCTGAAATAAGGGGTTTGATGGGAAGCGCTTACGAAGGTGGAAACGTCTCTCAAACCTCCTTCTCGCCAACGGGGGTACAGACCTCGTTGATGCTAAAAACCAATGAAGGTGTTTACATCAATTTACATGAAGCAAGCTGTCTGAATTACTCGACGATGCACCTCAATTTGGATGACAAAAATTTTGTTTTTGAATCTTGGCTTACGCCAGATTCACATGGCGATAAGGGTAAAATGCAAGCACCCGCTACCTCACCTTGGAGAACAATTATCGTAAGTGATGATGCAAGAGATATATTGGCGTCTAAGATGACCTATAATTTGAATGAGCCAAGCAAAATACAAAATACTTCCTGGATAAAGCCTACAAAATATGTAGGCGTGTGGTGGGAAATGATTTCCGGTAAGAGTAGTTGGTCCTATACAAATGAATTTCCGTCTGTCCAGTTGGGAATAACAGATTTCAGTAAGGCAAAACCAAATGGTACTCATGGCGCGACAACAGCAAACGTTAAAAAGTATATAGATTTTGCTGCGAAGCATGGTTTTGAGGGTGTTTTGGTTGAAGGATGGAATATCGGATGGGAAGATTGGTTTGGCAATGATAAAGATTATGTCTTTGATTTTGTCACGCCTTATCCTGATTTTGATCTCAAAGGATTAAACGATTATGCACACGCCAAAGGTGTGAAACTGATTATGCATCATGAGACATCCGGATCTATCCGCAACTATGAGCGACATATCGATACAGCCTATAGGCTGATGAACCAATTGGGTTATGATGCTGTAAAAAGTGGGTATGTAGGAAATATTCTTCCATTGGGTGAACACCACTATAGCCAATGGACAAATAACCATTTTCAGTATGCTGTAGAAAAAGCAGCTTCCTACCAAATTATGGTTAATCAGCACGAAGCTGTACGTCCGACGGGTGTAGCACGTACCTGGCCAAATTTGATAGGCAATGAATCTGCTAGAGGTACAGAATACCATGCATTCGGTGGCATAAAGCCTAATCATGTAACTATCTTGCCTTTTACAAGACTTATTGGCGGTCCAATGGATTATACCCCTGGTATTTTTGAAATGAACCTCGCCAATGGCGCCCATGTGAATAGTACGTTGGCCAACCAATTGGCGCTATATGTAACGATGTATAGCCCTTTGCAGATGGCAGCAGATTTTCCGGAAAATTATGATCGTTTTCCAGATGCTTTTCAATTTATTAAAGATGTCGGGCTGGATTGGGATGACAGTAAATATTTAGAGGCTGAACCTGGTCAATATATTACCGTTGCCCGTAAAGAAAAAAATACAGAAAAATGGTTTTTAGGAAGTGTAAATGGAAATTCCAGCAGAACATCGAAGATAAAATTTGATTTTCTGGATGAAGGAATGACCTATTTGGCAACTATTTATGCTGATGCATCAGACGCAAACTATAAGACAAAACCACAAGCGTATACAATAAAAACTACAAGAGTAACGAAAAAGGATACTATCGTTCAACATTGTGCCGCAGGCGGTGGTTATGCTGTTTCGATTGTCCCAATCAAAAAATAAAGGCAATCGATGAGATCATAGGGAGGATTTTTCGGATCCAAACGGAAATGAATCCCTAAATGTCTTATCCATTTCTATAATTAATAAGGCCTTCTTCCCAATCTCACTTATGATAGTTTAACGGATCGATATAACTAATGTTCATTAGCGAACTTTATATCGGACCACCAACGAGATGCAATGCGTGATATATGCGGTTCTATTTCTTACATCCTGTTTTGTAAATTCAAAAACCAGTAAAGCCATATCATGAAGCTAGTTGCGAAAATATTTTAATTAAAATAGCGCTGAATAAATATGGATCATTTAGAACCTATACCATTATGGACATTAGTAGCTAATATCAAACAGGAAATTAGTTATGGTGAAGGGAAAATGGAAACCCACAAAGGCTCTAAACAGTTTAGCCCGGGCACCAAAGTGTATATTATCGATTGGTATGCTGGGATGTGCAAAGATATTACCGTAATCGGCTTGTCCAGAGACACAAAAAAATTAATTACGATTGTTATACGGGCCGAATGGATCGAAAATTTCCGCGTCAAGTTATGCTACAACCCTAAAGTATGCTCAAAAATAAAGACCTACTTTGATAAGGAGGAAGCTGGAATGCAACGGTATACAGGAAAATTTGTAAATGATATGTTTATCGGTATACACCAATGGATTAAACCTATTTAACTCTCACAACGATAATGTGAGTTACCTTTGCCACAATTGATTATGTATAAGGTCAAATATTAGCCATTACAGTAAATTACTTTGTGCTGAATTTTAGATAATGGTCTTTCATCGGTATCCCATCTGCAGTACGGAATGCATTTCCTGTAATGATGATCTCATAGGTTTTGTTTGGTTCTAACTCCCAATCTATAAGCACGGATTTCTTATCTGAAGAATAACGATGTCCTTTTATCACCGGAAAACCTTCTTTGGAAATCCCCCTAAATGACCGTCCCTGTCCCAATAAGGGCCTGTCGAAATTTATCTTCAGCTCCCTTAAGGTGTTGTTGACATTGGTTTGTCCATCCTGAATTCCCTCAAAAGAAATGATTTTTGGTCTTCTTTCTTCAAAAGCTGCATCTAAAGAAGAAATATCTGCAGCGTAAGATCGATAAGCTTTGGCAAGTACAGGCATATAGCTCTCTAAAGTAGGATATAAGTCTCGCTGACGATCAAAGTGTTCAAGTTCATCAACAAGTTTCTCAATCCAAAGAAATCCCCTATCTAGCTGTCCATTGGTTTCCTTTGAAATCTCTTCGAAGCTGAAATTATGATCTTTTTTATATTTGATAACCGCAGCTCGAACCAATGCCTCGTTCAACATCGTTTGCCAGCTACCGTATGCCTGCCGGTTCATTTTCTCCTTTACAACGCTATATAATTTTTCGCCGCTGTCTCTAAAAATTGTCGTGTCTTTTTCCAATAAATAATTAACAAAGGAGTGGTTAAACTCGTGAAGTAATGTAGGGAAATAGCTCTGTAAAGGAAATTCAGCCATGCCAAGACTATCCATACTCCATGTCCCCATAATAGCGTAGACTTCCTTAAGACCCTGTGGATTTTTAATGGCTACCCCATAGTTACCGCCGCCATTCCCCAAACCATTCACAATCAAAAACTTTTCGGATGGTTTCTTACCATAGAATTTAGGGTACCAGTCCAATTCAATATGTTCATAAATTGGAAGAAAGCGCTTTTGTACCTCATTGTACAGTGCCTGGTTATCCTGAAAAAATCCTTTGCTATTACTGTCTTTGTAAAACTTCTTTAACAGTGTTGCGAATTGAAGAGCATTAGCTCTACTCCACCTTTTGTCCAGGGTTTCGTTGATATTTTTTTGCTTAAGATTGAACTTATCATCAAGATGTATGGCCATACTCATCACTGCATCGTAGCCTATGCCATTTTCATTTTTAATCTTATTGACAAAAGTGATCAATTCGTGTTCTTTAAAAGGACCATAGTGTTCATTGATTCGATCAACGTAGCGCTTAAAAATAGCTGAGCTATACTCTTGATTGCCAGCAAGTCTAAACACAATACTCAGAAGCTCGATACGCTCATCAACTTTTGGCTTATCCATAATTTCGTTACGCTGCCCATAGGTAAGCATAAATGATAAACTGAATAGGATAATCAATACATATTTAGAAGTTTTTTCGAACATATTGGAAATAGGCTTTACCATCTTTTATTTATTTTGTACTTGAATGGGGATTCCAAATAGTTTGCCAATAAATTTAACACGCTATTTGCCAATACACTACGAACGAATTTCTTTCTTAATACTGACCGTTATTGAACACTAGCCGTTCAATATTGAACAGGCTGCCAGCCATTTTCGATAATCTTATTCATTAATATTAAATTGATCACTTAAGTCTTATAACTGTTTGAAAGCATATTACATTTCTTGTGCAACGTTACCTAAGTTGACAGCTGTTAGAAAAGAATAAATTCTTAAATTAGTTCAAGAATTATTTAGATCTAATTAGTTGAATTTAAAACTGCTTTACACCAATAATATGACCACCCTAAGATTTATATTGCTTGCACTTATATCAGTTGTTTGGTCACTGCCCTCTGCTTCTGCTCAAAACTCCCTTCCTAGAAATCTGAAAGAAACAGCCTCATTCTTAAATCTTAACGTTTCGGATAGCCTAAAAAACGTAATCAAATATAGTGATGAGGTAGAGTTAAGTGAATTAACCGACAATGAACTTGAAAGTGAATTTGAATTGATTGACTCGCTCCTTTCGACTGGAAAATCTCCATTATTTACATATTTAAATAATAAAGGAATCCACAACTTTAAAAAAGATGTGATTTTGGAATACTATAAACAGCTACTCTCAGCAGGTTATGTAAAAGAAGATTCTCTCCTGAAGGCATTCAAACTGAAGGAAAACAAATTGAAAAAGGAAATCAGACAGCGGATGAATGCGGACACAATTGCCGGTATTTATATCCCGAAAAACCTTGACGATTGTTTTGTCCAAATAGACTCGTTCTGGGATGATAGCACCAAAAATAAAATAAGAGAAATGACAGAGTCAGAGTTTATGGCCGGCTCACATTTCGGATTTGGAATGTGGATGAGAAATAATTGGGGCCTCTGGGGAGGTTCAAGGCTCTCCGCATATTTCACTAAACGGGGAATAAGGCATCCTGACGACATGTCTGGCATCATATTAACAAGTTATTATAGGAAATTAAAGGGGAAAGATCCCAATGTAAAATCGCAGCTAGAGTATTATAAAAAGTACTGGACTCCATAAAACTTTTCAATAATACTAATAGTATTACCAATTTTATTTTTAACAGTTTTTGGGCTTTGTGTGAATTTTGATGGCCTAGTACCGTTTGTTTTTCCGGTTATTACAATTCTTTTTTTTCTCGCATTCGCTATCCTTATAATACTTCCAAAAAAAAGGATGATCATGCGGTCAGCTCCTTTATCATTTTATTCTATTCTTTTGGAATTTACCCAAAATTGATCGTCCGAAAAGAAATTTTTGAAACTTCATTAAGCTTGAATAGTATTACGTTATACCCCTTTGTTTCCGTCCAAAAATATTCTGTAAACATTCATCTGGAGCACCCTGTGCTATCGGACTTTATGTTTACTTCCTGTGGGCCATGCCTTAAAAATTAACATATTTACAGGCAATCATGATCCGCTTATCAGTAATAAAATACAAGACCATCTCTTTTCGCAGTGATTTCCTTTAATTGATCATAGTCCATATTCAAACATTGATATAGCGTAAAAATCACACCTGAGCGCATGGAATAAATTTCATCGGGAAGTCGACCCAAATTTGTACCGTTCAAAATAACGTTATTCACGGCCTTCAAAGCACAAATCTCTACAGGAAATTTCTTGAGCTTACTATAATTGAAATCCAGTTTTAGCAGACCGTCCAATTGTCCAAAACTGCTTGGAAAATCAGTAATCGAAGATGCCCTTGCATTGATTTCCTTCAGGCTCTTAAGTTTTCCGAATGTTTCCGGTAGAGTTGTCAGTCTACTATTCTCCATATTCAGATAGGATAAACTACTTAATCCGCCGAACTCATCTGGAAGCTTCTCTACAGAAGGGGATAGCCAAAGATCTTCTAATTTTTTAAGGTTACCTATCGAAGCCGGTAAAGTTTTAAAATTACCGCCCACTAACCAGAATCTAAGATTAGACAAGTTCCCAATATTATCAGGAATAGATTGCAAGCTTTCTCCTTGAATCCAAAGTTGTTTTAAGCTCTTGAGGTTACCAAAAGATTGTGGCAGTTGCTGAAGCCTACTTTCTCCGTAAATTTCAAGCGTGTCCAACTTAGTCAAATTATCGATATCCGAAGGCAAGGTAACTGGTGATGATCCCGGATAAACAAAACTAAAACGTGCAAACCTCAAATTACGGCATTGACTCAAACTTGACGGGATATAGGCTCGCTGAGCTAGAATTTCTGTAGAAACCAATTGAGTCAAGTTTCCAAAATCTGAAGGAAGCTGGGTAACAAAGCAATCGAGGTGTTTTAAATTGACCAGTTTACCCAACGTGCCGTTGAAGTCTACATCGCCGACATACCGCATAATAAGGGTTTCGAGCGACTTTAAATTTCCAAAAGTTTTTGGCAATACCACGGTATATCCCAAATCGGGGGTTCGCATCGGTGTGAGGTGAAATGATTTCAATTTGGTTAGATTGCCTAAATTATCGGGAATGGTAAGATAATAGCCTACCCGATCCAGACTAAGTTCTTCAAGAGCAAGGTAATGATCGCCGAAAATAGTCGGAACATCTTTCAATGAAGATCCACCTAAAATAAGCTTCCTCAGATATTTAAATGCCTTAAGCGCAGGAAAAGAGCCCGGGTCATTAAAACGATGTGCAATACCTGAAGCCTGCATATTCATTTCAATAATATGTCCATCCTTATCTTCAACAACACGCCCACCGCGCCCCATTTGCAATTCATTTAATGCCTCGTCTTCTTGATATTCGCCAGTCTGTACCTTTTTGGTAAACTGATAATTTTTCCCAGCATAAGTCATCGTATAGGTAACTTGATAGCTGGTATTGGAATAACCATGCAGTTCAATAGTAGGGTTTTCTTCTACTGGCCTAGCCCATCCGTCGTGGTATGTGCTATGTAGATGACCATAAGCTTTATCGAAAGACCATTTACCTTTATATTTCGGATCAACGGCGAAATGAAGTATAGTCTTAAAAGATGAAGGTGTATTTTCCTTAATATCGATATGTAACTCGGGTATTTTAACATCGACTGTGGCCGTATTACTATTACCACTACCTTTTACCGTCCAGGTAAGGATATATTCCTCTCCAGGCACTCCCCTAAAAAACGAATTAGGGTTATTAGGATCGTCGATTTTCACATAATCTTCCACTACAGTTCCTTTTGTTATACTCCATGTACCTGTTTCCCCTTTTTGTAAGGCGCTACCCTTTAGCTGGACGGTGAATTCGTCATATAGTTCAGTGGGCTCGGCCTTAGGTTCATATACTGTTTTCAGTACATCCTGGTATTCCTTCTTTGAACAGGCTACAAATAAAAAGCTTTCAAAAAAAACACAAAGAAATGAACACCAAAATAATGTAGACTTATTATACATGGATATTAAGGTTGAGTTGTAAAATTAAATATTGCTGAACGTACTGAATTCCCGTTGCTGTCGTTAACAATCAGTTGATAATAGTATTTTTTCGATTTTTCTAAAGGGGAAAAGAACACACTATACTTATTGTTATTTTGACTCACGGCATTGTAGATTTTTCCTCCGGTCTGTTTGTACATAACAGCAAGATCATCGTGTACATATACTTCAACTTTACTATATGGATACGAAGCAAGTGTAAAAGACAGTATGTACTGGCCTTTATCTAAAGTAACTTTATTTTGAATATCTGCAAAAGCATCTATTTCGTTATATACGGTTTCCTTTTTGCAGGAGCTCATAAGGACTAATAAAACTCCTATAAACCAGCATATACAGTTGTTATTGGATAGACATTTCATAAATTGAGCCTTCTAAAAAGTTAATATCAGCATTGAGGTAATACTTGTCTTTATAAGTGAACATTCCGCCAAAATACATATGATTTCCATTAATACTTAAATAGATAGGACTTAGCGTGTTTTTTACTATGTTGTACATCATAAAATTATTGACGTCCAATGCCAGTAATATATCACCATTAAAATTTATGGCACCTACTGGCGCATAAGGATAGGTTTGATGGGTTGTTCCGACACGATATAATTCTGTAAGTTTAAATGTGTTCGCGTCAACAGCATATATCGTTAAGGTATACCCGATATTGAAACCTTGGTCAAATACATTTGAAACTCCAAGTGCATATAATCTGCCTTTAACTGAGACAAAGCATTCACTGGAAAAATTAGTATCGAAAGTGGCGATCTCCTCAAATTTATCTTTTGTCGGGTTATATTTGGCGACAATATTCTTTATTCCACGAGAATTCACTGTAAGTGTATACGTTTGGTAGACCGCATTATTGTGCACAAAGATACTATGATTACTATAACCGTGCGATTCTTTAAGTTGGGGCCGGCTAAAATAGTACTTTGAAAATTCGCGTTTTTCAATGTCAAAAGCTTGACAAAACAACTCATAACCATTGAAAAGGTCCGGCTCTAGCGAAGGCAAAATATGGCTAACTGGCAGTGCAAGAAAAAATATTCGATTTCCAATGGATACGGACTTTGGCGGAATAACCCCCATCGTATCGGGAATATGAGCAATATTCTGCAACCGGCTCGTTTCAGGATCAAAATGTGAAACAGAATTGTTCCAAAAATAATAGATTTGGTCATTGCAGATCGAAGGATAATTAGTTCTCCAGTTCGTCTTTTTCAGTCCTATGGCCAATGTATTTCCCTTATAAATAAAATCAATAGCCTGACCAATGATCTCTTTCTCTTTATAAATCACGCGCAACATATAATTGCCGTCTCGATACGGATAATAACCCGTTAGACTGATCTGATAGGTTCCATTTTTCGTTGCAATGGGATAGTTCATGTGAAGCGTGTCCATTCCAAATAGAAATTTAATATCCCTCAGATTAATATTATTAAGATTCTTCCCTTCAACCACAGTCCTAAACTGGCCCCTTTCATCATACTCTGCCTCTGTATTTGGCCAAAAGAGCGTAAAATCTTCTGGGAATGGAGCAGTTGTGGTTATTTCAGTTTTACGCTCAGATTCTATTGTGTTGCCATTATACTCGATGTAAGGCACCAAAATATAAGTAGATTCGGAATCCAGTTCATTCAATGTGAGTCGAAACATATCGCCTTCACGAACAGCTTCAACACTTTTTCCTTGACTGGGATTATCTTTTTTATAGTACCTGACGCCCGATTTTGTATATCCTAGACTGGAAATCTGATAAGTCATTGAAATTTCTTTATCCCGGACACTAGTGATGGCCTCATTAATAATCCTTGGAAAAACCTCATTTTTTTCAGTTTTACAGGCCGACATAAGAAAAACAAGCCCCAGTAGACAAAGGTATTTTTTAAAGTTGCCCATTTGATTTTGTTTTAATATAAATGAAATTCAAATTTTCATAGGACCAGGTTTGTATATAATAGAAAAACAGGTTGTATGAATTATCGACATTCTGGGTCATATTTTTAAACATATGCATCTCCAAATTAGGATATTGTAAAGTCGATAAGAGCTTCAGATCACTGTCATACTTATTTATAGTACCATAAGTGGATATTCCACCACCTTCTTGCTGTCCATAGACCACAATATTGTTATCATTATCAAAAAAAGCTCCTGCTGGCTTTAAATTGACGTACTCACCCAATTTTGCCTTGACATCGCCATTCTTATCAAATTTGACATACCTTAACGAATAGGAATAGAAGTCAAAACCCCAGAGATAAAAAATATCATTTTTATCTTTCAGTAAAATAGGCATATGGTATTGACGTTCGTAATCGCCAGGAAGCTTTCCATCAAACTCAAAAGTAGCCAGCACATTACCGTCCCGATCTGTTTTTTGCACCTTAATTTTTGTTGCTTCAGAATCAAGCAAACTATAATAGATCTGTTGCGCATTGTCTAACTGAATTGAAGAAATGCCAACGGAGCTATTTTTACGTTTCCAAACAACTTTAAAGTCGCTGGTAGTAACCTTTAACAGCTCTCCCCCACCTGTACCCATGATCATGTTCTGTGACGCGTCAAACTGAACTGATGAAACGTAATCATTCGGAGACAAATCTATCGAAACGGGCTTCTCCAGTTTCAGTTTACCATTTGTCTGATCAATGACATAAATATCGTGTTTAACAATAATGAAAGCTTCATCTTGCTTAGAAGGCAACACTACATGTGGTGGTAAATCATAATAATTTAGATCCTGGATCAAGCGATACCATATAATCTGGCCTTTATTATTTGTACGATATACAATCAGTTTAAAATTTGTTTCTCCACCCTCATGCTGCAAAAATGTACAGATTAAATGTCCGCCATCTTCCAGAAGACGGATGCTATTATTGCCCGTTATACGTGATTGCGTATGAATTTTGTATTCAACATAAGTACTTCCGTTAGTTGTGCTGCCTCCAACAGTTCTTGCATCTATGCTTTGTTCTTGTGTTATTCCCGTTTGGGAACTCGCAATTACACGGATCTTATAATTTGTATCGCCAAGCAAATTAATTAAGCTGTATTTTGTTATACTAAGATCCTTCGCTACAAGCTTATTATCGACATATATCGCATAGGATACCGGCTTAAAATGTGAACTGTTCACCTTATCCCAAGATAACTCTATTAAATCTTTGTTTGCGGCACTTACAACAAGATTCAAGGGATTTAATATTTCTGCCTGATCAATATATTCATCGGTTTTGCTCGCAATATTCTCCTTTTTGGAACATCCTCCAATTAATAAAATTAGAATTAAGAAAAATAGCTGAGCACAATGGTAAAAAATAGCTCTTTTCATAAAATGAAGTTACTCAGCAAAGATATTAAAAAGGTTGTATCAAAAGCATTTTTTTAAACATAATTAATTGACACATTAATTAGTCCAAATAATTCTCTACAATATTTAATATACCTTTATGAGATTATCATACCCCACAAACAAATTCCATCTATACACACATCTATATTATCTGGATGAAACATATCAATTTCTGATTGGCTTAGACACAGAAATACAATTGAATACCCAGGTATTTGGGAAAGCATTTATAATCCACTTTTTAATTATGGCGAATTCACCATAATTAAAAATCAGGTAGGACTTAAGATGAGTTTTAAACAAATCTTATCATCAATGCGTTAGATATGCAGTTCTATTTCATATCCTATGCAAAGTCGATCGAAGAACAAATCTGTTAGATTTGTAAGACTGCAAATAATCAAAATGCAGATAGAATAGATAAATGTTCCTAATATGAAATCAATATTTGAGAAAAACATAAGAGAAGCGGTCATCGAAAGAATTAATTTATTACACGAGACAGCGATGCTCTTTGGGGAAAAATGACAGTAACGCAAATGGTCAGGCATTGTATATTATGTGAACAATATTACCAAGGATATATAAAGGTTAAACGTTCATTTTTAGGGCGAATGTTTGGTCAAAATGCGATAAAGGGGATATTGAAAGATGAAACAACAAGTTTTGGCAAAAACGCACCCACATCCGCTGTATTTATCTTAAATGAATTCATACATGATTTAGATATAGAGAAACAAAATTGGAAATTTTTAATCGAGAAATATGAAACATTTGAAATA
>JALAGS010000090.1 GCA_022712315.1 Sphingobacterium sp. | reverse complement strand
TTTGTCTGTTGGTTTGAAAGCCTGTCTATTCATAGGAATTACAGATATAAAATAATATAAATGATCGATGCCAATATTGAAAACTTCTTTCGGGAAGTTAGAAACAAAAATGAGCTTCAGTCCAAACTTAATGAAGCTTACAGAAAGACCTTAACGTTAGATTTTAATCCACTGAATTTTGTGAAGTGGAACGAGAATAAAGTGTCTGAAATAATTGCATTTCTATTAGATCCGCAGGCTTCTCATGAACAGGGAGATCTTTATCTCCGTATGTTCGTCGAGTATTTTGAATTATCTTTTCGTTATACGGATGTTTCGAAGGTTCGTGTGACGCTAGAGGAGAATACCGATGAAAGTCGTCGTGTTGATATTGTGATTTCGTATGACAACTTCAAACGCGTTATTGGTATAGAGAATAAAATATATCCCTGGACAAGGGACCAAGATTTTCAAGTATCCGACTACATCAAGCATTTAAAAACCTATTGTAAAACTGACGATTACCATTTAATCTACCTCGCTCCTCAAGGTAAAATACTTAGTAAGGATAGCGCTGGTGAAGATTATGAAGAAATGCTTACCGATGGCAAATTAAAGCAGATCAATTATGAGGAGCATATCATAGACCTCGTACATCGATTTGCGATGCATACCGATAATGATCGTGTACGTGCATTTATCAGGGATTTTGAATTGAAATTAAGAGAAAATTTTATTGGAATAAATATGATGGAACAAAATGATGTTGTTAAATACATAAAAGAAAGCGAAGAAAATATCCGTACAGCATTTACTGTGACACGTGATCTAGTTGCGGTAAAAGAATTATTACGTGCCGACTTTTATAAGCAGATGCATGAGATAGCTGCAGAGTTAAATGTTTTATTTGTCGAAGAGCATAATCATTTCGTCTTGCCAAACTTTAGTAAATTGTATGCCAAGTTTAATTTCGAAAGTGGTGGACTAATTTATGGCTTGGTAAAAACACCGGAATTTAATGCAGAACATCCCGATAAGAAATATCTTCCTGAAATTGCACGTCATCTGAAAATTCAATTTAATACCTCGCATTGGTGGCCACTATGGAAATTTCTTTATGAAAAGATTGAAATTAATGACACTATGTGGTTGGATATTCGGAGTGAAAAACTAAAAAGCAGAGTAAAGCATTTTCTTAAAGATGTTTTGTCACTTCCTTTAGATTTGACAAAGGATCTATAAACTTAATTGGTAGACTTACCTATTTTACTGAATTTTCAACTAAGTATTAATTTCCTGTTTTAAATTGGATGGTTCAATAGTATTCTAGTTGATATGAAGAAGAATATAGTTGAACAATTTTGTTCTTATATAGAAAACTGTAATTCCAACTAATCTTACGAACTTTGATTTAGATCGAGGCCCAAAGCCGGTTAACATTTAGCCAAAGCGGACATCTAGCTAACATTGCCTCCCTTGACGGTTAACAAGGGGGGCTTTTTGTTTGAAAAAATAACAGTATGACCGAATTCAAAGAATACATCGAAATTTTTAGAGAAACTTGCGGCACCCGTTTTGAAGCCTGGCGGGTGCTCATTGATCCCAAGGGAAAAGCTGTATCCAGTATATTGGAAATGGGATGAGGGGAAGTTTGAGCATAGAGAATTTGCTGTTCGATCGATGAAACGCCGCTATCCAAACCTAGAGATTCGATTTCATCGCTCTTAATTTGGCACTATTTTAAAAAGATTGCCTATTTTGCGTTTATGAATGCAGAACTAGTTCCTTACCTCAGAGCCTTTACCCATGTTAAGAGAGCCAATACCAAATATGGACTGGCACCGCATAAGCCGATCTTGCTCTTGACTTTGGTTGAACTGATCGAAAAGGGTATCGTGATCAACAATCGTTTTGAAGTCAATGTTGATCTCGTTGGACTATTTCAGGAGAACTGGCGCTTATTAGTACGCACAGCACATCAGCCAGATTTTACACAGCCTTTCTATTATCTACAGTCCGATAAGGCAGCAAACGGAAATTTTTGGCTAATATATCCCAATCCCGGGTTTCAGATCAATGCGCATATCAAAAGTGTAAAGACTCTTTCCGAAGTTGTCGCATATGGATCGTTGGACGATAAGCTTGCCGTGTTGCTTAGTGATCCTTTGAACCGCGCGACGGTTCGAGATCAATTACTTTTAACTTATTTTCCGGGCGAGCGGCAAGCATATTACCGTCAAAAGGAACTGAATGACGGATTTTATCATGAAGTACAATCTTTGGTGCTGAACGAGCCCGAGGCACAGTACAAACATATTTCCATTCACACCGAGGAAGATGTGTTTGTCAGATCGGGGTTGTTTAAACGTTATATTCCGCAGCTTTATCAGGACACCTGTGCTATGACAGGAATGCGGATGCGGTCTACTTTTAAGTACAACTTTATTGATGCGTGCCATATCGTTCCTTTTGCGGTGACGCATGATGACAAGGTGACAAATGGCATAGCGCTATGTCCTAATCTGCATCGCGCATTTGATAGGGGGCTGGTAAGTGTAGATGAAGAATATACCATTATAGTTTCAGCGCATATCGACGAATTAGCGGACCATGCTTATAGTCTATCAAAACTAAAAGGAAAGCCAATTTTAGTTCCTGAACTACAACGCTATTATCCATCGCAGGAAAACTTAGCCTGGCATCGGGATAATGTATTTAAAGGATAGTGCAGCTATTTCCAAAGTTTTCTTGTTTCTAGGAACAGTTCTATCTGGTTGAGGACTTTAGGTAGATTTTTGATTATGTCTTGTGTCCAGAATCTAAATACAACGTAGTCCATATCCCGTAAGGCCTTATTGACGCGCATATCTTTCTGCATGTTGCGCTCGATCTTAGGAATCCAGAAAAGGCGGTTGGATTTAATGCGCTCTTTATTGTTTTTCCAGTCGAATCCATGCCAGAATTCACCATCGACAAATATCGCAAGTTTATATTTTTTGATCACAATATCCGGAGTTCCTGGTAGGGACTTATCATGAAGACGGAAACGGATATCTTTTGACCATAAAGCTTTTCTTAGAACGAGCTCGGGTTTGGAGTTACGATTCCTGATTTTTGACATGTTATAACTTCGCTTCGGCGTGGTGTAGAACCCCGCAGCTTCCTCAAAGCGAGGAACATGAATTCTGTCTTTTTCGTCATCATAATTTGCCATCTTTCAAAGTTAGGGATAATGTAGGAATAGAATAAAGATTTCTTACCTGTATAATTCTAATTACACTCAAATTCTAGAAAATAATGTTTGTTAGTATACTTCTAACAAATATTAACAAGTAACACTTAAAAGGCTTAATCCAACGTTTTATATTATTATCTTATGTTACGGGTTCCCGTAATGAATTTTGCCGATAAATTTCTTATTTCGTAATGCAGGTTTTAAAAGCCTATATATCAGTTTAACATGAGTCTACTTAATGAAATTTTAAGACTTCAGTACACATCTGTCCTAAATAAATTTTAGGATTGGATTTCTGTGGTACAAGCATAGCTTTTTTCATCATTTCGATATTGACCCCTATTTTTCAATCTGCGAAGATCTTTAGCTGTCCCTTTTTTCCTTTTATAGGCGGCCTGAG
>JALAGS010000089.1 GCA_022712315.1 Sphingobacterium sp. | reverse complement strand
TTGATGATTAATAGGTTTTGATTATATTAAGTGTGTATTATTATAGGTTTAATCGATGTAAAATCATTTGACTGTCATAATCGATTGAAATGTGCTCATTTTAATGAAATGAAGTGATAAATGTCATTTTTTTATTAAAAATAGCTCCGTAAGGCTGTATAAAATGCTATTTTATTGGCTTTGAAATTGTAACTTTGCAGTTCGATAGTAGCGGAGGTGAAGCCCTCCCAAATTAGTTAAACCGTGAGAGCGCAATATGAGTACTAAAGACGACGATTTGTTAAAAGAGCTGGAGCTCGAAGAATATAAATACGGGTTCACGACAGATATCGAAATGGAAATTGCAGCCAAAGGCCTTACTGAGGATACGGTTCGTTTTATTTCGGCAAAAAAGAATGAACCTGAATGGCTATTGGAATGGAGATTAAAAGCTTTTCGTCATTTCTTGACGTTAAGAATGCCTACTTGGCAGAATTTTAAGGCTCCTGAAATTGATTTTCAAGAGATTTCTTACTATGCTGCCCCAAAAGCAAAACCACAGCTTAATTCCATAGATGAGGTTGATCCAGAGTTGATCGCTACCTTTGAAAAATTGGGTATTCCATTGGATGAGCAAAAAATATTAGCTGGTGTTGTGGCGGTAGATGCTGTTTTTGATTCCGTATCTGTCAAAACAACGTTTCGTGAGAAATTAAAAGAGCAGGGGGTCATTTTCTGTTCATTTGGTGAGGCGGTGCAAGAGCATCCTGAACTAGTGAAAAAATATTTGGGTACAGTGGTTCCACAGACAGATAACATTTATGCAGCATTAAATTCTGCAGTTTTTTCGGATGGATCCTTTGTTTACGTTCCAAAAGGCGTTAGATGTCCAATGGAATTGTCTACCTATTTCCGTATTAATGCGCAGAATACCGGACAATTCGAACGTACATTGATCATTGCAGATGAGGGGGCTTATGTTTCTTATTTGGAGGGATGTACTGCGCCTATGCGTGATGAAAATCAACTGCATGCGGCAGTGGTTGAATTGATTGCCGAACGCGATGCTGATATTAAATATTCGACTGTACAGAACTGGTATCCTGGTGATAAAGATGGAAAAGGCGGGATATATAACTTTGTAACGAAGCGCGGAATCTGTAAGGGCGATAACAGTAAAATCTCTTGGACACAGGTAGAAACGGGCTCTGCAATTACATGGAAATACCCGGGTGTGATTTTAAAGGGTGATAACTCTATTGGCGAGTTTTACTCTGTAGCCATGACGCGTAATCATCAGGTAGCTGATACAGGAACGAAGATGGTTCATTTGGGTAAAAACACGAAATCTAAAATTATTTCTAAAGGTATCTCTGCAGGTAAGAGCCACAACAGTTATAGAGGTTTAGTGAAAATCGGTCCAAATGCAGACGACTCACGTAACTTTACGCAATGTGACTCCTTATTGATTGGCGATAAATGTGGGGCACATACATTCCCTTATATCGAAAATAGAAATAAGACTGCTAAATTAGAGCACGAGGCGACGACTTCAAAAATCGGTGAGGACCAAGTGTTCTATTTGAATCAACGTGGTATAGATTCAGAAAAAGCTGTTGGTTTAATTGTCAACGGTTATGCCAAAGAAGTATTAAATCAATTGCCAATGGAGTTTGCCGTAGAGGCTCAAAAATTATTGGCAATTTCATTAGAAGGTTCAGTAGGATAGGTAAAAAATCATTGGGAATGTAGTTTAAGACGCTACATTACACCATACTCAATACGAATAAAATGTTAAGCATTAAAAATTTACATGCGTCTGTAGAAGACAAACAAATATTAAAAGGGTTAAACCTAGAAGTAAAAGCTGGAGAAGTTCATGCGATTATGGGACCGAATGGTGCTGGTAAAAGTACATTGGGTAATGTACTAGCAGGACGTGAATCATATGAAGTAAGTGAAGGTTCTGCATTATTGGACGGTGTAGACTTATTGGATCTCTCTCCTGAGGACCGTGCACGTGAAGGGCTGTTTTTAGCTTTTCAATATCCTGTGGAGATTCCGGGCGTATCGAATATCAATTTCTTGAAGACAGCTGTAAATGATATTCGCGAGTATAAAGGTCTTCCTCCAATGGAAGCGAAGGAATTCTTGCAAATGGTAAAAGACAAGCAAAAATTAGTTGAATTTTCAGCTAATCTAGCTAACCGCTCTTTAAATGAAGGATTCTCTGGCGGAGAGAAGAAACGTAACGAAATTTTTCAACTGGCGATGTTGAACCCGAAATTATCTATTTTAGATGAGACAGATTCTGGTTTGGATATCGATGCACTTCGTATCGTTGCTAATGGTGTGAATGAATTACGTTCTAAAGACAATGCTTTTATTGTTATTACACACTACCAACGTTTGTTGGATTATATCGTTCCAGATTTTGTTCACGTATTGTACAATGGCCGTATCGTGAAATCCGGACCTAAAGAATTGGCTTTGGAGCTCGAAGAAAAAGGATACGATTGGTTAAAAGAATATGATACACAAAACGCCTAATCTTTTACCTGAATAAATAGGATTAGAAGAGAATTTTGGCGATTTGATTAAAAAATAACATGAGTACATTAGTTTCAGAATCATTACTTCAACAAGTGTTGGGAGCTTTCAAAGAACAAGGCGTTTCAGGTGAACCTTCGTTTTTCGTGGAGGCCCGCCAACTTGCATTCGAGCGTTTCGAAGCAGCAGGCTTTCCCACCGTTAAGAATGAAGAATGGAAATATACAAACATCCACAGTATTATCAATAAGCCCTATGCGCTTGATGTAGATGTGGATATCGAAGGCTTAGACTTTAGTGCGGGAGAGATTCCACAGTTGGATGCGTACCGCATTATCTTAGTGAATGGTCAATATGTGCTGGCTGTGAGCGAGTTAGAAAATGTGAAAGGTCTTTCTGTGATTCCAATGGATGAAGCAGTTTCAGAGCCTGCTTTTGAAGCACATTTTGCTAAATATGCGGATCAGTCAGATAATATTATGGTGGCTTTGAATACTGCTGCTTTTACAAATGGTGTTTTTATTCATTTGAAAAAAGGCGTTGTACTCGATAAGCCATTGCAGATTATTCATGTGGCAACGGGCAAAGAAGATTTCTTCGCACAAACACGTAATTTAATCGTTGTTGAGCCGAATGCAGAGCTTGAATTGATCGAAAGCTTTATTACGGCGGAAGGTGCTGCAAATAATGTCCACAATAAAGTGTCGGAGATTATTGTGAAAGAGAATGCTAAAGTGCAACATTATTATTTGCAGTTAGCTGAATCAGTCAGCCGTTACTTCAATCATACAGAAGTACATCAAGAAAAATATAGTCTTTATAATAATTACAATTGTAATTTCCCAGGGGCGTCATTCATTCGTAACAATATCAATGTCCGCTTGGATGCAGAAAATGTGGAAAGCCACTTATATGGCATTAATTTAACTGCTGGAGATCAATTGGTCGATAATCATACCATAGTAGATCATCTTAAACCACATTGTGAATCTTACGAATGGTATAAAAATATTACGCAGGATAAGTCAACCGCAGTTTTCAATGGAAAAATATTTGTTCGTGAGGATGCTCAAAAAACAAATGCTTTTCAACAGAACAATAATATGTTGATGTCAGACAATTCGGCGGTTTACACCAAGCCGCAATTGGAGATCTTTGCGGATGATGTAAAATGTTCACACGGATGTACCATAGGTCAGTTTGATAATGAAGCCTTGTTTTATTTAAGAGCTAGAGGAATCGGCGAAGAGTCAGCTCGTATCCTTCTGGTGCATGCTTTTGCATTTGATGTGACAACCCGTTTCTCTAATGAGGTTGTTCGCAAATACGTTGAAGAACTTGTAGAAGAAAGCCTAAGAACGAATTAGATCCATATAGGAGTATATAGCTTTTTAAATATGGCGTTTATCGATGAGGTAAACGCCATATTTTTTTACATAAACAGGGATCCACATTTATGGCGATTATTCAGGGGCAAGTGCCTGCAGAAATGTTAGGGCGCTAGTATGATCGGTCTCCTTTTTACTGCGGTTATTGCAGATGCTATCGGTGTTGCGAAAGCTTTTGTGATGGCAGGACTTATTGTGGTACTCGTGGGATTGCTGTCTTTTTTCAATGGACCCATGATGGCATTGGCAAGAAAGCATGATCTTGATTAAAAAAGAAAAAGCTTCCAAATTTTGGAAGCTTTTTTGAGCGAAAGACGAGATTCGAACTCGCGACCCCAACCTTGGCAAGGTTGTGCTCTACCAACTGAGCTACTTTCGCGTTGATGCTACAAAAGTAAGGCATTTATTCGTGTTCTGCAAGAGAAAAAGCAAAAAATGTTAAATTAAATCGATCGCATCAACACAATTAATACCGTCTATTGCCGCTGAAATAATGCCACCGGCATAGCCTGCCCCTTCGCCGCATGGGTAAAGTCCTTTAACCTGAGGGTGTTGTAAATCTTCTTTATTTCTAGGAATCCGAATCGGTGAAGATGTACGTGACTCTACACCGACTAAAATGGCTTCATTGGTGTAATAACCTTTCATCTTTTTGCCAAAGATGGGCAATGCACCTCGTAATGCTTGATGAACAAAAGCCGGCAGGACTTCGGTTAGATCTGCAGATGCTGTTCCGGGCTTGTATGAATTTTCCGGTAGATCCAAAGATACACGTCCTTCGACAAAGTCTACCATCCGTTGTGCTGGAGCAACAAGCTGACCTCCGCCTAAGGCAAAAGCTTTTCGTTCGATGGCTTTCTGGAAATTGAGTAAAGCAAAAGGATCCGTTTGTGCATGGGGAACGTCCTCAAGATTGATCTGGATAACAGTACCTGAATTGGCATGCGGATTGTTTCGTTTGGATGGAGACCATCCGTTGACAACGATTTCATCTAAATCAGTTGCACAGGGAGCAATGACGCCGCCTGGGCACATGCAGAATGAAAATACACCACGGTCATTCACCTGTTCAACCAAGCTATAATATGCAGGCGGTAAATGCTCGCTTCTAATCTGGCAGTGGTATTGCGCTTGATCAATAATTGCCTGCGGGTGCTCGATACGCACGCCCAAAGCAAATGCTTTGGCTTCGATCAGCCAATTATTGCGATGAAAAAGCTCGAAAATATCCCGCGCAGAGTGTCCTGTTGCTACTATGACATGATCTGCCTTAATTTCTTCGCCACTGGCTAATTTAACACCGCGTACTTGACCGAAGGATTCTAAAATGTCATCGACACGTTGGTCAAAATGAAACTCACCTCCAAATTCAAGAACGCTTTCGCGCATGGCTTCAATAATATGCGGCAACTTATTTGTACCGATATGTGGACGCGCATTGACCAGAATATCCGTCGTTGCCCCATGAGAGACGAAAAGTTTGAGTACTTTATCGACATCACCCCTTTTGTTGGAACGCGTATATAGTTTTCCGTCGGAATAAGTTCCCGCTCCACCTTCACCAAAACAGTAGTTCGATTCGGGATTAACAATTCCTTCCCGGTTCAATTTTGCAAGATCTCGCCTACGGTCTTGAACACGTTTGCCTCGCTCGATTACAATTGGTTTGAGCCCCCGTTCAATACAACGTATTGCTGCAAACAGGCCGGCTGGGCCCGCGCCAATAATAATAACGGCTTTTCCGTCTTTAACGGACTTAAAATTATTTTCGTAGATTTCTGGAACAGGAAGTTCGTCAATGTAGTAAATAACCCGAGCTCGGTAGACAACCTGTTTACTACGTGCATCAATGGAACGTTTACGGATTTTATAACCCTTGATCTGTTGAGGTTGGACTCTCAGGGCTTTGATCCCTTGCTGTAGAATATACTGATCGTCCTCGATCCTTTCTGGAAGTATCGCAATTTCAATTTCTTTTTGCATAGTATGAGGGCTGGGTTTTTATCCCAAAACCGAGACAAAGTTAACGAATATTGGTTATTTGGGGATTTGGAAATAAAAATATTCTTATCTTAGTAAGAGCTTGGTATATGCTTTGATAGTGTAACCGTATAATTTGAATAGTATTTAATTCTTTGAACAATGAAAATTAAAAGATTTTTGGTCGCCCTATGTGGTTTGTTTGCATTAGTATCATTAAACTCATGTGGCTACAATACAATGGTCTCACAGGATGAGAACGTTAAAGGAAAATGGGCACAGGTTGAAAATGCTTATCAGCGTCGTGCAGATCTAGTTCCAAATTTGGTCAATACTGTAAAAGGAGCGGCAAAACATGAAGAAAGCACATTAACAGCGGTCGTTGAAGCAAGAGCTAAGGCAACTTCAGTAACGATAAATGCGGACGATTTGTCTGAAGAGAATATTGCTAAATTTCAAAAAGTTCAGGATGAATTCAGCGGTTCATTGAGCCGCCTTTTGGCCTCGGTAGAAGCTTATCCAGATTTGAAAGCAAATCAGAACTTTTTAGAATTGCAAGCTCAATTAGAAGGTACTGAAAACCGTATTTCCACGGAACGTAGATCTTATAATGAAGCCGTGCAACAATATAATACCACAGTACGGAGTTTCCCAAATAATTTAATGGCTGGAATGTTTGGATTTAAGGCGAAAGGTACATTTACTGCAGCGCCGGGTTCGGACAAAGCACCTACTGTATCATTCTAATAGCAATTTGTTAGCAATGAATGGGATGATGGATGATGCGGCTTGCGTATAAGCTCATCATCCATTTTTTTATCGGGTTTTAATTCGTGAGGTATTTTGGATGCCGCCTAAATTTGCTGATCCGATCTTTGAGTGTAAACGTATATCAACTATGGCTTTAAATTCTGAAGAACAAGAGAAAATAGTTCATGCCATTAATGTGGCTGAAAATGAGACGTCTGGTGAAATTCGTGTGGTCATAGAAAACCACTGTCCCGACGAGGTACATGATCGTGCAACTTATTATTTCGCTAAGTTAGGAATGCACAAGACTGCATTAAAAAATGGTGTTCTTATCTATATTGCGCTGGAAGATCATAAGTTCTCCATTATTGGCGATAAAGGTATTCATCAACGTGTAGAGAGTGATTTTTGGAATAGCACCAAAGATCTTATGGTTGCCGAATTTCGGATGGATCATATTGTTGAGGGCTTGGTCAAAGGGATCGAACATGCCGGAAAACAGTTGGCTAAATTCTTTCCGCGGGAGCATGATGATATTAATGAACTTCCCAATGATATTGTTTTCGGAGATCGTTAATGCGAACACCTAATTAGAAACAGCTCGGATTGCTTTTGACTGTTCACAGATTAATTGATAAAATACCGATGAAAACGCGCTAGCTCGGGTAATCATCGGTCGCCGGAAACAGCATTTGGATTGCTAGAGGCGCGTAAAAAAAGAATAAAAGAAAATAATAGGATGAAATTTATATTGAAATTATTTTCTCGGATTCGAATCCCTGCTATGGCTATGTTGCTTTGTATACTGTCCGTAGCCACAGTATTAGGACAAGATTTCCCAGAAACGTCAAATAGGCTGGTCAATGACTATACAAACACTTTGACAGCAAGCCAAAAGCAATTGTTGGAACAGAAGCTCGTTGCATTTGAGGATTCTGCGTCGACACAAATTGCCGTGGTCATGATGAATTCTACCGGGGGGTATGATATTTCCGACTATGCGGTCCGTTTAGCGAAGAAGTGGGGTATTGGCAATAAAAAGTATAATAACGGTATTTTGTTGTTAGTTGCTCTGGGAGACCGTGCAGTAACCATTCAAACAGGGTATGGTATAGAAGGAGCAGTTCCGGACGCCATAGCCTATCGCATTATTGAGAATGATATTAAACCAGCCTTCCGTCAGGGAGATTATTATAAAGGGGTAGATGACGCTACTAATTCCTTAATTTCTTATACAAAGGGTGAATACAAAGCCGATCCAAAACAACCAAATGGAAAAGGATCAGGCTCGGTCATGTTTGTCATTATTATAGTGATTGTCTTGATTGTTATTCTCTCCAATCGCGGAGGCCGAGGTGGCGGCTGTGGCGGCCGTGTGGGGAATGGACGTGGCGCTTCGGATATCTTTTGGTGGACATTGCTGAATGGTCTTGTCGGCGGTGGCGGGCGT
>JALAGS010000088.1 GCA_022712315.1 Sphingobacterium sp. | reverse complement strand
CAATAATGATGTGTAACAGTTTGATCTGTTGGGATGTTTTATTGCGCCAATTTTTTAAACTTAAATCATTTAGTATGGAAATTAATAGCCAATTAATTGTTGATCGGCTTTCCCAGCGTATGGATCTCGATCGAGCCTATGTCGTTAAATATCAATTTCTCGATCAGGAATCCCATCATTTAGTTTTAGCGCTTAAACCCGTGAGTGGGCTTTCGCATAAAGTGCTAAAACCTATTGTGGAGTTGTGCTTGATGGATCAGGAGAACATTTCATTTGAACTGATTTTTTCGCCAGAATTGAAGAATAAAATAAAGCTTGGGAGCTTATTTTACTGTTATGCGATCTTGCCTCAGCATGAGATTTTTAGTTGTGCACGAAGTAGTTCTCTCATCAGTAAAAGAAAGGACATACGTAGCATATTGGATCTCTCGGAAAAGTATTATGAAAAGGCGATTGCTGCATCCGTGGAGTTTTTACAGGGAGCACAAACATTTGCAGAAATAGCCAATTATCCGCGCGCCTTATTTATGGTTCACCAAAGTTTGGAAAGTCATTTGAAACTGCTTCAGGTGATGGTAGAGGGGAAGGGAAATAACGTACATAGTCTTGACAGTCGGATTCGGAGTCTGCATACGCATTTCCCGATGTTCAAATCTTTCTTTATGGGAGGGACAGACGAAGATAAGATGCGTTTTGCATTACTGGATAAATCTTTTAATGCTGTTAATGAAAATAGAGACCTGGATATTTCGGCCGTCGATGCTTCGCAACTATATGATCATTGTATCGTATTGCAGGCTGCGATAGAAAAGTTGTTCCGCTACTTTACGGAAGCCTTACAGACCGAATACGATGCGCTTGTGACAGCAGAAGCCGCTGCTCAAGCAGCGCTAGAAAAGAGCAAGTTGTCTAAAATGAAGGAACAAGAGCAAGTCGACGTCGGAGCAGACTTTCCTAGTTTCCCCTGGCCACCGCGGTATCAGGGCGATGTACAGGAGTTGTTGCATCAGATCCGTCAGGAAAATAATCCCGAACAAATGATGTTGCTCAATTATTATGTCAGCGATGCCCATGGAAAAGGGCTGTTTGATTTTCCACAGCAGGACAATGGAGACGCCGAGATCTACCTTGTTGTGATAAAAAAGAAATTGGGTCACTGTCACTTTCGAAAAGTCGCTTACGGTCAAGTGACTGCAGTCGTAGCTTTTTTGAATACGGACTTTCTGGAGGCAAAACTAAACCAAGGTAGCCGTTTCTCTCATACCATCTGGAATGAGTCTGTTGTCCTCTATCGCCATTCGCGTTATAAACCGACTTATTCGGTTGTGCCTGTCGATTGGCATAGTACCTTATTTAAGACCTCGATTTCATGGACTCGAAATTCAACACTCATGCAGGATCTTATAGCGGTCTTTTCTTTTGATGGTCTTTCTAGCCCGCAAATGGCTGTATTATTTTTAAATCAGCTGACTTCTATTGGACTATACAGCTATCTGTACCTCCGAATCGGTTATGCGCCAATGAATGTCACTATCGCAGATCTGGTGGATTGGACCTGTATCTGTGATAAAAAGGTGAAAGAATTTTTTACAGCAAGAAGTGAGGTCGAGGAAATATTGAATGCAGAGCTATTAAAACAGATGAAAGGGCGAGTCTATGAGCTTCCTTCGCAATTGGCTCAGCTCGATATGGATTATTTCAGATCAAAAGCGAAGGAAATTGCTGCTTTCTTTATTGACCTGTGCGATCAGAGCATACGGTATATGGAGTTGAAATCGGAGGTTAAGTTCAATAAACAATAACGGAGGATTTATGGAAATTAATGCCGAACATCAGAATGGAATGGCTGTTGATGTAGCTCCAGTCATACCGATTAAAGAAAAGAATGCCTTTATTATTCCTTGGGAAAACCAAGAGGATCTATATATTTCGCCAGATTACTTTGTTAAACTCTATAAAGGAGACAAACCACTGGAAGATTTCCACCTTTACAGTTATAGAGTTAAGCTAATCAAAGTCAACAAGTTCACTTGGCCCTTTTTTCTAAGAAATGGCAATCAAAAGGGTAAGGATGTAAAAATTGATTTAGAAATCTTGGAAACAGGATTAAAGGTTAAGTGTGATTGTAAAAAGCGACATGATCATCTGTGTGATTATGTAATTATTGGACTTTATCGTAAGTTTCTGGTAAGTAACGACTTTTTGAAAGATTTATATGCGAAAGACGTTGCTGCCCTGCCTGAAAGTCAGCATAAGTTCTTTCAACTGGCTATTTCAACATTGTACTACCGTAATGATAGATTTTGTATTGAAAATCATAATCAATTTGGTCAGGTGTATACTTATTTCGATCATCAGGAGCTTGAGTCGGAATTGCAATATGTAGCATTGGAAAACCGATGGTTGGGAAATCTTGAATCCCGTTTTTCGGATCTTATATATGTCGTTCCTAGAGAGCGTCAAGTGGAAGGTCTACCCTTCCTAATCCCCTTTGACACGGAAAAGAGAATAAATTGTCTGGAAGAATTTGGTAATGAAATGCCCAATATTGCTGATCGTGATGTTTTGAAAATTACTTTATGCCGTAAGATCTTGGCGTTTTCAAAAAGTGCCCAAAAACATTCGAAGCATGAAGGGGAAGATGTAGTGAAAGATGAACGTAATAGTGTTGGAAAGGAATATATCATTAATGCGTGGCGTAAAATTCTGCGAGGAGGTTCAGATCCCGAACTGCGTGTCGCCTTTGTCGAGAGGAGTAATCTGAGGACTGAGATTGAAAACTTCAAGTATCCGTCCAGATATCGTACGATCTATAAAAATGTGATTTTAGCTGATAATGATCTTAGCTTGAAATTTCACTTGGAAGAGGATAATGATTACCTGCTTTTGTCCTTAATTGTTGCCTATAAAGGCGAAGAATTAAAAGACTACAGATCCGAATGTCGGTCCAATTTCTTCTTTGTCAATCTGAATGAAAATGAATGTCTTTTTGTTGATAATCTACAAAAGGAGTTTCTGTTACGTTCCTTTTCACAAATCTCAAATAAAATCACGGTGTTAAAGAAGGACTATGAGGATTTCTTTACGCATATTCTGATACCACTGTCAACATCGTTTTACATAGAACTTGAACCTTTAGATGAAGATACTGTTTTTGTTTCCGATGAAGCTCATCGTTTACATGAATTTAAGGTCGCAGTGGAGCAAGATGGAGATGGCTATTTAAATTTTGAATTGAAAGGTGTACTGAGAGAAAATGAAGAATATGTAATTTCAAATGGCGGAAACCTGATTTTAAAATCTGAGAATGGAAGTTGCATGTATATCGAGAGGGATCTTGTAGGCGAGAATGAGTTTAATGACTTTACTGAAAAGCACCTGCCAAGGTTTGAAATCAGTACCAATAGAATGACTAAGCGCTCAAAGCTGCATGAGTATTATCATCGAAATAGACTTTACGAATTTATAAAGAAATGTGCGAGCAAAGGGTATAAAATTGCGCTGAATAATATTTCAAAAGGAACTAACCTGTATCCACACCAACTAACATGGCAAGTATTGGATATTCATCAGGAGAACAATATATTTTCCATTTATATAATTTTCAAATTTGGAACTAATACCTATTTACCTGGAGAGTTTAAAGAAAAGATAGTAAATGACTATAGCAGTATTCAATTAGTGGATAAATCCTTCGGTTATATCAAATCTTCGGATAAAGAATTGTTTGAGACGCTGTTTAATTATGCTGTGGTTGAAAACGACTGTCTTAAATTCACTTCGGCCCAATTGCTGTCTTTCCAGACAAAATTGGATCGAGTTGACCCCCGTATTATCCAAAATAGCTTAGCAGAACGTCGAAAGAAACTGATGAATACGGACGAAATAACTTTGTTAGGTATTCCGAAAGAGATTCAGGCAGAGTTGCGTCCTTACCAGCAGACAGGATTTAGCTGGATGGCATTCCTAAATGAATTTCAATGGGGAGGTATCCTGGCTGACGATATGGGATTAGGGAAAACCTTACAGGCAATAACGCTTCTGGAATATTTCTATCAGAATAATCCAAAGGCAGCCCCCTCAATTATTATTGTCCCTAATTCCTTACTCTTCAATTGACAATCCGAATTCAAAAAATTTGCACCTAATCGGGCTACGCTTATTTATCATGGACAAAAAAGGAAAGAAATCAGTGAATTAGCAAATGAATCAATTCTGATTACAACTTACGGAACTGTGATGATGGAACTAGATTTTCTGACGTCGCAATCCTTTAGTTACATGATTTTAGATGAGTCGCAGGCGGTTAAAAATCGTCATTCAAAAAGATTTAAATCGCTCATTGAGCTACAATCTTGCTATCGCATAGCGATGACGGGAACACCTATCGAAAATGGAGTGGAGGATATCTACGCGCAAATGAGTATGGTCAACCCGGGATTTTTCGGTAGTTACAGTAGTTTCAACAAAACCTATTCAGGGATTAAGGGAGAAGATATAGCACAGGAAACGGTTATTAACCTCCAGAAGATGATCCAGCCTTTTATACTTCGGCGTACAAAAAAGCAGGTTGCTTTGGACCTTCCTGAAAAGACCGAAACAATTCTTTATATGGATATGCTTCCGGAACAAAGAAAGATATACGATAAGGTCAGAAAAATATTCAAGGGGGAAATCGAGAGTAATCTGAATAGCGCTGATGCCACAAAATCCAAATTTTTGGCCATTGAGGCATTGCAAAAACTGCGGCAGCTTTGTAACTCGCCTGTTCTAATGAAAGATGGTGGCTTCGGTCAGGATTCGATCAAATTGGATTTTATTGATGAGATAATGGATGAAGTGGCTCCAAATCATAAGATCTTACTCTTTTCAGCATATACTTCCATGCTTAAGCTCGTGGGGCAACGAATCGAAAATAAGGGGATAGCTTATACCTACCTTGATGGCAAAATGAATCAGGATCAACGGCAAAATGCGGTCGAAAGATTTCAGAACGAGGAAGAATGCCGTGTGTTTTTAATCAGCCTCAAAGCAGGAGGAACGGGCTTGAATCTGACCGCGGCTGATTATGTTTATATTTTGGACCCTTGGTGGAATCCCGCTGCCGAAGCACAGGCAATCGATCGATGCTACCGCATTGGTCAGGACAAGCATGTCATGGCCTACAAGATTGTTTGTCGGGATTCCGTTGAGGAATACATCTTAGCACTTCAGGAAAGTAAAAAACGAATATCCGAAGGACTTATTTTAGATGAAACGAATCTAATGAAATCGATCAGTAAAGAAGAGCTGCTTAAATTATTTGAATAACCAATTGTACACTATAAATGATCAAAAAAGTATCTGCACTAAAAGCATCCTATGGAGGAATGATGTATTCGCACGATTTTCAACTATGGTACACTTATCTAAAACGGAGGATAGACAAGGGTTGGAGACCTGAGGAACTTTCGTTCCTGCTTGGTAGGCCTGATCACGCGTATTTAGACTTTGAAAAAATGTATCAGGTACGAAGTTTTTTGGCCCAGGAGTCGATCTTACTGGATCGAATATACATGAGCTCATGCATTGAACCGATGGAATTTCATCGCGAAACATATGAAGTTACCGAAGAACGTCTCGTCCGTCTTCATATTGAGGAGGATGAGGTGAAATGGAACTACCAGATGGAACTATCCTGGCAGTTTGCAAAAGGAGTTAAGAAGCCTGCTGTTCCAAAATTGCAATTTGAGGAATGGAAATCTGAAAAAGATATTCAAATTGAATCGGATGCAATGTTACATGTACGGCAAAAGATCGATGGACTACTGGATCAAGAATTCTTTGCCGATGGTGCAGCTCCTTGGCAACTTTTTCGGAAAGTTAAGGAAACAGGTCAGGTACATCTCCAGATTTATCCAAGACACTTGAAAAATGTGCTGTATGGACTCATTCAGCAAAATAGATTGGTCGTGAGAAATATGGAGGGACGTTTTTCTTTTTATCCGGTTAATAGAAAGGAGGAGCATGCAAAATTTAATTAATCATGGTGGGATATAAAGGAACGCTTACAGTATAATTTTATGTTAAATTTGATCGATGTACTATAATGCGTCGATCAAATTTATCGAAAAACGGAAAGTATATATGATAAACAAAAGTAGCAGTATGAATTTTCGAATAGATCTACCGGTCGTGGGCTTTATCGTTATGCTATTTGTTTTTAATGCTTGTGATCGAAAGAATAACGAGAATATAATCGTAAAAGCGATCACCGTAAATAGTGATATGTATGGGGTAGCCGATTATTCAGTAGAGATATTCGGTGATTCGACTTATCGGATAATAGATTATTCAATAAAGTTAGACTCGAATAATCTTACTTTAATAGATCCTAAAAAAAATCCAACACTATTGGAGAAAAATACATGTCATGGTCAGGTGAGCATCAAGGAAAATGTTTTATTCTTTGATGCTGCCTGTAGAAATTTTAATAGAGCTGTTTTGAAAAATTGTTACATGGATCTTTATGTTGATGATAGCTTTATAAGAAGATTATTAATAAAGAAAGCAAGTATTCCGGTTCCGCAATATTTTGATAAATCACGTTTTACGGATTATGCAATTTTTGATAGCCCAAAAGACGTTATTTTTGATCAAACTTATGAGATTAAACAAAACGACCTATTGTTGATTGATTCAGTGCTGACATCTCAGTTATTACGTTTAAAGTCATATCATGTACATGGAACGTATGCGAAACAATTGAAAGTATATGCGAATAAGGACAGTGTCTGGATTATTGTTAATTTATTCCCAAGTGAAGATGTCGAAGCAAATTTTCATTATCAACCATTGATTTCATTTTTAAAACCGACCACCTTTGAAGGAGTGTATGGCGAATTAAGGATAAATCTTACCAGACATAGTTTTTCTGGTCTGCATTTTCAACCGGCTTATAATTAGTTGATCAGATAACAATCATGTCTATCGGGAGCAATCAAAATGAATTGCTATATTTAATCATGCATGCAAAACCTGAACAACGTAAAACATCAATAGTGCCAGCATTATTCAAAGTGCTTGTTGGTACTATTTGTGTTTTTGCTGTTTTAACAACTTGTTCCTACCGCAATGAACTGGACGTCGACGGCAATTTAACTGTAGGATTTCCCTGGATATTCTATTGGGAGGGAAGCGGCTATAGCCTCGATCTTAATGAGCAGGTGGGCTATCAAGAATTTGAACCTCTAAAATTGATCGGCGATATTCTTTTTGCTGCTACCTTATATCTTCTGATTTTATGGATTTATAGTTTTTTTAGCGGAAAGCTTAAGAAATAAATCTTAGGTTTTTTGTTATCCTTTTGTTAAGCTTTTGTAGCTTGCTAACTCGGTTTAGTTAAAAACTGTTAATGTTTTATTGACCCTGCCTTCATATAGCATTTGTAATCTTGTACCCATAAATCAAATGCGCTACTTATGAAATTTAAAGCCAACAATGTCTTTTGGTTGTTATGTGCCATTGCAGCGAGCTCACCAGCTGTTCAAGCCAAACCGCTCACACTAACCTCATCGCAATTTACGCATGTACAGGGAATCGTCAAAGGTCGTGTCCTCGATGCCCAAGGAAATGCTATCGCAGGAGCAACCGTCCAAAATTTGAAGAGTAAAAAATCTGTTCAGTCTGACGAAAAAGGAAATTTTCAGATCGAAGCCGAAATGGGCGATGGCCTAAGTATTTCCTTTATTGGGTATAGTAGGCTCGTGCAGTCTGTCACCCAATCCAACGGACAGATCTTTTCCTTACAGGCAGACGAGAATACACTGGAAGAGGTGACCATCTCTATCGGATATCAGCGAATCAGAAAGTCGGATGTCACTGGCGCGATCGCTAGCGTTAAGGCGGAGGAACTTAATTTGAGCGCACCAAAATTATCCCAGGCGTTGGTTGGTAAAGTAGCAGGTGTACAGGTGATGCAGACAAGTGGTGCTCCATACGATGGGACCAAAATGCGTGTCCGCGGTATGGGATCAATCAACGCTGGTTCAGATCCATTGTACGTTATTGATGGTTATCCAGCAGGCAACAATTTGAATATCAATCCGAATGATATTGAATCTATCGATGTGTTAAAGGATGCTGCTTCTGCAGCGATCTATGGATCGCGTGGCGCCGGCGGTGTTGTATTGATTACAACGAAGCGTGGTAAGGAAGGTAAAAGTAACGTAGACTACGAAGTATTGGGTGGCTTTGGTCAGCTTTCCAAGAAAATCGATGTTTTAAACTCAGAACAGTTTATTGATCTCTTAATTGATGGTCGTAACAATTCCTACAGAGACCTGCTGGCTACGAAAGGGATCGCCTGGAGCGATAGTAGACGCTTTGATGATAATAAAACACGTATCGCCAATGTTGGAAATGCCGGTTCAGTAAGTATTCCTGAAGACTACTATGACTTTTCTTCCGGTACAGCAAAAAAAGCGAAATACGATACGGATTGGCAGGATGCTTTATACCGTAATGCACCTTTCCAACGTCATAATCTCTCCACATATGGCGGTAACGAAAAAAATCGTTATTTCCTAAGTGGATCTTATCAGAATCAGCAAGGTATCATGCTTGGTACAGATCAGAAAGTCTTTAATTTCCGAGCCAATATCGATAGCAAAGTGAGTAAAAGACTGACCGTTGGCGCCAATGTATCCTTCACGTATAACGACAATAACGAGGTGACTACAGGGCGTTACGACAGAAGTCCGTCTATGGCGGCCCTAATTTATCTGCCGACACTGCCGGTTTATAACGAAGATGGGACTTATGCCAAATACCTGATGGCCGATCTTTCTGCAAATAATTATGGTATCCAGAATCCAGAAAATCCCTTGGCTTACGTCACTGAGATTAAAAATAACCGCCGTGGAAAGCGGGGTTTATACAATGCTTTTGCTGATTTTTCCATTATTGATGGCCTAAATTTTAAAGTAAACGGTGGGTTGTCTACTTATGACGAGAAGTATGATTATTTCCGTCCTACCAGTCTTTCTGATGGGAATAATAAACCATTTTCACCGCAAGCGGTATCCGCGGCCTACGCAGAAGCCAAAACAAAAAGTGAATTGGATAAACTGATGGAGGCAACACTAAACTATAATAAGACCTTTGGTGGCAAACATCAGGTATCCGCTTTACTGGGCTATTCGGTTCAACGTACAGATTATGATTATCAGGGTGTAAAGGCCAATGGTTTTAATAATAATGCCATAGGTGAAATTACGGATAAGGGGGCTGATCCTTCTAACTTCCAATTGATCCCTGGAGATACATTCAAACGCATTACAACGCTCCAGTCTTATTTTAGCCGTGTAAACTATAGCTTTGATTCTAAATATTTCCTTTCAGCTTCTATCCGTACCGATGGTTCATCGCGCTTCGGGCCAAATAACAAATGGGGAACCTTCCCATCGGTTTCAGGTGGATGGACCCTCTCCAAGGAGGAGTTTTATACGGATTGGTTGGGACAACAGTCAACGGTCAAACTAAGAGCGAGCTGGGGGCGTAGTGGAAATAATAATATTGGTGATTATCGCGCGTTATCCGTTATCAACTCGCCGGCAGGAGTTATTCTTGGCGATAAAGTGGAGACGTCCTATACAGCAGGTGATCTGTTCGATCCAAAATTGGGCTGGGAATCAACCTCGCAATACAACGCTGGTCTCGATCTCGGTTTGTTGAAAGGTCGCCTCAACATTATGACCAACTTCTACTTGAGCCGTTCCTTCAATTTATTATTCAACCAGCCACTCTCCGCTGTGTCTGGATCAACAACGATCTTAACCAATCTCCCTAATTCAAAGGTGCAGAATAAAGGTTTTGATTTACAGATTGATGCTACGCTGATTCGTAAAAATGAATTTGAATTAGGATTGAGCGGAAATATCAATGTCAATAGAAATAAAGTGCTTGATCTGGGAGGAGCTTCTACTATCCTGACCAATGGTGCTGAACGCTCTTACTTAACGCATATTACGCAAGAAGGAAGTCCAATTGGTATGTTCTACGGCTTTAAAGTTCTGGGCGTCGCAACTGAAGAGAATTATAAAACTGTCGCACCTTCAGCGGCTTCAACAACTCCGCTACAACCTGGAGATCTTTATTTTGAAGACGTAGATGGCAATGGTATCGTCAATGATGCCGATAAACGGGTGATCGGCAATCCGCATCCTAATTTCACCTATGGCTTTGCCGTCAACGCACGTTATAAGGCATTCGATCTACGCGCATCATTTAATGGCTCCCAAGGGAATAAAGTATTGGACGGCTATGATTATTACCTCTATAATATGGAGGGCTCCGGCAATCAATATGCGGATGTGGCACAACGTTACCGTTCAGCTCAAAATCCGGGAAATGGTAAAGTATACCGTGCATCGCGTGGTGGTACGCAAAGTAACAGTACACGCCTTTCCGATTTTTATCTGCAGGACGGTTCATTCTTGCGGATGACAAATATTGCTTTGGGTTACAATCTTCCAAAAAGCCTGGCGGAAAAGTTAACACTTTCTGGCGTAAGGGTCTACGCTACAGTGGACAATCCATTTACGATTTCTAAATACAAAGGCTACAATCCGGAACCGGATTATAATCAACGCGGCAACCTGACTCCAGGTGTGGATTATGGGCTTTATCCATTGGTGCGGTCGTATAACCTTGGTGTGAAAGTAACTTTCTAATAGCAGGATAAAATTAATCCTACGGACTGCTCTTTGCGGTTGCGTAGGCCGATGAAAAATAAAAAAATAACAGGATGAAAAAGAGATATATATTACCCTTTGTTTTGTTGGCATTGTCTTCATGTACCAAAGATTTTTTAAATCAGAAAAATCCCAATGCTGTCACGATCGATGATTACTTCAAGTCGGAAAATGATGTGCTTTTGGCTGTGAATGGTCTCTACCAGTCACTTCGTTCGGGAAGTACACTCGGGGAATCGAGTACATTGTATAACGAGGAACGTTCGGATAATTCGGGACGTAATGATAACCAATCCAATGCCGGGGAGCCTTTCCAATTCAATGACTTTTCGTTGCTGCCAAGCAATACCTATCTAAAGACACATTGGTCGGCTATGTACGCGGCAATCAGCCGTTGTAATGTGGTTCTTTCACATGTCGACGATGTAACCTTTACAAGTGCAGAATTAAAAGGACGTTATATTGCGGAAGCAAAATTTGTACGTGCGTTATTATATTTCCACATGGTACGTAAATTCGGAGATATTCCATTATCTACGGTACAGGTGACCAGTAAAGAACAAGCAAATGAATTGGCTTTTCGTCAGAAAGAATCAATTGTGTACGAACAGATCATTAAAGATTTGACCGAGGCTTTGTCCAGCAATCTTCCCAATACACAGAAAGATTACGTTGTCGGCAGAGCGTCTAAAGCGGCCATCAATGCAATTCTGGGACAAGTATACTTAACTTTGGGTGCTACACAGTCATCAGGGAGTGCGGAAAATTTTGCGAAAGCAGAACAGTACCTCAATGCGGCTTATCAGATGCGTACTTTCGGTAAGCTGAACGAAATCCCCTATGCCGATGTTTTTGATGTGACCAAGAAAAATAGCTGTAAAGAACTAGTTTTCCAGGTTCAGTACAAACAGGGTGACCAGAATTATAGTTCAAGTATTGCCCGTAACTACCAGGCACGGGGGGAGACCATCAATTCACGCTATAATTCTACAGGTGTTGGTGAAGTGGCAAAACTAGATCTGGTCAAGGATTACGAACAAAGCGACATTCGGAAAGATTTCTCTGTGAAGTTTGCCACAAATACACAGGTTAACGATTGGTTTGTAACCAAATTTAGGGATAATAGTGATGCTGCCGGAACAAACGGCTGGGGTGGAAACGACTGGATCTTGATCCGTTATGCGGATGTGATGCTGTTGCTGGCCGAAGCAAAATTTCACCTGGGCAAAGATGCCGAAGCTATTGCTCTGTTGGATCAGGTACGTGAGCGTGCAGGATTGCCTTCGTATGCGACCTCCATGTTAAATACTGCCTATAGCAGCAAATATCCGACCTTAAAAGAAGCAATATTGCATGAACGCCGTGTGGAACTAGCATTTGAAAACCAACGTTGGTTTGATTTGATCCGTAATTATAATGCACAGGAACTGGTGACTTATTTCAAAACCAAAAGCCAGGCTGACTACGGTAATGCGAAAATCTCCAATATATCGACAAAAGATAGATACTATCCAATTCCTTTTGATGAATATAAACTGGATCCGGCACGCATGTATCAAAACCCAGGTTATTAATGGGCTATGGTAAACAGCAGTAAAGCCCCTATCGATGCGGTTGAAAAAATGACCGATCGCTGTATGCGTGAACCAGGGTAAGCTGTAGAGATTTTCTAAGCCTGCGCAAAATAAAAAAAGTCAGTAGATTATCTATCTACTGACTTTTTTTATTTTAGAACGATCGCCCTTCCTTCTTTAGCCGATCGTTTTGCAGCTTCCAAAATTTCAACAACAGTGACATTATTGTTGATTGATCCGAGATCATTTTCCGGGATCATTTTTTGTTTCAGGACCTGTTCAAGGTAAGCAATGTGGTGCTCAAAGTAAGGAACAGTAATCGGTACCATCACCGGTGGATCATTCTGTTGTTTGTATTTTAGCAGCTCTTTATCATTTTTAGCGTAGAGCTGAGCTTTTGTGCCAAAAACTTGCAAATCTTTAACACTATATGGCCAAGCCCAGGAAGCTTGAATAATGCCTGTGCTGCCATCCCGATAGCTCAGAATAATGGTGGCATTGTCGTCTACCTTCGGATAGACTTCGGGCTTTAACTGCTGTGTGAATGCCGTGACCGAAATTGGTCTTTCACCATTTTTGATCCAAGTCATCAGATTGGCACCATAACAGCCAAAATCCATAACTGCACCGCCACCATTTTTCTTTGGATCTGTAAGCCAGTCGAGGAAGTAACTGCTACAGCCGATTTCCTTCGGACCTTCATGTCCGTCTTTTACAAGTATTCGTGTGATTTTTCCAATTTCATCATTGTCGACTAGTTGTTTCAATTGTTGATTGCTTTTATACCAGGTGGTTTCATAATTCACCAAAAAAGGAGTTTCAAACTGTTTGGACAGAGTAGCAATACGTTTTGCATCAGATAAGGTCGTTGCAAGAGGCTTCTCGACCATCACTGGGATTTTAAGCGGGAGACAGGCCTCTGCCACATGGATATGCTCGTTGGTTGGATTGTAGGCCAGCACGGCATCTGGCTTGACATGCTTCAATAAACTGGGCAAATCCGGATAAAAGATAGTCTTTGGCAGATTATACTGCGTCCGTATTTTGCTGGACAGGATTTCATTCGATTCAGCAATACCTATAATATCAACTTGCTTATCCTTATATAAATTTAGGAGCAAGAATACATGGTCGTGGTTGAGTCCCGCAACAGCTACTTTAAGGCGTTCACTAGCTTGTGCAACCTCATGGGATAATAAGATAAGCAGGAAAGTTATTTTGATCAGATGCTTCATCATGTTAAGTTTAGTGATTATAAATATACCGATTTGTGATGAGGATGTCCTTTGTAGATCCAGGTGATCTTGTGGTGAGACCGGATGATTTCGGCAACGATGTCAAAATAGGTTTCTCCCCGTCCCGCTTTTAACTCATCTAGTTTCTTTTGAAAATGCGTTTGATTGAATGGTGATTGTGCCCCGAGTTTTCCCTGATAATAGGCCAAAGTTGTTTTGATGCCCAACGATGCGCTGCTATGGGCAATATCTTTCCAAACAATACACTGTGAAGTAGCATCTTTAAAGGTGCCAAATCCACCGTAAAATAGGTCGTTCAGACCATCCAGGCTTCCTATTTGCCAGCTTTCATGGGACATGTAGACGGCATTAATTTCATCGTAAAAACTTGCAATATTGTCGATCTTGCTGCCATCGATCAGTGCCACGCCAAGATCGGGATTCCTTTGTGTGAGTTGCCGAAAATCGTTCCAAAGATCTTCATTCGGAAAGATAAAAGACTCTTCTTGATCTTGCCATTTGGTCACAAATTGAGCAAGGGCGGTTCGAATTCTGGGGCGACTATCATCCAGTGATTGTAAAAATGCAGTAAACTCAGCGCTATCGGAATCATTTACCAAAAAATGAGCAAGCGTACCTACAATTTTTCTTTCATCTATTTTCATCTCTGACCTTTGGTTTTAATCTTTAGAAATAGCCTAACGAAATCGTTTGCGGGTTTTTAACAAAAAATCCTATACTTTTAGCGTTACATTTAAGGATAAATCTAATGTTATGATCTACCGATTTGCATGCTATAGTCTATTAACTCTTGTGAATATACTCTTTCAGTTTGGGATTCCCGTATTCGGACAGCAACATCCTAACGTTATTGTCATCTTGAGTGATGACGGGGGATATGATGATTTTGGCTGTTACGGCGGTAAGGAGGTCCACACCCCGAATATTGACGCACTGGCAAAAAATGGTATACGTTTTCAGTCGGCCTATGCTTCCGCATCGGTATGTGCTCCCTCTCGTGCCGGCTTGCTGTCTGGCCGGTATCAACAGCGTTTTGGTTTCGAACATAATATTTCCAAACGCCCCACAGCGGGTGTCGCTCCGGAGGATATCGGTATGGATACGCAGGTAGCCACTATTGCAGATTTCATGAAGTATAATGGTTATAAAACTGTCGCAATTGGTAAATGGCATCAGGGTGATGGACCACAGTTTAATCCTCTTAAACGTGGCTTTGATCATTTCTATGGTTTTATTGGCGGGGATCGTCCTTATTTTCCCATTCATGGCACAGTGAAACCGACACAGATACTTTATAACGACCGGATTGCCGTCCCTGAAGACTCTATTCATTATTTAACAGAAACATTGACTGATAAAGCGATTTCGTATATTCAGCAATACAGAAACGAGCCTTTTTTTATGTATTTGGCTTTCAATGCTGTACATACCCCCGTTGAAGCACCATTGGCCACCATCGATAAGTATAAAAATATAGCCGATCCCTTGCGACGGGCTTATCTGGCAATGCTCGATAATATGGATGAAAATATTGGACGCTTGGTCCAGCAGTTAAAGCAGGAAGGACTTTATGACAATACCTTAATCATTTTTATGAATGACAATGGTGCTGCGACAAATAATGGAGCAGACAATGGGCAGCTGCGTGGTTTAAAAGGATCGAAATGGGAGGGAGGAATTCGGGTTCCCCTGATTATGCAATGGCCAGCCAAGCTTCCGAAAGGGATAATATCAGATGCCATGGTATCGGGAATGGATATTTTACCCACCAGCATCGACGCAATAAAAGGTCAGAAAATCCCTGGCCAGCAAATCGATGGTATCAGTTTGCTCTCCGCCTATACCGCTGAAAAAAATGGGCATGATTATCTATTTTGGCGCAGAGGGATTGCTCGGGCTGTGCGGCACAAAGAGTGGAAATTAATTGCTGTCAAGGATGATCCAATATTATTATTCAATCTCAAAGATGATCTTCGGGAGCAGCACAATCTGGCTACCAAATATCCCGCACGTGTAAAAGAGATGCTGCTCAAACTAACAGCATGGGAAAAGGATATGGAAAATCCAAAATGGTTAAGTTCTGTATTGGATAATGATCAAAACCAGCTGATGAAGCACCGAATGGATGTCGTCGGACGTGCTGCAGAACGTCAATACCCCTAAGCAAGGAATACTAAACAACAGATGAAAGGACTAATTATATTTTTATTGCCTTTTGCCCTGGTTATGGCAAAGGCGCAGAACCGGGAAACTTTTGAACTTATCAAAAAGCATGTGTATGATGATGAGTTGAGTGGACCATTACCAAATGTAGATAAAACAATAAGCTTGTGTAATCAGCTGCGTGCCGATGGTACCTGGGCGGATATCGATTATGGAAGCAAGTCCATATCACTTTGGCCTCCGGGAGAGCATTTGGATCGGCTGAGGACACTTATTATTGCCTATGTATCGCCACAAAGCACATCTTACCAGCAGAAATCAATTTACGATAAGATTCTGCTCGCAGCACAATATTGGGCAAATAATCGTTTTGAATCTTCCAATTGGTGGCATAATGAAATCGCTTCGCCAAAAGCCATTGGAGTATGTCTTATCCTGATGAAATTCGGAAAGGAAAAGATTCCCCCGGCAGTAGAGGCGCCACTGGTTGCGCTGATGAAGCGTGGCGATCCTTACACAAAAACAGGAGCGAATAAAAGTGATATTGCCATGCATTACTTTTATCGCGCATTGATTTTGGAGGATGCCGATCTATTGGCCTCAGCGATGGAGCAGCTGCTTTTTCCGATACAGCTCGTGGATGGCAAAGAGGGACTTCAATACGATTTTTCCTATTTACAACATGGTCCCCAATTGTATATTGCGGGCTATGGGGAAGAGTTTCTGAAAGGGATTTCAAAAGTTATGGCCTATGTGCGTGAGACCCCTTATGCGGTTGACAGTAAACGATTGGATCTTTTTGAACGCTTTCTGAACGAAACATATCTGCCGATAATCCGCTCGCGCTACATCGATTTTAACGTACATGGCCGCGGAATCTCGCGCCCTGATATCTTAAAAAAGACACAGGAGAGAGCTATATTAACCCAAATGAAGCTGATCGATCCAGCAAAAAATGCGGTTTGGAACAAAGCACTTGCAAGATTGGACAGTCTCCAAGCTTTTGATGCAGACGATTTTGATACACATCGTCATTACTGGAAAGGTGACTATACGGCACATCTTCGCAAGCAATTCCATTTTAATGTACGTTTGGCTAGCAACCGTACCAATAAATCGGAGTCTGGTAATGGCGAAAATGTTCTTGGTCGTAATATGTCTGATGGCGTGACCAATATTCAGGTGTTTGGTCCGGAATATTATAATATTATGCCTGTTTGGGAATGGGACAAAATTCCGGGGACAACTACAAGAGATTATCTGGGCGATCTGGAATTGAAAGAACAGTGGGGGGCACGTGCTGCCAATAACTTTGCAGGTGGCGTGAGCAACGGGAAGACAGGGGCCTCAGCGATGTCGGTCCAGTATGACGGGGTCACCGCTCAAAAAGCTTGGTTCTTTTTCGATAAGGAAGTCGTTTGCCTGGGTGCCGGTATTCATTGTGCAGCGCAAGAACCTGTGGTAACAACGTTGAACCAGACCTGGCTTAATGGACCGGTTATCTGGAATGGAAAGGAAACGTCGACGCTCGATTCGGTACAACGGGACATGAAGCAAGGCGAATTTATAACGCATAACAACGTGCTGTATTACTTTCCGGTAGCCATGAGGGTTGGATTGACAACCAAGGATCAGGCTGGTTCTTGGTATCGGATTAACCGTTCCCGTTCCAAAGATCTTGTCCATGGAAAGGTCTTCAAGCTTTGGTTTGACCACGGCGTGGCGCCAAACAATGCGAGCTATGCGTATATCGTTGTGCCGGGGACAAAGGTCATCGATACGAAAGAAATGCAGCGCATAAAAATCTGGCAGAATACATCGGATATACAGGCGGTAGAACATACAGGGAATGGAATTCTCCAGCTTAGTTGTCATCAGCCGGGGACCTATCAGATTGGAGATTGGTCCATCACGTTAGATCAACCTGTTATCTTACAATTGCGTTCAAAGCCAACCGCAAACATGCAGCTTGATGTGGCAGATCCGTTGCAACAGGCTAAAAATGTGCACGTTCAGCTGATCAATATACGTATTGGTGTAAATCAAGTCTTAACAGTAGAACTTCCACAGGGTGAATACGCTGGAAGTACTGTATCTAACCCATTTACTGTTCGGAAGAAATAGCTTAATCAAAAGGGTTTAATAAAATAGAAAGGGGGCTATCCATCAAGATTGCCCCCTTTTTATTCTTATTTTTTGAGCTCATTTAATCGAGTCAGACCTTCCAGATAATAGTAATCTGCATAGGTCAGGGGAACATCGATTTCTGAATGGTGGGGTAGACTACCGACACTATGCTTTAATAGGAAACCGCCATTGGTCGCATATTTTGCAAAGTAGGTACTTCCTGATAGCGTTTCCAGGCTTTCCTGAGCAAATGTCAAATATGATTTGCTTTCGGTGCCAGTGGTCAATGTCGAGAGTTCAATCAGTGCAGATGCTACAATGGCTGCTGCTGAAGCATCCCGAGGTACGAAATTCAAGTTTAACGAAGAAAAATCAGCATCCGATTTATAGCCTGGTTTTCCGGCATTAAAATCCCAATAGGGAATTTTATCTTTTGGAAGATTCGGATGGGTCATGTAAAACTTTGCTGCCGCTTTTGCTGTTTTGAGAAATTCTGGTTTTTTGGTCTCCAGGTACATCATGGTAAATCCATAAATAGCCCAGGCTTGACCGCGTGCCCAGGTTGAATTGTCGGCATAGCCCTGGTTCGTTTGTTGGTGGATAGCATGTCCATTGGCATCGTAATCGACGACATGGTAAGTACTGTAGTCTTTACGGAAATGATTTTTCATGGTTTGGGTGGCATGGCTGATGGCTACATCCTTATATTTGGTATCTCCAGTCAGGTCGGACACATAACACAACATCTCCAGGTTCATCATGTTATCGATAATGACCGGATATTTCCATAAGGTCTTCCCGTCCCAGGACTTCTTCTCATTCCATGATTTGATGACGCCCACCTGCGGATTATAACGTTTAAGCGCAGTATTGGCCGAATGGATAAGGATGTCTTTATAAGCGGCAACCTTTTTGGGATCTTTGAGGTATTTAATGGCATTGCCATAGGAACAATACATCACAAAACCAATATCATGATGTTGATCAAGGTCTTTGGCTTTTTCAAGTGCCTCTGTCCATTTGATGGCTGCAGTTTCGGTCTCTTTATTATGGGTATGGTTGTAGATATACCACAGTGATCCCGGGAAGAACCCTCCGGTCCAATCCCATTCATCTGTTCCTACCAGTTTTCCCGCAGGACTTAGCGTACGGGGAAACTTTTGCTGCTTTTCGGCGGCTGTTTCCAAAAATTGATATTGCTTTTCTGCAGCTTTAAAACTTGCGTCAATAAAGCTTGGTTTTTGATTCGTAAAACTCAATGCGATCAGACTGGAAGCGACCACAAATAAGGTTCTTAGACCAGGTTTTCTTTTATTCATAACGGCTTATATTCATAGTAAGTTACCTAATATTCTTGACTCTTTCTTATTTTATGGCCTCTTGGCGAATCGTAAACGTATATTTTCCCGTGGGTTTGATGCTCTTGGCTGTAAGTGTGATGCGATAAAGTTCTTTACCCCAGACCTGGCTTAAACGGGCATCTTCCTGTGGAATGACATCGAAGCTAGCAATGAATTGTCCGGCGTCAAATTGTAATTTTGCCTGTCCATTAGTCAGCACGATTTCTCCTTTGCTAATTTTCGGTTCCTGAGCAACAAGAAAGTGGATCACATTGGCCTGCTTTGGACCTTTGATTTTAAAATTATCCTGAATGTCCAGACCATTTTGAGCAAGGGTGTAACTTCTGTTCCAGTATTCAATATTGGCTGACTTCGGATAGGCTTTTCCAATATCAAGCTGGAATCTATTCTGTGCAGGAAGGAATACGACATTTTCGGCTTTATATTCCTTACCAAAAGATTGATCGGTTCCATTGACCATCGGAATATTGTGATACGCGCTCTGCATGGTCCAGATACTATACCTGTCGTCGCTAAAGGTCTTTTTGGTATAGGTACCAACCCCTGCGTCAATAAATAGCGGTTGTTGATCCTGATATAAGATAAAACTCCCTACATCGTTATGGTTATGGCTTTCGTTATTGAAACCACCCTTTGCTGCAAAGAAAAATGCCCCCTTTTTCAGGTAAATAAACTGTGTTTCGGGATACCACTTGAAATCGTTTTGTGGGAGTGCAGCTGTCACGTTTTCCAGCTGCGGATAACACCTCAGATCTTCGAAAGCACGGAAAATATCCCTTGAAGGTTTGAAAGTGGCATTTTTGTCACCAAGATTTTCCATATATCGGGCAAATTGCATCATTTCACTACTGTTGACGTCTTGTCCATAACGGTAGATCAATAGCGGATCGCCACCTCCTTTGGCAGAAGCGTCAGCGAAATTGACGACCCATTTATCGCCACCAATATAGGATTGTGCGATATATTCACCCATATCGCGAATAATCGGTTTATCAAAAATATTGATCTTTCCCCGGGTTGCCAATGAAAGTATTTTTAGGTAATCGTACAATTTGCCCGCAGCATGCCCCCAGTACGAGGGGCCTTCTTCGCAGGCACCATCAGTTTTGACATAGTTGATAAAGCGATCCACAGAAGACATGGTTTTATATATTCCTGCAAGCTGTATATCCGGATTATCCTCTACTAAAAGTAGTGCCGTAAGTACATTGAAATTGCACCAGGGGTTCCAGTTATTAACCAGTTGCCCTTCTTTGAGTTCAAATGCCTGCCACCACATATCGTTGCGGTCTAGATAGGGTTGTATAATACGTTGTTGGATATGTTGTTTTAGACGGATACTGATTTCGGGATTGATTTTATTGAACGTATCGCGGAAGAAATAATGAATCCAGGAGAGGAGGGAACCGACATCACCTGCCATGAGATCAACTACTTGTGTTCGTTCTTGTGGTAGAGACCGCTTGGTGGACTGAAAGGCACCGAGGTGTGCTGAAAGGGACCATGTGGCCATTTCTGTCAACTGCCAACTACCGTTTAGGATCTGGTCAACATAGCGCCCTTGTCCTTCAGCAAGCTCAGCTAACAGGAGATTAGTTAGCGCAGTGCAGTTTTCATTCATCGGCTTTTCCATCATGGTACGGTTGCCCGAACGCTCATATTCGAGGTAGTCGGTCGCTTTGACAACCTGCCATTGGTAGCTAAGGGCCTCGTTCCCCTTTTTGATTATACGGTCTTTAAAAGGAGCCATCAGCTTATCCCAGGCCGCACGGTCCGAATAAGCCGGATACGGGACCCAAGATTTGTCATTGCCTAAACTGGCTTTCAGGTTTTCTAGCTTAAAAGCTCCCGTCAGTAGGTGCAAATCATTCCCTAGCAGCCTTTGAAAAGAAAAGCTGCTCAGGAAAAATAATACGATTAAATAAATTCTCATGATTACCAATCTTGATTTTGTGGAAGTAAGGCCGGATTTATTTCGATTTCCTGTCCCGGTATTGGCCATAGCTTATGACGGCTTTGGTAACCCCGGGTGACAAGATTGTCTCCTGTAATACTTTTTTCGATATAATCTTTAGAGACGCTGGATAATGGTATTGCCGGATACATCCAACGATTTTTCGAAACGGATGCGTTCTTGATCTTGATCATAGGCTTTTAGATTTAATTGGTCTGAAAAATGAATTTTCTATAAAGTGAATTTACAGTATTGGAAGGGAACAAAAACGGTGTTTTTTCGCAATCGTTTTCGTAACAGCGAGCTTCAAAACCTTAAGATTTACGGATAATATTTGTTTAGCAATGTAAAACTTCAGGGCGTATTTGGATCAATAATCCGAAGGTTGATGTAGCGTACTTAAAGGATTATCGTTTAATAGGTAAATTATGTAAACCTATTTCTTTTCGTATGATGAATTTCAAAAAAATCACGTTGTTATTAGGTCTGTCAGTTGGAACATATCTGATTATGGCGCCCGAGCAAAAGTGAACTATCTTTTTAGGGGACACTATCTTATTGGTATGGAGTTCCAGAAAGGGATAGCCAATTTGGAATCGAAATGGGGCAATTATAAATCCGGAGGTTCTATACGCAACCGCTCCTTAGGTATTTCGGTAGGTTATCGGTTCTAGCAAGGTGCAAAAGCGAAGAATTAGGGACTGCCGTTCGAAGAATTCATCCGTCTGATCCATCCCATCGTTTGTCTCCAAAGCGTATTATTTGAAGACAAACGATGGGATATTGCTCTTTGATTAGGTTTGCCGCAATTTGGTATTAGAATTCAATGCGGTAGTTAATTGTTGGAATAATTCCGGTCCATTTTTGAGGTTCAATGATACGTTTACTGAAATTATAGTGCATGCCCACCGTATTTTCCCTGTTGAGAAGATTCTGAATATCCAAAATAAACAAGTGGCTCACCTTTCTCCGGTTAATCCTATAGCTCGATGAAAAATCGACCCGTACATAAGGAGCTGCGGTCAGCGTATTGATGCGATCTTGGTCAATAATTTCTTCGTCTAGACGGAGCGATTCTTCCTCCAGAACCGGTGAGTATTTTCTTCCGCCTGCATAGATTAATTTGGTATTAAGACCGAATAGATTATTTTTGTTCTTTCCAACCGCCCATTCTTTTCCCAATAACAAATTACCAACATAACGTGTATTGAATGTGGTATTGTATTCCTTCCCATTGAGGGCTTTGAACTTGGAATCAAAAAGGGAAGTAGTTGCCATAAAGTAATAGCCCTTGCTCAATGATTTTTCTAGCGTGAGCTCAATACCGTAATTTTTCCCAGTTCCTTTATTGACAAGTTGCCGGTAGCTTGAGGTACCAATGGCTGCAATATCTGATACATTGAGTAAGGAGAAGTTTACCTCAGGGTCAGTCGATACCGGAACATCATAGAGGTGCTGGTAATATATTTCTGTTTTAAATCGGAGCGTTCTGCTCAGGTTCTTTTCATAGCCGACAACAGCCTGAGCAGAACGGGTGGGAGAAAGCAGCTTGTTTGGCTCAACGCTTGTCTGATGGCCACTTTTGGCAAAATAGTAAGCCAAAGGCTCCAGTCGGTTATACAGGCCGGTTCCGAAGGAAATGGTTTGATCTGCAGCAACACGCCAGTTTACGCCGATCCTTGGCTCGAAAGACCAAGTTTTGCTCAAGGCAAAGTAATTGGTATGTACTCCTGTGTTTAGCGTTAGTTTATCGTTCAAAACTGTTTTTAACTGCGCAAAAGCATCATATGTACTTGTATTTCCATTTTCTTTAATGCGCTCTCGCAAGGTGGCAAGTTCGGTGTCGTAGGTTAGCGCGTAGAGGTCATAACGTAATAGGCTTGCATTTAAACCTGCTCTAAGGGTGTTTTTATCGTTGGCACGATAATTTAACGTACCCGCATAGCGGATGGCTGTGTTCGTAAATTTGTCCTTGTGATAGAGGCTTGAAACATAGTCTCGTGTTAAGGTATCGGTCGTGTTGGCGTTCCGACTAACGGACATAGAAACGATATTGGTAAAGTACAACCTATCGTTCGCAATATACTGATGTTTTAATCCTGCACTTCCGGCGTTGAATTTTAAGTCCAGATCCTGCGCATCTGTTCGTTCTTCCCATTTTTCGTAATTGCGTTCTGCAGTCTGTTTGAGTTTCCCTAAGCCACCAATACCAAATAGGGAAAAAGTTCCAGCCTTTTTTGTCGGAAATACAAAATTGAAAGAGAGATCCTGATATTTTGGAACCCCCGTGTCCGAAACTTTTACTCCTACTTTTTCCAATAGGCTCAACGAAGAGTAGCGATAGCTAATCAGATAGGAAGCAGCACTTCCTTTTTTGAATGGACCTTCTAAAGTCGCTCCTACGCCCAAAACGCCGACATTGAAAGTATATTCACGTTTATCGGTATTTCCTCTGCGAAACCGGAGGTCAAAAACACCTGCCGTTGCGTTGTTATACTCCGCAGCAAGTCCGCCTGTGTAGAAATCGGATTTTCCCAATACCATGGTATTGAGCATACTGATCCCCCCGCCTGCAGCGCCTTCGGCTCCGAAATGATTGGGATTGACAATTTCGATACCTTCCAGCCGCCATTGTAAGCTTTTAGGGGAATTCCCACGAACAATAATTTCATTATCATCGCCTCCGGCAGCAACACCGGGAAAACTCTGTGCCATACGGGCAGGATCAAAAAAAGCTCCTGCATAACGATTTGTCTCTTCGGGCGAAAATGAGCGCCCGCTAGTCATCGCCATCTGATTGAGTGGCTGTTTTCCGGCATCGGCATAGACAACAGCCTCGTTCAATGAATTTATTTGCGACTCCATTTCTACGTTGATCATATTCTCCCGGCCACTGGTAATGAGTAATTCGGAGAATTCTTCTGCTTTGTAACCTGCCATGCGAACTTGAAGCTGTTGGCGCCCGACGGGAACTTTCTGCAGCCGAAATGTGCCCTGTGTGTCTGTACTTGCCGATTTTGTTCCATCATTGGATGTGATCACAATGGTTGCACCTGCAAGAGGCAATCTGGTATCCTTGTCAATAACGGTTCCTTTGACGGTTTCGGTCACTGTTTGATTTTTGATCTTAGGTGATGCTGGATGCTGGGCTAATGTAAGTCCTGCCTGAAGCGATAGCGCAATGAGTAAGATTGGCGATAGTTTCATAAAAGATTAGTTTTATCTTTATGACAGCTGAGTTTCTGTTTACCCTTAGCTTTCACCCATTTTTTTGTTTCTCGCTCCGCTGGGCCGGCTGATTCAGCTTGGTTAAAAAGCTCTTAGGGGAAATTGCTGACACTTTTCCGATGAATAGTTATTAACAGAAACCCTTTTGGTTATCAGTTAATTAACATAGTTGTTAACATTTAATTTGTTGCCGTTAGTACGATTAACATTAAGGTGAATATTGATCAATAGGCTTGGTCTATACTGTTTCGGCCAAAGGTATCACCCTATAATTTGCCAAGGAACAAGGAATCAAAATTTAACTTGATTATTTCTGCTAAATCGTTAATTTAGTGTTTTTGAAACCGGTTGCATAAATCGGATGATGTGATATATTCAGATCATGGCAAAAATAGAAAAATAGAAAACAATAATCTAATATGAAAGTCCGTGTATTACTTTTGACTGCAGTGACCTCATTGCTCTGTCCACAACTCCAAGCTCAGCAATTCCCTTATAAAAATAGTACTTTGCCTACTGAAAAACGGGTAAGTGATCTATTGGGAAGGATGACTGTGGAAGAAAAAGTCGGGCAATTGAGTAAACTGTTGGGCTGGGATATGTATTCCAAGAACGGAAGGCAGGTTACAATCAGTGATAAATTACGAAAAGCAGTAAAAGAACAACATATCGGATTATTGTGGGCGACCTTACGTGCCGATCCCTGGACACAGAAAACACTGCTGAATGGACTGAGCCCTGTAGAAGCTGCGCGTGCTACAAACGCGATCCAGCGTTATATGGTGGACAGCACGCGACTGGGCATACCATTGTTATTGTCTGAGGAGGCGCCACATGGACATATGGCTATTGGCGCCACAGTTTTTCCTACTGCCATTGGTCAGGCGAGTACTTGGAACCCGCGGTTGATTCAAGATATGGCATCAACAATCGCGAAGGAAACTTATGCTGTCGGCGGTAAAAACGGTTATGGACCTGTATTGGATTTAGCTCGGGATCCGCGTTGGTCCAGAACAGAAGAAACTTATGGAGAGGATCCTTATCTCATCGGACAAATGGGTACTGCCATGATCCGTGGCTTTCAAGGGGAGACATTAGGACAGCACGATAAAATAATAGGTACTTTGAAGCATTTTGTTGCTTATGCAGCTCCCGACGGAGGTCATAATGGTGAGTCTGTATCCTTTGGCGAGCGGAGCCTGAGGCAGTATTTTCTGTCTCCTTTTGAGCGTGCCGTAAAATCGGGGGCTGGTTCAGTAATGACCGCTTATAACAGTATTGATGGAATTCCTTGTTCTGCCAATCCATGGCTGCTAAAAGAGATCTTACGCAAAGACTGGGGATTTAGCGGTTTTGTTGTGTCGGATCTATTGAGCATATCGGGGCTCAATGGGGGGCATGCCACTGCAGCTACAGCTGAAGAAGCGGCTTCACAGAGTATACATGCCGGACTGGATGTTGACTTAAGCGGAACGGGCTATGGTTCCAATCTGCTCAAGGCTGTGCAGCAAGGGCTTGTTGAACCGGCTGTTCTTGATACAGCGGTAGCCCGGGTATTGCGTATGAAGTTCAATCTTGGGCTTTTCGATCGTCCTTATGTGGATGAGAAATTGGTTGCTCAAAAAGTTGCTACCGCACAAAATAAAACGGTGGCACGGCAGGTTGCCCGAGAGTCCATTGTTTTGCTTAAAAACGATCAGCATATGCTGCCCTTAAGTAAATCGCTCAAACGAATTGCAGTTATTGGGCCAAATGCCGACAATGCCTATAATCAACTAGGCGACTATACTGCTCCGCAGGCTGAAGGTAAAGTTCAGACCCTATTGGCCGGAATCCGGGCAACGTTAGACAAAACGACCAAGATCGATTATGTGAAAGGATGTGCGATCCGTGATACCAGCAATTCAGATATTGCTGCCGCTGTGGCAGCCGCAAAACAGGCTGATGCAGTGGTCTTAGTGCTTGGAGGTTCGAGCGCACGTGATTTTAAAACCTCGTATCAGGCAACTGGAGCAGCTAATGTTGATCCCAATACTGTGAGTGATATGGAAAGCGGAGAAGGCTTTGATCGCGTTTCCCTTGATATGATGGGCGATCAGATCAAGTTGCTGAAAGCGATACAGGCGACCGGAAAACCTGTTGTACTTGTAACCATTATGGGAAGACCACTAAACTTGAATTGGGCTGCTGACAATGTACCGGCAATTGTGAATGCATGGTACCCCGGACAGGAGGGAGGCTTGGCAATTGCAGATGTGTTGTTTGGCGACTACAATCCTGCTGGAAGATTACCGATTTCGGTACCTCGTTCGGTAGGGCAACTTCCTGTGCACTATAACCACACAAAACCCAAACACCACGATTATGTGGAAATGTCGGCCAAACCATTATATGCTTTTGGATATGGATTGAGCTACAGTAGTTTTAATTACAGCAATTTACAGGTCAACCTGAAAGAGAACGGTGATGATTTCCTTTGTACAGTGTCATTCGATGTCGCTAACAAAGGTAAAATGGCTGGTGATGAGGTCGCACAATTATATGTTGTTGATGAGGTCAGTTCGGTCGTAACGCCGGTCATGCAGCTGAAGCGATTTGAACGTAAAAACATTGCGGCAGGAAAGACAGCGAGCTATTCTTTTCAATTGAGCAAAGAGGACCTTAAATTATGGAGTGCAAGCAACTCCTGGAAGACCGAGAAAGGAAAGTTTAAATTCTTGGTAGGAGCAGCTTCCGATGATATCCGCCTCAAGGGTGAAATGGAATTAACGAGGGACTATTGATCCTAAACCACAAATTATACTAAATAAGGCAGTCCAATTTGGACTGCCTTTCTTGTTCCATTTAATGGTATCGGCTCTTATACCATTTCAATTACTCGACACCCACGGAATAAGACGTTGTTTTTTGGGGATCCTCTTTTTTAATTAGCCTGATGATAGATAGATCACTATTTTAGATCTATTTATACGGTATTAGTTCGAGCGATTTTATTTAAGCACAATATGCTTAATGCTTTTTCTATTCCAGGTATAAGTAATATGAATTAGGCCTTTTGCATCCTGGATAATTGTTGGATATGAATATTCATCGTTTTTTACCCCGTCTTCGAGTGTTAGGACATCTTTCCATTGTAAGCCATCCTTCGATATGGCGACATGAAGTTTAGTACGGCCTTCCCACCAGTCGTTGCCAGCGATGGCTGGATTGAAGACGATCATCAATAAGCCATTCTTTAAACGGATGGCATCGGTGGCTGAATTGGGATTAAGCAGGTTTGTTGCTTGCCACGGTCCCCAGGTGAGGCCTTGATCTGTCGAAAACGCAGCCATCACCTTATTTTCTTTACTTCGGCAGAGCACCTGAATGCGTTCGTCTGCATGCTGGATCACACTTGGTTGAATAACCTGTATAGTCGTGTCGGGGCTTATTGCGCTGACGGACCAGGAGTTGCCATGATCTCGGCTGATTTCCAGGTGTGCTTTCCAGATTTCTTCTTTGGACTCCGTGCTGGATGGGGAGAGCAACAGCCCGTTTGCCAAGGTGAGTGGTTTATTCTTGATAGGTCCCAATATACCTTCAGGCAATTGCTGCGATGCCGACCAACTATTTCCCTTGTCTAGCGAGTATTTGACATAGCCCTTCCATTCTCTGGGGTTGGGGCCTATTTTGTAATATAAAGAGAGGGTGTCACTGTTTGGATATTGATAGAGAACAGGATTCCAGGTCGGATAACGCGTGTCACTAAGTATGCCGTCTGCAATCTGTATAGGAGCCCGCCATTGTCCATGGCTGTACAGGGAACCCCAGATAACGACGTCGGGATTAGATTCATGCGTGCCGCCAAACCAGGCCGCTAATAAGCTGTCTTTTCCGATGGGTTGGATGGTGGATGCATGGCATTGTTTGAAGGGAACCTGTCCTGCTTGGAAAATCTGTTCTGATTGGACGATTTGCGGTTTATAGGTTGTGCATGAAGATAGTATTAGTGTTAGTAATGTTGAAAATAGGGCGATTTTTTTCATTGGAATTTAAGGTTTTAAAAACCGGATAGTGAGTTTATTCTTATTTTTTTAGAAAAGAAGCGTAGCGGCTCGGATGTTGGTAGATTGACACCTTTATTAGGAGTGTCTATAGTTCTTTGAATCGTCAATTGCCGTTGGATTATTTCCAACGGCAATTTGTCTTATTTGCTTTGCAATTGAATTGCTGTGGCATAATTAAATCTTGTACTAGGACTTCTCAAGGTAATTTGATTACCGCGTTGAGACCAGTCCAATTTGCCTTTATGGCCTAGGATAGCAATCTTTTTTACGCTGAAATTATCCGGTACCTGAAAGACGTATTCATTGGGCTGCTGGTAGGCATCTCCTTCAGAAAGATGGAAAACATTGACCACTTTACTGTCTTTGCTTCTGGTGTAATAATAGTCACCTTGGTGATAAGGTGCAATCGTACGTGTTGCAAATACAGCCGTTTGGTTGATTTTCATCCAAGCAGCTAGTTCGTTCAAGCGGTCGTATGCAGCCTGGTCGTAATCTCCGGTAGGACCGGGCGCTATATTCAAAAGATAGTTTCCGCCGCGAGAAATGATTTTTACCAATGTTTCAACAATCTTTTTGGTCGGTTTGTATTGATCGTTGGGAACGTAGCTGAACGAATTTCCCATGGTAATACAACTTTCCCAGGGGATATCCAAAGGATGTTCAGGAATCGCTTGCTCAGGTGTCACATAATTTTCCCAGTTCCCGGGAACAGTACGGTCAACGACGATAATACCAGGTTGATTTTTTCTTGCCATTCCGCCGATGCGGTCCATGTCAATATTTTGGTCCATTTTGATGGTCTGTTGCCAGTCAACAGATTTATCGACTGTCTCAAGGGGACGAACCTGTCCGCCATCCAACCAAAGGATATCGACTTTGCCATATTCGGAAGTCAGCTCGTTGATTTGATTGTAGGTAAAATCTTTGAATTTTTGCCAGCGATCCGGATATTTTTTAGGATCATAATTTACATTTCTATCTTTTGGCGGAAAGTATGACCACCAGTAATAGTCAGAGTGCCAGTCCGGTTTGGAGAAATAGGCGCCAATTTTAAATCCGTCATTGCGGAAGGTGTTGAAGATCTCTTTGGTTACATTTGCCTTTGGGTTTGTGGAAAATGGCGTTTTAGATGAGGTGATTTTATAATCCGACTCTTTGGTATCGAACATTGCAAATCCATCGTGGTGTTTAGTCGTAAAGACGACATATTTCATACCGGCAGCTTTTGCAGCGTCGGCCCATTTTTGTGGATTAAAATCTGTTGGATTAAAGGTTGTCTGTAGATTTTCGTAGTTCTTGAGGTATTCGAAATAGGTTTTACCATGTTCGGGTTTGCGCTGGGTCCAACCTTCATCTTCAGGACAGATGCTCCAGCTTTCTACGATTCCCCATTGGCTGTAGGTTCCCCAGTGCATGAAAAGACCAAACTTCATATCTTGCCATTGTTCGAGATTTTCTATCACTAAGGGATCTGTTGGCTTTTGATAGCCATTAGATACGTTGTGTGCTTGGCCAAACGCTAGCATTGTGCTTGAAGCGATCAGCGCGGTGGATATAATGGTTTTTAGTGTTTGCATTTCTAAAGATAATGAAAATGATAAAAAGAAGGCCACCTTAGGTGGCCTTCTTATAGATAGATGTAGTTTAATATGTTTAGTTTACGTCCCAGAAAAGTTTGGTGTCTGGCGTATCTTTACTTTTTACTTCCTCATAATTTTTTGCATTGTATGTTGCTTCTGCTTGTGGCAAAGTCAACCTAACAGGAACAGTTTTCTGTCTATCGGTAGTAAAAGTAGGGATGGTAAACTTCGGATAGTCCAAACGACGTTGCTCTGACCAATTTTGTACAGCCTGAAACAGGTTGAAATGCAGCCATTTTTGCGTTGCGATCAATTGGATCTTATTCGACACATTATCCCAATTTACAGCGGCTACGAAATCAGTGATTTGCTTTGCAGTAGGTACTGCAGCTTTAGCGATAGTAGCGTCGTCACTTTTCTGACTAATTTTCGTATACAAATCAACAGATTCTTTGAGTGCTGTTTCGAATACGGTTTTAGCTGCTGCATTGTTATTACGCCTGCTATAGTATTCCGCTAGGAGAAAATTAACTTCCGATGCAGTGACCAACAGACCAGGAAGAAATCTGTTACGTGAAATTGTGTTACGATGTAAGAAACTTAACGTTGTGCCTCTGACTAAAATATTTTGTTCTGCAGAAGAAGCACTTTGATCAAGACCGATGTATACACCGTTCGCAGTTGATCCAGTTTCAAATAATAGCTGGCGTCTTGGATCGCTGATTTTATTCATTTCATCGATCATATACTTACTTGCTATGTTCGAATACCAGCCATCAGTTTCAAAAGCACCTTTTATATCCTCGGATTTGATGTCTGAACTTGTATTGAAAATATCCAATTGTGCATTTTCACTATTTGTTAGAATAAGTGGAAAAGTTGTTTGGTTTTCTACGATTTGAGCTAGTTCCGTGGTTGCCCTTGCAGAAAATTGAGGATTTTCAGACACGCGCGTCAACATTCTCAAACGAAGTGAATTACAGTATTTTTTCCATAAAGTAAGATCACCATTATTAATTAAATCCTGCGTTTTAAAGGTAGATGCAAAAGTTTGTGGAACAGTTATGGAATTAAGTTCGGTACTGATCGCTTTTAAGTCATCTAGCATAGTTGTGTAGATATCCTCAGCTTTATCATATTTCGGATAAGAAATTGTATAATCTCCACCATTTCCCATTAGTTTACCAGCTTCTGTCCAAGGGATGTCACCAACCAAATCTACCATTTGTTGTGTTTGGTCGTAGAATAAAATCTTAGCCGCCAAAGCCATTGAACGTTTTTGAGTTTTGTCTGCATCACTCAATGCATCATATAGGCGGACAAATTCTTTATATTGTGCTAAGCCCGCGTAATATTTGTTCCAACGTTCTTCGATTGCTGCAGAGCCTGGAACTAATTGGTTGGCTTGATTTATTGATCCTAGATTCTGGATATATAAATTAATAGTTGGACGTAATGTGATAAAATAATTTCCATATGTTGGAATAATTAATGCTCTAAAGTCATAGATCATTCCTGTAAATTGCTTTTCTGGCGTAGACTCAGAAACTTTACCCGGATTTTCATAATATTCTCCAAATGAATCTTTTTTACAAGATGTTATTGTCGATATGGATGCTGCCAGTAGGCCACAAATAAAAAGTTGTTTTTTCATTGTCGTAAAATTTAGAAGCTAGCACGTAGCATTAAACCATAGGTTCTTGTTGCCGGTGATGTACCTGCATTAGAAACGTTATTGATCCAGTTGGAACCACCTGTCATTTGTTCGGGATCAATATCTTTAATCGATCTGTAAATGAAGAATAGATTCCGACCAAATGCTGAGAGCTGTATATTTTTTGCTTTTAGCTTAGATGCTACAGATGCAGGTAAACGATAGCCTAGCGAAATCTCACGCATTTTTATGTAATTATTCTTTTGAACATAGAGTTCATATCTTGATTGAGAATATTGCGGCCCTCCCCAATTGTAAGTACCATTATAGTAGGTCGCTTGAGAAATAATATTACTGTTATTTGTCCCATCAGCAAGTTTTCCGTCCATTAACATACCATCGTGGTAAACGGTTTCACCATTAGGACCAGTATTGCCGCTCGTAGCGACGCCGATGATATTGCCGCTTGCATCTTTTGTCTGATAGTAGCTTAGCCCACCATGTGCCGCATCCATGTAATTCAAACTTTCTTCTGTTAGACCTCGGCTTGTCATCCAATTTATACCAGTTGGCATGACACTGCCTCCAAGTCTAAAATCCATCAAAACATCTAAATTGAAATTTTTATAGCTGAAATTGTTAATGAATCCTCCTACTGCTTTTGGCATAGCATTTCCGGCTTTTATCCAACGGTCTCCATCGATTTCGTACATACCATTAGCAGAGACGATTTTATTGCCGTTTTCATCTGTTTTAATAGGGCGAACCATAATATCACCCATAGATTGTCCTACGTTGGCTACAAGCTGAGCAGCGTTACCGTCATAATCTCTCAATAATAATGTTCCCGTATTACCAGGTAATTCTTTGACGACATTTTTATTCATAGAAAAATTCAACGTAGTAGACCATTTAAAGTTCTCTTTTTGAATCGGTGTTCCGTTGATTGCAAACTCCCAACCTGTATTTCTCAGTGTACCCACATTGGCAAGAATTGAGTTGGAGCCCGTGCTGATTGGTAATGTATAATTCAAAATTTGATCTTTAATCAACCCATTATAATAGGTAATGTCAAATCCTAATCGTCCATTCAACATTCTTGTTTCTAAACCAAATTCTATCTCATTTTTAGTTTCTGGTTTGATATTTTCATTTCCAAATTCTGTTGTTGGCACTGTTGTGTATATAACAGATGCACCACCGTCAACTTGTGATCCCAAAGTCTTTTGTGTGTAAGACAATGCGCTCTTATAAATATCAGGATAGTTACCTACAATCCCCCAAGAACCACGAAGCTTTGCATAGTTGAAGAACTCTGGTAAATGGAAAGCATCAGAAAGAATCAAACTTGAATTTACTGACGGATAATAAAGCACATTATTATCTGGACGCATGGTCGAAATCCGTTCTCTACGTAATGTTCCTTCTACGTTCCAAAATTCTTTAAGGTTGAAATTGACAGTTCCAAATAATGCATCTCTTAGCATGCGGTTTCTATAATTGTACTTGTCGTTTCTCGTTGCTAAATTTAAAGTTGCATTGACATCATACCAGTTTCTCACCGTCAATCCACCTTCTGTTTGATTTTGAACATAGACGTCTTCCGACCTTGTAGCTGTATAACCGCCAACAACACCTATTTTAATGTCGTTATTTATTTTTTTGTTATAAGTAGCTAATAAATCGGTATAATAGATATTTGCATTTTGATTTCCTAATGAGAAAAATCCAGAGTTACCAAATAATAAAGGTTTTTCGTTAGGTTGCTTATCTTCGGTCTTTAAGGAGGTGACGTCTGCTGAAACACGTGCTCGTAATGATAGATCATTGGTGACACTCCAAGTTGCAGTATAGGATCCAATTAAGCGATTTGAGTATTCATCATATTGTTTTGCTTTAGAATTCCAGACATATTCCAAAACATCGCCACGGTATCCATTATAACGTATATTTTCCGCTGGGGTTAAGCTTTGAGCGTCTGCTGCATCAATTACATATTTATATCCTAGACTAGTCTGATATTTGCCGAAGTACCATTCCGGATTGTCAAATGTGGAAATCATCCCGCCAAAGTTGTTAATTAGACGGTCTGTCAAAAATGGTCTATTATGTGTATGCTGATTAATGAAATTTACAACAACGTCATTTTTGAAATTTTTCCACAAAGTAAAACTTGCATTTAAATTGGCAATGTTTTTCTTATTATAAGATTCTAACGCAGTCATTTGGTTGTCTTGACGAGTCAAAGAGAACCTAATATTCGAATTTTCTGATGTATTGCCAATTGCTAAATTGAAAATACTATTGTTGGGATTGTTAAAAAATTTATTATATGAGTTTTGAGCAGAGTATGGGCGAACTTTACCATCCCAAGAGATGATATCTTTACCATCGAATAAAGGACCGAAATTGACCGTTGAATTCATGACACCCCTATTGACACCATTGACGGCAAGATTACTTCCATAATATTGAAACATGTCGTCTGATTGTTTATCATCTTGGTAAGCTTTTGAATATCCAGGGCCTCTCACATCTTGGAAATTAGGTAAATAAGCTATTTGATCATGTGTGTATGTCGCATTGAAATCAATTGTAAATCCCTTTCCAGCTTTTCCAGATTTAGTTGTCACTAAGACAACCCCATTCATTGCCTCAGAACCATATAATGCTGCTGCAGAAGCACCTTTTAAGATACTGATATTCTCGATATCCTCCGGATTGAGGTCTTCTAATCCATTCCCTCTAGCCCGCTGGTCACCCCAGTAATCAGAATTGTTGAAAGATGTTTGTCGCATCGGAACTCCGTCAATAATAACCAAAGGTTGTGAGTTTCCGGTAATTGAGTTTGTACCACGAATGTTGATGTTAATACCCGAAGTAGCTCCTCCAGGTGCCGCAGAAATGCGTACACCCGGCGCTTTTCCATATAGTGCCCCAGCAAAGTTAGGAGAGCCTGTTTTTGTTAATTCTTTGGAATCAACTGTACTCATTGCATAACCAAGTTCTTTAGGTGCACGTTTAATACCCATTGCCGTTACAACAACTTCTTCTAGTGCAGAGGCATCTTCGGTTAATTTGATATTAATCGTTTTTGAAGAACCAACAGTTATTTCTTGGGATTTGTATCCGACAATAGATACACGTAGGACTTCACCTTGTGTGGCTTGAATTGTAAATGCACCATTGGCTCCTGTTTGCGTACCTCTGGTTGTCCCTTTGACAGAAATTGTTGCGCCAGAGACGGGTCCATTAGCATCTGAAACTATTCCAGAAATGCTTTGCTGCGCGTAGAGCGACGTAGCACTAAAAAGTGTACATAACGCTAATCCTGCAGTTTTTTTGTAAAATAGACTCATGTTTTAGGTGTTTGTGTAAAACGTTAGTTAATTATGTTTGTGATGTATTTTTCAATGACTAATGCTGTTGTGCCGAGTTGCTGTGCTCTTTTATGTAAATCTGAAATTTCAATACTCGTTTTTTTTGATATTTTTGGAATACTATACTCATTCACGGCCACTTGAATGTGAGGGGCTAGGATATAACCGATTTCCGCGCCCCGGCCACTAATGATAATTTTGTTTGGATTGAGGATATGGATCAATGTTGATATTCCCTTGCCAAGTAAGTATCCAATTTTTCCGATATTATTAATAGCTATCTGATCGCCAATCTGAACTGCTTCAATAAGAGCTTCGGCTTTGTTATCGTATTCCTTTATAAGTTTTTCATATATAGAATATTCTCCGTTCTTTATGTCTTTTTCAATATTCCGGATGGCCGCACTGATAGAAGCTTCAACTTCTAAGCAGCCTCTCTTACCACAAGAGCATAATGTTAGTTCATCCGAAAGAGGAATGTGACTGAACTCACCCGCAAATCCCGAAGTTCCTTTAAAGATATCGTCATTGATCAGGATGCCTAAACCTACTCCCCAGTTCAAATTGACGACGAGTGCGTGTGAAGAACTCTGAGCTTTACCAAATTTCTTTTCCGCCCATGCGACACAGCGTGAATCGTTGTCGATTACTGCCGGAACGTTAAACTTACGTTCGATATGTTCCTTTATATTATATAATGGAGAGTCACTATTATACGATTCATTTAATCCAGATTCAGAATTAACAAAGCCAGGCATACTAATTCCTATACCGATAACTTGTTTTAAATCAATATTATTTGAAGAAACAAAATGATCTATGGTTTCCAATAATATAATTGCTGCATTAGGGACTCTAAGGTCAATTGGAAGATTTTCTAATGATGAGACAATGTCACCTTTAAGGTTTGACAAAGTAATTGCTGTATAGAACTGATCGATAGATAGGCTGATTATTGTATAGTTTAGATCTTCATTTAGCATATATCGCATGGCTTTTCTCCCACCTGTCGATGCAGCGTACCCCTTCTCGACGACAATACCCTTTGAAAGAAGGTCATTGATCTGTTTGGTAACAGAAGGGATACTTTTGGAAAGTGAGCCTGCAATATCTGCAATCGGTTGCATTGGCCGATAATACAAATGTTTTAAAATCTCTTCGACCATATCTGGTTAAACATTGTTGATACGTAATTATTTGGTTTATAGTGTTTTTCAAAGTATGATATTACTTTTTCTTAATATCATAGGTAGTTAGTTTTTCACCCATCTGACTTGTCTAGTTCAGATT
>JALAGS010000087.1 GCA_022712315.1 Sphingobacterium sp. | reverse complement strand
CCTTGGGGTGGCTGGTATGGCGGTGGCTACTGGGGATCAGGCTGGTACGGAAATGGCTACTGGGGCGGCGGTTATTGGGGTAGTTCGAGACCTCGTTACGCTTCAAGTAGATCTGTATACAGAGATAACTATAATACGCGCAGTTCATCATCAAGAACCCGGACTTCAGGCGGGTATGACCGTAACAGTGTAGCCCGAAATTCTGGCGGATATGATCGTACTGGTGTAGCGCGTGATTCGAGAGGAAGAATCACATCTGTAGCTGGCAGATCGAGAAATACGGATGGTTCAGTTTCATCGCGTAGTTCTTCATACGATAGAACAGGCGGAAGAACAAGAACTTCCGATGGTATATCAAACAGGGGTTATTCAGACGGTACGCGTTCAAGAACATCCGAGCGAGTAAATGGCTCTTACCCTAATAGCACACGCAGCACAAGTGACTACTATAATAATGGTGCGCGATCACGTACAAGCTCTGGTGAGGTATCTCGTCCGATGAGCCGTTCGATGGAAACACGTTCTAGCAACCCAAGCTCAACGTCAAGACCAACATATACGCCTCCAACAAGAAGCTATGATAGTGGTTCATCCCGCTCTTCTAGTGGTGGTTTCTCTGGTGGAGGTAGCTCAAGATCTTCGGGTGGAGGTTTCTCCGGAGGCGGTAGCTCAAGATCAAGTGGAGGACGTACTCGATAGTTAAAAGCATTTGAACAGTAGCATACAGGGTCTTGTATGCTACTGATTATTATTGACGACATTTCAGCATATGACAATCAAAAAATTACTTTTTGGAACTGCATTCGTTTTAGGTGCAGCAGGGACTACTCAAGCGCAATATACGAAAGATGTACTTTTATTTTCCCAAGGGGACAATGGCGGAACAGCTCGTTTTAAAGCCATGGGAAACGCTTCTACCGCATTGGGTGGAGATATTAGTTCGATTACGAGTAACCCCGCCGGTTTGGGCTACTTCAATCAGTCTGACGTATCGGTAACAGCCAGATACCTTAACAATAAAAATAAAACCGACTATTTTGGCCAAAATTCAAATAGCAGTAAGAATAATTTCAACTTGGATAATGCTGGAATTGTTTTTCACCTGCCAACTTACCGCAACGGAGGCAACTTAGATAGAGGCTGGTTAAATTTCAACGTCGGTATTGCTTATAATCGCAATTATGTCTATAATAATCTGCTAGAATATCGAGGAGTAAATAATACAAGTTCGATCTCTGACGCTTATTCCGACCGCCTTTCAGACGTTGGAGGAATGCAGGGCTGGGGCCAGGAAGTCTATAATAACTCTTTATTATTCGACGTAGATCCTAAAAATGCTGGAGCGTATATCCCGATTACAGTTGGTGGGACTTTCGACGGCAAGAATGGCTTTAATCAGGTAAATTCCATCTTAGAAAAAGGCAGTAAATCCGAATCCGTATTGTCGTTTGGAGCTAATTATAGTAACAAATTGTATTTAGGGGCTTCTTTGGGTTTCACTGCATTTAGCTACGATAATTCCAGCTGGTTTACGGAATATGGTCAGACAATGACCGCTAATCAATTAAAAGAAATCAACAAAGATTCAGAATTTTTAAAACCAACCAATGCACAAAAGTATGCCATGTTGGATAAAGACTACGAATTATATGATGATTATGCGCAAGCGACAGATGGTACCGGTGTAGATTTTAAACTGGGGGTCATCTACAAATTTACGCCAACTTTTAGCATGGGATTCACGGCTAAGTCACCAACATTTATGAGCATTAGAGATGAATCATATAGTAATTCCGAATTCCGCTACTTCAGACCAAACGAAGACAAGTCATTTAAGGAATACAGAACCAGTGATGACGCAGGACATAGTTACTTGGAATACAATATGAATACACCTTATAAATTGTCTGTCGGTGCTAGCCAAGTTTTTTCAAAGGGATTAATAACCGCCGATGTTGAATGGGTAGATTATGCCGCCATGCGTTTTAAAGATGTTGGCAACTACAGTAAAACTTTGGAAAAGAACATGAATCAAAATATCAAAGATACTTACCAAGGTGCATTTAATGCCCGAATTGGTGGTGAAGTATTATTTGATAATGTATTCAGCGGAAGGGCTGGTTTTAATTACAGCGGCAACCCTTATAAAAATGCAGACTATACAAATTATACAGCATCTTTGGGTATTGGCGCTAAACTCGGACGCGGTATGTATATTGATTTAACAGGAGCTTATAATGCCGTCAATTACAAAGAAAGTCCTTATTTGATTAATGAGAACTACTGGGGCAATGCTAGTCCGGCAGCAGACATTAAAAATCAACGGACTAATGTTTTGCTAACAATTGGTTCAAAATTTTAAAATATATTTTAGTTTGAAAAAAGTCCAGCTCTGTCTGGATTTTTTTTTGAACTAAAGCAGCATTAAACAGGATAAAATTAGTTTACCAGTAATTACACTTGTATATAAAAGCAACTTTATCTAAGTTTGTCCCCTCGGATTGAAAATTACATGGCGAATCACACAATTTCAAAAGCATTCAATTTCATTTTTACATACCCGATTTGGCGGATCGAAATCGATGCGGAGAATAAATTGATTGCGGTAGAGACAAGAAATCCAGATGATACCCTGCCCTATTTTAATGTGATTACTTTTGAAGGAATTTACGTTTTACGGGACTTCAAGGCAATTGCCAAAGAATGGGTATTAGGCGGAATCCAATGTAAAAAATTGATACTAAAGAAGATTGCGCATAATTCACCAATTGATGCAGGCATACAAGTAATCGACTGTTACAATCCACAACAACAAGAAACCTGGTTCCACTATACTTTTATCAATATGGTTGACCAAGGACTACTCATTAGACCCAAAGTAATAGCAGAGGGATTACAACTATTTTTGAATCTCCAAACGATGTTGATTGAAAGCAAAAATGAGAATTCCATTAAACCTTATGCCAGCGCGCTCGTCTATCCTATTATCTACAATGGTGAAATACCCCTCTTTTTGAAGGACTTCCCAATTGATGGCGAGATCTGGATAAATAGGGTAAATGACCACTTTATTTGGGTTTTCTATGAAAAAGACAAAGATAATTGTTATCAAATCAGGTTAGTGCAATCCACAAAAGAAAAAATAACAGCAACTACTCTTGCAGTTTCCAAACTGGAACTAAAGTTCTTCAACATCTATTTTCTTATTCACAAACAAATATTCCTTTTGACAGATAATAAACGGGAGTTTGTTTCGTATTTAGTATAATTGCAAAATATATGAAAGTTTTATTCGAATTAAAGACATATAAAAAGATAGCTATTCTGTCCATCGCGATATTAGCTATTCAACAAGTTGAAGCAAAAAGTTCAACTTCTTTACGGACAAATTTTATCCCTGACTCAGTTGGAACTGAAGTCGTCAATGGAGAAGAATACGTTCTCTTCAAAATTGAAAAAGGAGACAATTATTACCAGCTAAGTAAAAAGTATAAAACGACAGTTGGCCAGTTGACCCAAATAAACGGCAATGGAACATTAAATCTTGGTCAGATTGTCAAGATTCCGACTGGTCGAAAAGCGAAATCGGCCATTACCAATGACCATGGCAATAAAGTAGTGCCGAATTCTCGTAACCCACAACAGCAAGAGGGTTTCACTGAATATATTGTTGGTGAGAAAGAGACACTTTATGCCATATCGAAAAGATTCAGTATTTCTGTTGAAGATATCAAAAAAGCGAACAACTTAAAAAATAACATTATTAGTGGTGGAATGAAGCTTATGATTCCAAATCAGCCACTGCCCCCAGAAAGACCAAAATTGATTGAACCTAAAGGAATCGAGATTGTAACGCCGGATTCTACCGACGATGATGATAAAGAAGAAAATCAAATTTCAACAAACCGCTACGGAATACGCGAAAAATCCGAACGAGGAATCGGTGTGTGGATTGATGGACTTTCGTCTCAGGGCACCAGCAACCTTGCACTCCATAAAAGCGCTCCCGTAGGTACCATTCTAAAAATTACCAACCCCATGACAAAAAGTGTTACTTATGCAAAAGTGGTCGGTAAATTCAATGATAATGCTGAAAACCAAAATGCAATTGTGGTGTTATCAAAGTCCGCTGCAGCAAGTATAGGAGCACTTGACAAACGCTTTCAAGTTGAAATTGCATACGGATTACCGCTAGAAAATTAACAAAATAAAATAGCTTTTATAGCACAATAAAAATGAATAACAAACCGTATGTCATAGGAATTGCCGGAAGTAGTGGCTCTGGGAAGACTTTTTTTTTAAATAGTTTTTTAAAACATTTTAACCCAGATGAGGTCACTTTAATATCCCAAGATGATTATTACATTCCTGCCAATACCAAAACTCAGGAAGAAAATAAGCTATATAATTTCGATATTCCGACGTCAATCGACAGAGACGCTTTTTATAAAGATATCAAGGCACTTTTTAACGGTGAGACCATCTATAAAGAAGAGTATACATTTAACAACCCTTCATTAACACCAAAAATATTAGAAATTAAACCGGCACCCATTTTAATTATTGAAGGCCTCTTTATTTTCTATTATACAGAAGTGAATAATTTAATCAATCATAAAATATTCTTAAGCGCTGATCAGGATATCGCATTAAGACGACGTTTACACCGCGATTTAGTTGAACGGGGCTACTTTGAGGACGATGTTATGTACAAATGGGTGAATCATGTGCTCCCATCCTACAATGAGTATCTATTACCATACAAGGATACTTGTGATCAGGTCATATTTAATAATACCGATGAGCCAGAACCCATTTGGGATATTACCAATCAAATTTCTGAAGAACTTAAATTAAAGCTCAATTTGGTAT
>JALAGS010000086.1 GCA_022712315.1 Sphingobacterium sp. | reverse complement strand
GAGCACCATGGATAAGTTGCCCTCGTTTTTGGATAAAAGGATATTTGGTCTTATCTTTGAAGTAGGAGAAATAGGTAAATTAACGGAGGAGGATCGCATGTCATATGAATCAAGTCTAAAACATAAACGAGATGCTGAAAGTGTTTTTAATTCGGCTTTAAGGTCGGGGGAGGCTAAAGGTTTAGCCGAAGGCATAGCTAAAGGCATGGCTGAAGGCATAGCTAAAGGCTTAGCTGAAGGCAAGGCTAAGGGCTTAGCTGAAGGCAAGGCTAAGGGCATGGCTGAAGGCAAGGCTAAGGGCATGGCTGAAGGTTTAGCTGAAGGTGAACGTAAAAAAGCTTTTGAATCTGCTCGGAAGATGTTGAGCAAAGGGTTTGAAAGGGGGGATATTCGTGATATCACCGGACTTTCTATTGAAGAAATTGAAAAATTGTAATCACTGACTTTTTCAGCTGATATCCTTTATTATGGGCTGGGAATTCCAGAATCACCTGAATGGCCAAAACACACGGAAATGTCCTGAACTGTTGATACGATCGGGTAAAAAAGCCAGCCTGTTTCATGTTGCAGGCTGGCTTTCTGTTTCCTTACGAAGATGACCCCCGCGATTTTAGTAACCCGGATTCTGTGCCAGACTGCTGTTGCCAGCAATAGCTTGGTTAGGTACTGGAAAACGGTTCAGATGCGCGGAAGTACTCGGGTTATGATCCCACCACTTTTCGGTGGTAAAAGCTTTCCATCGGATCAGGTCCGTACGTCGACGGCCTTCCCCCAAAAACTCGATGCTCCATTCATCCAGAATACGGTACTTGTCCATATTGGCGCTAGTCACGGGATTGGGATCGGCAGCATTTGCAAAGTTCCGCTTTCGAACGGTATTGAACAGTTCCGCAGCCTTTTCCTTGTTTCCTAATCTGAAATCACATTCGGCAAGCATATAGTAAACTTCTGCCAGGCGGATAATCGGCATATCGGCTCCCCAGCGTAAGGTGTTGTTGGCCAGGTTTGGGATCGGTACCTTCACCAGCCGTACGCCTGTGTTTTCTTCTCCCTCAGACATTTTGGATGGCAGCTGATCTATCGAACTATATTTTTTCCCTGGACCAACTTCCGAAAAGCGTCCCACCTGATCGACAAAGTTTAAGGGCTTGTCCTTATATTCTTCACCGCCAAGAATGGCCTCGCCGCTAGGTGTTTTATGCGGACCTACGATAAACATACCCTCGTATTGGTCTGTACTATGATAGACGTAAGGTGCCTTGCGCAGATCACCCTGGTCGAAGGTTTCAAAAGGTGAACCTAACTTGAAATCTGTATTATAGAGTGAACCATTTGGTTTCCTGGATGGCGTGAGGTGGGCCCCGTTATTGCCGCCCATGTCCTGTGCAAAGAACTGCTTGGTATTGTAATGGTAGAAGTCTGCGTAAAACCAATTGTACTCCAGCATCTTGAATTCGGAAGGCATAGACCAGATAATCTCGGGCGATTCATTGTTTTTAAATCCATGTACGCCGTTCCACTTGTTGTCTAGCGCATAGTCGCCATAAACCTTATTGACAATATCCTGCGCTAGCTTTTGGCTTTCAGCATACATCGCTTTGCCAATATAGGCTTCTGCATTGAAGTAGAGCTGCGCCAGCATGGCTGCCGCTGCCGCTTTTCGGATAGCCCCTTCTTCCTTGTCGCCCGCCTTCTTTGCCGGAAGATTCTCAATAGCGGCTTTGAGTAGCTTTTCGATATGTGTAAACAATTCCTGATCAGTATTGCGCGGTAGGGATTCCTGGTCTAAGGATTCGAAAATGGGCATCCCGCCGAAATAGTCCAATCCACGCAAATAGAAATAAGCGATCAGTGCATCCAGCTGGGCGAGGTCTGCAGCTTTGCGTTCTTCGCTCAGTGCAAATTTGCCGTAGTCCAATTTGCTCAGGTCGCTCTTGGTATCAAGTGCCAGGGCAACCCCCATCAGGGTTCCGCGCCAGCTTCCCCAGACCCAGCTGTCATCTGCCGTCCAACGGTGGTAATGATAACGTTCATTCTCCCCACCATTGTACCAATGCCTGCCCTTGGTGGTAATGGCAAAATTGTCTGCTGTATATTCCTGTAGGCGCCAGCGATCTTCGCCCATATACCACTTGGCATGGGTAAATGGTCTAAACAGGGCTGCCTTAATGTCTTTCTCGCTCTTGAAAAAAGTGTCCGGTGTGACCGAACTATAAAATTCTTGATCCAATTTGGTGCATCCGGAAAGCAATAATGCTACGGATAATGTTGCTATGGAGATGTATTTTTTCATGTTTGTCATGCTAGCTTTAAAAATTTACTTGTAATCCCATCATAAAAGTCCTGGTCTTCGGATAGACATTGCGCTCTTCAAATCCCGGTTCAAGGCCATTGATATTGACTTCTGGATCCAGGCCACTATAGTTTGTAAACACAAAAAGGTCGCGTGCAGTGGCATAGATACGCATTGATTTCAATGGTTTGATCCAGTTTTGGTTAAAACGATAACCGATATTCAGTGCGTCAACTTTGAGAAAAGTACCTTTCTCTAACCAGTAGTCGCTCAGCTCTTTTTCACCTTTGATATTTTTATGTTTGTCGTATGCTTCTTCCAGTACATTCTGTCCTTTTACATTGGGTAGGCTGTAGTACATATTGATCATATTGAATACATCATGGCCGATCCAGCTGCGCATATAGATGCTTGCATCCCAGTTTTTATAACTGAACTGGTTGTTCCAGGAAAGCTGTAAGGTCGGGATGGCATTGCCGACAAAGGATTTATCGCCTACGGTCTTGTTGCGGTCCCGCACATCAAAGGCATTTCCGTCCTTATCATAGAGCTTCCAGTAACCGTCGTCCGTAAATCCGGCAAATTTCCAGAGGAAGAACTGGCCAATATCCTCGCCGGGATATAACCTGACAGCCGAGCCGGGTGAGCCGGGAGCCGGGAAGTCCTTCCGGTCAGTAAAGGTCTGGCTTCCCCATAAGGTATTGAGCCTGCTTTTATTATGCGAAGCGACAATGCTGGTGGTATAACTGAAATTGGCATTGTCCACGGCTTTAAAATTCAGTTCAAACTCATATCCCGTATTTTGCATGCTGCCCACATTCATGGTGGTTTTGTCGTGGATTGCCGGAGGCTGGGATACGCTGATGTCGTAAATCAGATCATCGATCTTGCGTTTGTAGATATCAAAACGGCCGCTTAGACGGTTGTTCAGTACCGTGAAATCTAAACCAAGGTTGTATTCTTTTTTGACCTCCCATTTGATATCCGGATTTTGGTTGTGCATCACACCGTAGGTTCTGAACCATTTCCCGTCCTGCAAAAACCAGGTGTCGGCGCTATACATCCGTGTGGCAACTTTTGCATCGAAGCCTTCATTACCCGTTTCGCCGTAGCCTGCACGCAGTTTTAAATCATTGATAAATGTAACATCCTTTAGGAAAGGCTCCTGAGAAATACGCCATCCTGCGGATAGCCCCGGAAAGAATCCCCATCTATTTTTAGGCGCAAATTTGCTGGATCCTTCGTAACGTGCTGTTGCGGTCAGGATATAGCGGTCCAAATAGGAATAGTTGACACGGCCGAAGAAGGCGGCAAGTTTGACCCAGGGGTTTTTCCAGGAGCCAATGCCTGCCCGTCCGTCAGGTAAATAAGTTCCTGTGCCCATATCGTTTTCGGCAATGCCGTCGACAGGGAAATTGGAATTTTCGGCGGAAAAGCCCTGCCCAATAAAATCCTGGTAGCTATAGCCCGCCACAGCATTCAAGGAATGTGCATCCCAGCGGTTCGTATAGCTGGCTGTCCATTCAAAGACGCGGTCATTGAACCGGCTATAATATTGCTTGGCAAATCCGTCTACATTATTCTCCCGCGAAATGCGATGCTGCGCCGACCGGTAATAATTGCCATGTTCGCTGTTGTTCTTTATGCCGATGGTTGCACTGGTGGTCAGATGTTCGGTCAGATTCAATTTTAATGTCGCGTTGGCTAAAAGGTATTTGAATTGCTTTTCGTCGCTGCGCAGGCGAGCTTCGGCTACAGGATTCCAGGTGTCGTAACCGCCTTCCAATACATTATATCCGCTGACATCATTGGCATCGTAAGGTGTTTCCGTAGGATTCATCACCAAAGCCATGTTAAAAATGTCATTGTTGTTGAAGATGTCGCCATTGGATCCAAATGCTTTCACCTGGTTGTAACTTACATTGGTATTTAACTCCGCAAAACCGTCGAAAAATTTGAACGCACTATTGATCCGTCCACCGATTTCATCCCGTTTAGACGTGATCGCCATTCCTTTGGCATCGCGTTTCGTAAAGGTGGTGTAGACATTGGCATTTTCGGAACCGCCGCTGATGTTGGCGACTTGCCGATGGCTGAATGGATTATTGTTGGTAACCTCATCATACCAGTCGGTGCGGTGCCCCAAATCTTCACCCAGACCATATTCGACAAATTTCTCCGCCGACAGGACCTTGGGACGTTTACGGATCGTTTCGACGAAATATTCAGAGGTAAAATTTACCTGAGCTTGGCCGATCTGAGGCCTTTTGGTCGTAATCAGGATTACGCCACCGGATGCACGTGTGCCATAGATCGCAGCAGCGGAAGCATCCCGCAGCACGTTTATGGATTCAATATCTTCCTTTGCAACGGAGTTGATATCGCCGCCGGGCACACCATCAATAACTACAAGGGGGCCCTGTGAGGCGTTGACCGAATTGACGCCGCGTAATTGCAGGGAGATACCCGCATTGGGGTCGGTTCCATTGGTGGAGATCACACTGAGGCCCGGTACTTTTCCCTGGATGGCCAGGAGGGGAGAAACGGCTCCCGCGACCATGTCTTTCTGCTTGATGCTCGATACGGCACTGGTCAATTCTTTCTTGTCAAGCGAGCCGTAGCCGACAACGACAGCTTCCTCGAGCTGTTGGGTGTCCGATAGCAGTTGTACGTTTACGGAGGTACCACCTGCATAAGGAATTTCCCTGGCGGTGAAGCCAATCATTCGGATCACTAGAATGGCGTTTTTCTCTACATTGGCTAGTGTAAACACGCCATTGGCGTCGGTGGAAGTTCGGATATTGCTACCCTTTACGGAGACCGTGGCGCCAACAAGGGGATTGCCCTGCTCGTCCTTTACACTGCCTTTGACTGTGGCCTGGGCTTCCTGCACATAAGGTGCATGGGGTAATGCATAAGCGGCTCCAGCAAAAAGACTGCCGCTGAATAGCAATAATTTAGTAGCCACTTTAAAACTGTTGATTTTAAAATTCATGTGCTAATGTTTATTAAAAAATATTGGTTGTTTACGATAGAAAGGCTTGACAGGCTTTTTTTTGTGTATTCAAGGCCAGCTGTCGGTTCCAGATCAAATGGATATGTTCAAATTCAAGATACTGCATATAATTGGCGTGATATGAACACTAAATGTACGGCATTAGCCTTATAGGCGCTATCAGATGAGACAATATGAGGATATTTTGAGACGATTTGTTGGTTGTGACATAAGTTAGTTCTCCATTTGCAATCGTATCAATTGTAAGATATAATAATTAAATTAGAGGTATGAAAATTACAGACAGTTTTCTGTTGTCTATTTTGGAGCAGTCCCCTAGCGCAGTAGCAATTTATGATAGCGCAGACTTAAATATTGCTTTTGTTAGCCAAGGTATGCTGGATATTTGGTGCGCGGATCGTTCTATTGTAGGGCGTACGTTGTGCAGCTGCTTTCCTAGTTTTAAAGAAGAGGGCTTTTCATCCATTTTGAAAAATGCATGGAAAACAGGGCTTGTCTATCAGGCGGAGAATACACCGGCCTATATCGTCAGTGGCGGTACCAGAACGCTGCGGTATTTTAATTTTGAATATAGACCTTTGCTTGACATGGCCGGGAATACTTGTGCAATTCTCCATACGGCAAGCGACGTAACTGACCGACAGCTTGCTTATCAGAATGTCGAAGAGCAACAAGAAAGGCTTAATCTTAGCCGCGAATTGGACATGCTCACCAATACACTGGCACACGACCTAAAAAATCCATTGGCAGTTTTGAAAATAGGGAATAGTTTTCTGAGCAAAAATGTGGATATTCCAGTTAAGGTAAGTCGTAATTGGTTTGAAACTATTGCGGCATCAATTCAAAATATAGAGTCTATCATCCATCAGACATTGCAACTTGGAAAACTTCGCTGTGCCGACAAAAGCATGACGCATATAGCAATGGATAAAAAAATAGGTAATTGTATCGATGAAATTAAGCTTGTTTATCCCGATCAGCAAATAGAATTCAGATTGGGGCATCTAAATGAACTATACGCCGATAGTGGTGCCGTCTATGAAGTTTTCATAAATCTGATCGGTAATGCCGTTAAATATGCGAAAAAATCGGGACTTGCTTTTTTACATATCTATAGTGAAAGAATTGATAAAGGAGTGGTATATTATCTTGAGGATAATGGCATTGGTATTCCGGAGGACGAACTGCGCAAGGTTTTTCTTGCAAATGAAAGGGCTAGCAATACAGGCAAGGTAGCCGGCACGGGAATTGGACTAACATTGGTCAAACATCTGATGGAACGCATGGGAGGGACTATTCATTTATCCAGCAAACAAAACAAAGGGACTGCAATACGCTTGTTCTTTCCAGTTTCATCGTGAGCGTTATTATAGTGGATAATTGGCTTTCTCACCATTGTCCGCTGATAAGGACGGATAAAAAAGGGGTACCAGCAGAGCTGCGGTACCCCAAATTATAAAGGGATAAAAGGGACAAATTTAGTTTTGATGTTTGATGCTAATGTTTAAATAACGATTGTTGTCAAATCCGCTCAACGCATTGACGATCACGGCGCCGTACTTTTCGTCCGGTGTCTTAAAGTAGAACATGCTGCCTACTTTAAGGTCATTTAACGAGAGATTGGCCGTTTTGCGGGAAATTGCATTGGTCTGGATCGCAACTCCGGATGTTAAGGTGTTTAGAAATGTGGTGGCCTGATTGGTCTGTATGCCTGAAAAATAGGTGGTCCGGCCTTTTCCGGATAGATCCGTAAAGTCAAAAGCGTTAAAAGGAATCGGATTGGCTTGCAGCGAATAGATATTATAGGAATAGGTGATCGCACCATTGGCCTCCACCTTATAGGTACGGTACATCCCCAAATCGATTTTTTCAGGATGCGCTTTGGCTTCAGCATAGGTATAGGTTTTACCTTCCATCAGGTCAATAAAGCAAGCGCTGCTTTGCGCAGCACTATCCGGCATATACAGCACGCGGTTGTTCAGATGCACGTAATCCGATACGACATTATAGGTGGCAGAGGTATATCCATCGCCCATAAATACGCCTTCGCTGTCGACGGCCATAATCCGAAAAGTGGAAAGACCTACCTTATCGGCCATTATTTTATAGACATAGCGGAAGCTTCTTTTTTCCCCTTCTGCCAATGGGATTTTGAGTGCTGCCGCCCCGGCGCCATTGTAGAAAATCCATACTTGATGCATATCTTTGGATGCCGAACTGATTGTAAAATCTACATAGATGGAGTCGCCGACTGCAACATCCTTATAAGTTCCAATATTAAATTCATTCTCCTGGTGT
>JALAGS010000085.1 GCA_022712315.1 Sphingobacterium sp. | reverse complement strand
TTCAAATATCTATAGGATCTAATTATTTTTAAACTTAATTTTACAATAATACTGACGATATTATTTTGTTTTATATATTTATTTAATTCTAGATTTGAGCTATGACAGATACAATATCAGACTTACTATTACTGCTTAATGATGACGATAAAAAAGATTTTAAGGCCTTTTTGAAACGTAAAAACAAGCGAAATGACGTGAAAAATATCAGGTTGCTGGAAATTATGGAAACTGACGATATAAATAGATTAAAAAAATTGTATGAACCTACTAAAAATCGCAATGCTTATCATGCCTTGAGAAAGAGGCTTCATGAGAGTCTGCTGTTTTTTCTTTCAAATAAAGTTTTTGAGCGGGACAACAGCGAGGCGCATGAAGCACTGAGACTGCTTGTTGTTGGCCGTTTTCTATTGGAAAGTCAGTCGATCAAGATTGGGTTTAAATGTCTTCAGCGGGCTGAAGACAAAGCGCTTCTTCTTGAACAGTTTAGTTTGTTGAACGAGATCTTACAAACTAGATTACAATATGCTTATTTGGATCCAAGTGCCAATTTGGAATTGCTTGTCGATCGTTTTGCCGAAAATCAACGGAAATTACAGCAAGAAGCGAAATTTCAGATTGCTTATGCCTTGTTGCGTGCGGAATTGCAGGATATTCATTTGAAGGCAAAAATAGTTGATCTCAATAAGTTGATTTTGGATACGTTGAGCAAATACAGTATTTCCTTAGATGATCTTTTATCATTTAAATCACTTTATCAACTCTTATATATTGCGAATGAATATGCCGCAATTCATCAAAATTATGCGCTGGTCCGTTCTTTCTTAAAAACAGCAGATAATTTCCTGCGAAAGCATCAGGAGCAGGCACTCCTGCAGTTATTTTACTATCTCCATATCTTGTATTATCTGGCTAACTTCAATTTGCGGAATGGTTTTTTTAAGGAAAGTTTGCGTTATTTGGAACGGATGGATGTAGTTTTGTCGCAAGCAAGTCCTGCTTTTCGAATACAGTTTCAGCTGCGATGCCAATTGTTGAAGGCATTGAATTTTCATTATCTTGGCGATGGCGCACCGGGTCTTGCCCTTTTAAGGGAGGGGATCAAACAAGTGGCACCAAAATCAAGTGAGCTTGATCTCGCGGATCTGCAATTATGTTTGGTCATGTTTTTAACACAATTTCGCGATAAAACCGCTTTAGTTGAGCTTCAAAAATTGACTCGAACAGACGCCTGGTATGAGAAGAAAATGGGGATGTTATGGACCATCCGGAAGAGTCTGCTCGAAATTCTGATCCACATCCAATTCGATCACATTGATTTGGCAACTTCGAAACTAAGGAGCTTTGTTCGTAGGTATAAAAAGTACCTGATGAGTGTCAATGAAAATAGAGTAATTGATTTTGCTAAATTGGTAGAAAAATATCTTTTAAATCCTCCTGTCATTCAAGGGAAATCCTTTCGTGCAGCTGTCGAAGCTATGGTGAATCAAAAAGAAAATAAGGATTTATTTGTTAAGGGGTTTGTTGCTTGGTTGAAGGCTCTTGTTGTTTCTGGAAGCCCTTATACAGTTTTGTTGGATTTGATCAAAGAAGAGGGGAGATAATTAGTAATAGATATGTAAGATGATCTGTTTTTTTGAAGAATCAATCAGTGTCTGCAGTCTTTTATAGAACTCGGCATTCACCATGGGACAGCCTTCACTAAGGCATATTGGGTCGACCTGTTCATCGTATGGCATGCTGTCGTATTTGTGTAAAACGATATTTCTAGCGTATGCGTTACTATTGGAACTATCCAAACCATATAGCTTATAGGCTTTTCCAAATTTGCCGCTGTATGAACTGCCGATAGTATAACTTCCTAGTGATGTCGCATGGGAATTATCTGTATTGCTAAATTTTAAGCTGTTTTTTTTGCCTGTTTCGGAACCAGATCCATGGGCAACCAGGCCCTGATCGATAATCTGCTCCCTTTTTAGATCTACGACAAAGAAGCGATTTCTCCCCGAGGGTCTTTTCATATCCAGAAGAAAGGAAACATCAGGATTATAGCCGATGTTGGTTTTTAGGTGTTTTTTTACTTCTATCATAGCCATGGCGTAGCGGGCATCGTCTGATAGCTCGTTTTCCTTCGTGTCAACAACGGCCAAAAGTGCGTTTTTTTTGTTGGTTTTGAAAGCGATGAGACCTACCCCTAGGATAATGACCAAAAGAATGATTTTATTCATAGATCAAACAGATTTTACAAAATTCCTTTTTTTAGCAGTATTTTTTTTGTTCGGCAGCCTCATTCTATTTGTGTATAAAATCGCTCGAAGGATTTCCAGTATTTATCTTTGTAGATACTATAATCAATTTGGAGGTTTTCCTTATACTGTTCGATTAACTGATCAATGGTCATGGAGATTTTTCGGAATTCTTTGCAGGCCAGGTAAATTTCCCTTAGATTATCAGCGGTTTCTCGGCCAATATTAAGAAAGCCAATATCAGCTGGAAGGTTGTTCATTAATTCCTCCTCAAACTTATCCATTAAATCGTAAGTTTCCTGATCTGGCATTCCATTGGTTGCTGTTCCATCATAACTGATTTTTAGTGTAACGATCCAAGGGTGGGAGGCTTTTCCATCCCAGTCTAATAGCGTTGTGTTAATAATTGCCAAGATGGGTAAGTCATTTTCTAATACACCTTCAAATGCAGTATAAGTATCATCGGTGGTATTGTGTCTTAGATCAGTGTACTTTTCCACAAATTCTTTTTCTCGCCAGATTAAATAATCTTTTAATTTGAGCAGCGGAATCAACTCTTCAGTTGCGAGATCTGTTGAGGTCACATTTAGATTGTCTATGGCTATGATCGAATTGAGTTCACCAATGTAATTATCGAGGAATATTTCTATTCCATGGGCAATATTAGCTTTGTTCTCTTCCGTATAATCGGGGTGAACGATAACGATATCGACTTCATCCGGCTGGTATTTATGCTGAATAGGGTAAAAAAACATATCCTTGATGTCAAAGGAGAATCCATACATCTTGATTTTGAATTTTTCCATATCCGCAATAGCGGGTTTTAGTGCCGTAAATTTCCAGCGGGATAGTGATGGAGCAGAAGCAATTAGATGTTCTACGAAAGCAATATTTTTGATGACCCCATCGGGAGTAACTACAAGCTCAGCTGTTTCATCATCATACATACCAGTTAAGAAATACAGCTCCTTGCGAAGCGCATCTATCTTTGGTGAAAGCTTGCTGAAAAAATTCTGATCAATTTGTTCTCCACTCTTAACGATTTGAAAAAATGTCTGTTCATTTTTTATAAACCAGTCCCAAAAATCTTGCACATCGTCCTTTTTATTTTCTTTTTTACCAAAAATATTATTCAAAAATCCCATAATTAATAGCTGTTCGATTGAATCATCAAAGTTCGTATCTGTGTTTTAAAAGTGTTTTTATAACTATAGAGGAGAAAATGATCCGAATGAAACGGTCATGAATACCTCTGCTCTTAAATTTAATTATATAATTACGATCCGGCAAGGGAATTTAAGTTTAAAAATAATAGGACAAACAATTGTGATGGGAGTTTGTTAGGACTATTGTTGGAATTATAAATTAAAATTGGTCTTATGAAATTTAGCAAATTAACATTTTGTCTATTGGCAACGACAGCTGTACTTTCTTTTACGTCCTGCAAATCGGGATTATCTGACGATAAGCTGGAGGAAAAGATAGAAAATGCGCTTACTGGCCGTAAAACAGTAGACGTCGAAGTTGAAAAAGGAAAAGTTATCTTAAGTGGCACCGTCGCTTCGGAGGAAGAAAAACAACAAGTGGAATCGATTGCTAAAACAGCAGGAGATAAAGACGTTAAGTCTATTCAAAACAATATTGTCGTTAGCGCTCCGGTGTCATCGACACCCGCTCCTATTGAGACATCCAATAATGACGCGGTACTGGGCGCAGCTGTAAATACGTTTATGAAGGATTTTCCTACGGTGCAGGCAAGTGTAAAGGATGGTGTAATCTCTGTTACAGGTACCTTAGAGCAACCAAAGATAGTAACCTTAAAACAGGGACTGGATAACTTGAATCCCAAAAAAGTGGATCTAAGTGGTATTGTTGTCAAAAAATAAAATAACGAAACTATGTCATTGCAAGAAAAATATAAAGTTCTTTTGGATACGGCACAATCTTCAGGTGTAAATGACCTGAATTATGCCGAAATGGATGGTGTATTGCAGATCAGAGGTACAGCACCTACTGCAGATGTAAAAAATAAGCTATGGGAAATTTACGGTAATATAGATCCTAATTTCCAAACTGGAGATGTGGTACTCAATGTAGATGTGGCTACAGAAGTGCCGGGAAGTCAGGTGAAGGTCATTACCGAAAACAGTAACTTGAATATTAGAAAAGGTCCAGGTACAGATCAGCCTATTGTCGGCAAAGCTGCTAAAGGAGAAATCATCACTTTGATTAGTAAAGCTAATGATCAATGGTGGCTTGTCAGAACCAAAGATAATGAAGAGGGCTATTGTTATGCCCAGTATTTAGAGTCTGTTTAGATGCTGGATGTTGTGCGCGCCTTCGGCGCGAACATTGCTAGACCTTGATTATAAGGAGAATTATCGGTAGATAATTCTCCTTTTTTATTGTCTGCGTAAGCCTTTAATGGATGTGTTGTAGCGTACTGTAAATACATTTTTATTGGAAAAGTATTTTGAGAAGCAGTCCTATTTTATTTTTTGGTGTAATAATTGTGTTACTGTTATTGCAACAATTTCATTACATCATGTCGAAATCACGTTTTATTACATTATTATACCTTTGTTTAGCTATTCATTTGGGAGTTGCGCAAGAGTATGTTCGATTAGATAAAGATAATTACCAGCTTCATTTATCAGAATATCCACAGGATACGATCCGGATACTTGAAAAGGGTAAAGAAACGAAGTTGAAACCAGGTAAATATATTCTGCAGAAGAATCAATTTATGGGGCTTTCCAATGCATTTATTTCAATCAATAAGGAAGGTATAGTAGAGAGTGATTTTAAGATTGAAAAAGACGGGAAGCAAGGTGTTGTTGTAGTACGGCACGGTGTATTGCAGCAAATGAATGTGAAATCTGCTACGTTACCAGACTTTCAATACACAATAACGGATACTTCAAGTGTGCAGCGTAATTTTAAGAATGGGAAAATCAGCCAGGAAAAAACGGTATTCTACGGAGTTGTAAATAAGGGGAAAAAAATAACAAAGGTATTTTTTGATAATTATTATACGGTTGAAAATGATTTTGACCATACCCGAGCTGACTATCGCTTAGACAATACCTTAATGTACAGTGCTAAATTGAATTGTGGCGGGCAGATACAGGAATCAAAGTCATTTGATGCTCTTGGTCAATTACTAAAACATACCTATCGGAAAGCTAAGGTTGATTATACAGATTTATATCAGAATAATAATCTTGTCGAGCGGAGATATAACCTTGATAATTGCTCTTACCATGAGTATTTTAAGAATTCATTGCTCGTGCAAAAGGTAGTGGAGAAAAAGGATAAGGGGAATACCCAAAAGTATGTTTATAATGCTTCGGGAAAATTGATGGATAAAAATAATGGTGGCTAATTGAAAAACGTAAGTCGAATTGGTTAAGAGATCGCAATATTTTTGTATTTTAAAAATATAGCGCTACCTTTGTCAAGCAATGAAGAAAATGAACAACATATTACGTCTTCCATTTTTCTTTAATTATTATCGCCCGATAATCGTTCGGGACCCCTATGCCTATTAAATTAAGAAATTCAATTATTATTTATAGCTAAGCCCGAACATAACGTTCGGGCTTTTTTTATTTTATATGACATCATGTTAAAAGAGTTAGAGGAAAACATCGAAATTATTTTACCGAAGGAAGGACTTGCATCGAAGTTGAAGGAGGCTGAAGAAAAGAATCGCCCATTGATTATAAAACTTGGTTTCGATCCCACAGCGGCGGATCTTCATTTAGGGCACGCTGTGGTGTTGAAGAAACTACGGCAGTTTCAGCAGCTGGGGCATGAAATCGTGATCCTGGTTGGCAGTTTTACCGCTCGGATCGGAGATCCTACGGGAAAAAATAAAGCACGTAAACCTTTATGTCCGGATGAGATCGCCCTCAATGCGGCAACCTACATTGCGCAACTGTCTAAAATTATTGATGTTTCAAAAGCAAGAGTTGTTTTTAATGGAGACTGGCTGGATCAGCTAAATTTTACAGAAGTCATTCAGCTGGTATCAAAAGTCACGGTTGCTCAGCTGATGCAACGTCATGATTTTAATAAGCGGTTTAACGAGAATCAATCGATAGCCATGCATGAGTTGCTTTACCCGATATTGCAGGGCTTTGACTCTGTACATATCAAAAGCGATATTGAAATGGGCGGAACGGATCAAATGTTCAATTGCACCATGGGCAGGCAGCTGCAGGAATCTTTTGGACAGGATCCACAAATAGTACTGTGTATGCCTTTATTGCGCGGGCTGGACGGAAAAGAAAAAATGAGCAAATCATTAGATAACACGATCGGTCTTTTGGATGAGCCGAATGAAATGTTTGGTAAAACCATGTCAATTCCAGATCATTTAATTCCAGAATATATCGACTTGACAACAGATTTCAATCAGGAAACCAAACTTGGAATGAAGGCCCGTATTGAAATGGGCGAAAATCCAATGGAAATTAAGAAACTTATAGCACATAATCTTGTCGCTCAGTACCATGGCGATGAGTTTGCGTTGACTGCAGCTGATTTTTTTGTCAAGCAATTTCAGAGCAAGAAATTGGAAGAAAAAACTTTTCAGGAGATATCGGGTCAAACATTACGAGAACAGTTTGGTGAAAAGGCTAAACTGGTCGATCTGTGTCATTTCCTGAAAGGGTCGACAAAGTCGGCGATGAGAAGATTGATTTTAGGTGGCGCAGTTCAGATCGACTCCATAAAACAGCTGAATCCGGAGCTGTCAGTTGATTTAAATCTAGGTCTTAAAATTAAATTGGGTAAAAGAACTTATTTTAAAGTTGTTTAGTAAGGTTTGTGAAGGTATGCTTTTGTAATATTTTGCGAAAAGCAATAAATTAACATGGTGGTTCTTTCTTAAACCATAAATAATTTCTACCTTCATATAGAAGTCTCAAACTTTATTTTCATACCAATTATAGATGGAAACATACAATAACATTGTTTTGGAGCGATTGCCCAAACATTTGAAACGCTATGTAGTAGCTCAGCGATATGAACGATATACCGCATTGGATCAGGCTTTGTGGCGTTATGTCATGCGCCAGAATTATTCTTTTTTGAAAGATGTAGCATATTACCCTTATATCCCAGGATTGAAGAAAGCAGGTTTATCAATTTCGACCATACCAAACCTGCAGGATATGAACGATAGTCTAAAATTAATTGGCTGGGGCGCTGTGACAGTGGATGGATTTATTCCGCCAGCTGCTTTTATGGAATTTCAGGCACATCGGGTACTAGTTATTGCCGCAGACATACGTCAATTGGAGCATATCGAATATACACCAGCGCCAGATATTATTCACGAATCTTCTGGGCATGCCCCTATAATAGGTGAGCCAGATTATGCTGCATACCTGCAATATTTTGGAGAAGTCGGGACAAAAGCACTTTCTTCGGGCAAAGATTTTGAACTCTATGAAGCTATTCGTCACCTATCTATTTTGAAAGAACATGCAACAACAACGGCGGTTGAGTTGGCGGCTGCAGAAAAGAATTTGCGGACCGTTCAGGATAATATGGGGGAGCCCTCGGAGATGGCGTTGTTGAGTAGATTACATTGGTGGACAGTAGAATACGGACTTATTGGCGATCTTCATACACCCAAAATTTACGGAGCTGGTTTACTGTCTTCCATTGGAGAAAGCGCGAGCTGCATGCAAGAAGATGTGCCTAAGTTGCCGTATGGTTTAAATGCGATCGAATATGCGTATGATATTACTAAACCACAGCCGCAGCTATTTGTTACACCAGATTTTGAACATCTAAAGATTGTGTTGGATAAATTTGCTGATACCATGTCCTTTCGGGTAGGAGGGAAACGGAGCGTTGACAAAGCCATTGATTGCCGTGCTGTGTGCACGGTGCAATATAGTTCTGGTCTGCAAGTATCAGGAGTTTTTAAATTAGCCAATGCAGATAAAAATCTTTCGTATATCCAGACACAGGGACCTACAGCTTTGGCATTCGCGGGTAAACAGCTCGAATGGCACGGTATAAATTATCATAGCGAAGGGTTTGGCTCTCCTGTAGGAAATTTGAGAGGTGCAGATTATGATCTAGAAGATTTTGATGAAGCAACATTGATCCAATATGGTATAGTTGAAGGCCAGCAATGTCTGTTAAACTTTGCTTCGGGGATTACCATCGCAGGAACTGTTCAACGGATTGTCCGTCAATTTGACAAGATTGTTTTGATTTCATTTACGGCATGTGAAGTATACCGTAACGATAGGAAAGAGGTGTATTTTAAACCTGAATGGGGGATATATGATATGGCAGTAGGGGCTGAAATTGTATCTGTTTTTGCGGGTGCTGCCGATAAAGATGCCTATGAAGCACTGGAAGAAAATCCGGATCAGGCTTCATCTTCCATGGCTAACGAAAGCGAAGATGTAGAGCTCGTGAATCTCCATGCTGCGATATGGAACTTGCGGGACAAAGGATCTGATCAAAAAGCTTGGCTTGATATCTTCAATCTCTTGGGATCGGAAAATGCGGATCATTGGTTAGGTTTGGTTGAGTTATTTGAAATCGCCTGGGCGAATGATGCAGAGGAGTTGACTCATCTGGCTGAAAAGAGGCTTTTGGAATTTGTTACGCTATATCCGCATTTGAAAAAACTGATTGATGATGGACTGCGCGTCGCAAAGGAGGAAGCTTTAAATAATCACTAGGTTAAATGATAGTGGATTATCGTCGGAAATCATATAAAACTTTCTATATTTGCGCGAATTAAATTAACCGTATTATTTTTGATGAATGATAAGTATACTCCAGGTAAACACTTGCTTTTGACGTTGCAAGTTGAGGATGTATTGTTATTAACCACTTTGGAATCGTTTTTGGAATTTACGAATGATCAGATTAAGGTCAATCATTTAAAAATTGTTGGCACTTCGACACATACTTTTCAGGGGGGAGGATTTACAGCTGCAATTTGCTTAATGGAATCACATATATGTATTCACACGTGGCCTGAGTTTGGGCAACTTACCTTGGATATTTACTTGTGCAACTATCTGAAAGATAATAGTGATAACGTCTTTCGACTAGGCAGCTTGTTTAAGGACTATTTTAATGCCATTGTTATTAACGAAACAGTCGTAGATAGATAATATATGGAAGTAGCTTGTAATGATTGTGGGCATGTTCATAAATTTATTGTGGATGTGTCTAATTTCTCTGGTTTTGTATGTGTTAATTGCCATAGCTATTTTAAGGGGACGACATTAGCGACGCTGACATTTGTCAAAAAGTTTGATGTACCCAAAATTTTGCAATGGGCTAAATTAAATGAGTCCATTCAATTTAAACGAATGAACTATAGAATTATCACCAAAATTCTTAGACGTACCACAACTGGAGCTTATGGCAATGAATATGTAGGGCTAAATAATGGTTCTAAAAATACGATTTATTTGGCAGATGGAGTTGATTATACGAGTGTTCTGTACGCCATTTCTAAGAAAAAGTTGATCGTTACACCCGACAATTTTTGTAAATTTGAACGTGGAAATTATGAGTTAGAATATACAGATCGTCAGCATGTGATCTATGCCGAAGGTTTTGTGTTTGAAGATTTAGATGCTGAATCTACTGTTAAGACCTATATTCGAACGATCGATGAAGATCGTTTTATTTCAGAGGAGTTTATAGACGATGATATCGAATACTATCAAGGTTCTTATATTGACGAGAAGGCATACTTCAGTCTATTTGATTTTTTTAAAGATTATAAATCCAAAAGCGATCTTGTTGGAGGGAAGTTTAAGAAACTTGGAGTTATTTTGGTCTTATTAATAGCATCCATCTTTCTTGCATTAAATTTTAAACAAATTGGAAGTGATGTATATACTTTTGATGAAACGTTTAAGGTAAAGAAAGCCCGTAACGAATTTATCGGGACCTCCTTTGAACTGAAAGGAGAGGTTTCAAAAACACTGCTGCTTGAAGGTATATCGGAGGCTAAAAATTATCCCCTTTTTCTGGAGATTAAGCTGGTGAATGAAAAAACAAATGCGGTTATCCAAACAAGTTCTTTTGTACATGAAGATAATGATATTAATTATGCGAGAGGATTGACTGTAGATTTTTGTCGCATTGAACCCGGTATCTATCATCTTGTTTTTGTAACTTCTTTATCCAATGCTTCTCGAGATATGGAGTTTGATGTCGAGCTCTCTGAGGATTATAAATTAACCTATGGAGGTACAAGCTACTTTATCCTGATCTCCTTTTTGGTAGGAATCATTATTTTACTGTGGGTGTACCGTTATTGGTCTTTGGAATTAAAAAATAAGGATTTTTTAGTGAGACTTGATCGCGTAAATCTAATTAATGTTTTAAAATTTAAAGGTCTGGGGCTTGTTTTAATTGTTTTTGTTGCGGCATTTATTGCAATAACAGTCCTTATCAATTCGTCGACTAGTTGTAAAACAACAATCAGCACAAATACATTGGAGGATCATACGTATACAGGTTCTAGGGGACATTATTACCGGTCATATTATAATGAAGACGGTTCTGGTCATAAATAAAAACAAGATAAAGATGAATTACGAATTATTTTATAAAGGAGTAGCGGCTTCACTGGTCTACTCAATCGTTGGAATAGCCGTATTGTTGCTGGCTTATTGGATTATTGAACGTTTAACTCCAGAAAAATCCTGGCAGGAAATAGTACAGAACAAAAACATGGCCTTAGCAATTGTTTTTGCGGCATTTATATTAGGGATATCTATTATTATAGCAGCGGCAATACATGGGTAAGAGAAATAATCTTCCTATATTTCTTTTGCTGGCTGTGTTTATCATCGCTACTTGTGGTCTGATTTATGAGTTGGTTGCAGGTGCATTGGCGAGTTATCTACTGGGGGATTCAGTAAAACAGTTTTCATTTATAATAGGGACATACTTGTTTTCAATGGGGGTGGGATCGTTTTTGGCGAAGTATATTGCCAAAAATTTATTTGATCGATTTATCGATATTGAATTGATGATAGGACTTATTGGTGGCTGCAGTTCTGTTGTTTTGTTTTTGATGTTCCAGCAGGTTGAACATTTTCAATTTGTGCTCTATTTCTTCGTATTTCTGACAGGTTGTCTCTGTGGAATGGAAATTCCGCTATTGATGAATATTTTGAAGGATAAAGTGCAGTTTAGAGATTTAGTTTCCAATGTTTTTGCTTTCGATTACATTGGAGCTTTGATAGCTTCGGTTTTATTTCCTATACTGCTTATTCCCAAACTGGGGGTCATGGGTACATCGTTATTTTTTGGTATCATCAATATTTTGGTCGGCGTATTTTTATCATTCTATCTTTCAAAAAAATTGAAAAATCCCGTTTGGATAAAGATAAAGTCTGTTTTTTGTTTAGTAGTGCTATCCGTAATTTTTTTCTATTCAGATGATCTGTTGAAATATTCAGAAAGTCAATTGTATGGAAATAATATTATCTACAAGCATTCTACACCCTATCAGCGTATAGTCTTGACAGAAAATAGAGGTGACTATCAACTGTTTTTAAATAATAATCTACAATTCAACACTAAAGATGAATACCGTTATCATGAAGTACTGGTGCATCCGGCCATGTCCATGGCTAAAGATATTTCCAATGTTTTAGTATTTGGAGGTGGGGATGGGCTTGCTGTACGAGAAATCCTAAAATATCCTGAAGTAAAGAAAGTAACATTGGTCGATTTAGATGAAGGAATGACGCGGTTATTTAGGACAAATGAGCTGTTGGTTCGGTATAATCAAGGTTCACTAAACGATCCTCGCGTAACTGTTATCAATCAGGATGCTTTTATATGGGCTAAGTCTGCAAAGGGTAAATATGATGTCATGATTATTGATTTCCCAGACCCTTCTAATTATAGTTTAGGAAAGTTGTTCACAAATAGTTTCTATCAAACTTTGGCCGCTCTAATGACTGATCAAACTATGGTCTCGGTACAGACAACTTCGCCTTATTTCGCACCCAAATCTTATTGGTGTATTCATGAGACCATTGGTTCAGTTTTTCCGAATACTATTGCTTACCATACTTATGTACCGTCTTTTGGAGAGTGGGGCTTTTGTTTATTCTCTAGGAATATACAGCAACGTTTTACCCAATTGCGCCGTCGTGTAGATAAGCTTAGATATTACAATTATAAGTTTGACGAGTTGACCAATTTTCCAGCTGATATGTGTACAGATGAAAAGATAGAAATAAATCGATTGGATAATCAAATTTTAGTGCGGTATTTTGATGAGGAATGGGGTAAAATCTAATCAATCAAGGCGAGGGTTTCTCAAAGCTACAGTTTTACTGGCAATCGGTGCTCAGTTTTTACAGGCATGTCGAACGAAAGTGAACCATATTTTTCTGCACCTAACGGGAACCGATCATATCTTGGGACATCGACTCCGATTTCCAGATTTTCCTGCTCCGACTGAAGAAATTGAAGTACCCATCCTGGTCTTGGGTGGCGGGGTAACAGGGCTTTCAGCGGCTTACCGTCTACAGCAGAAGGGCTATTCTGATTTTATGCTTTTGGATTTAGAAGACGAGGTTGGCGGAAATGCCCGTAGCGGTCACAATGTGCACAGTGCCTATCCCTTAGGTGCACATTATCTTCCTATTCCCAATGCGTCCAATACCGAACTCCTTCAATTTTTGGAAGAGTCGGGGATTATTAAAGAATGGACTGCCGCAGGCAAGCCGATTTTTGACGAAGAACAGCTTTCGTTTGCACCGCAGGAAAGACTTTTTATCCGTAATGTATGGCAGGAGGGGATTGTACCTAATTATGGGATTTCTGAAGCAGAATCTGCAGAACTTGCACGGTTCTTTCAGCAAATGCAGGGTTTTAAAAAATTGAAGGATACCGATGGAAAATATGTGTTTGATATTCCTATGCGTAACGCCTCACAGATCTATGACCGAACGGCTCTCGACGGGCAGGACATGTTGTCTTGGTTGAAAAACCAAGGCTATCATACTGAAGCCTTGCTAGAGTATGTGAATTATTGTTGTCGAGACGACTACGGTACCGGAATAAAACATACTTCAGCATTTGCGGGGATCCATTATTTTGCGAGTCGCAAGCACGATTGGGACGACTATCAAGATTTGGTGTTGACTTGGCAAGAGGGTAATGGAAGACTGGTCTCTCATCTCAAAAAGTATGTCGAGGGAAAAGTATTGCATAAGAATATAGCCTTTCGTATTGATATAAAAGCTGAAAAAGTGGAAGTTTCTGTTTATGACGCAAAAGAAGCGATTTCGAAAGTTATAAAAGCAGATTGCGTTATAAACTGCTGCCCACAATTTGTCAACCAGTATTTGTTGCCTCACCGGACTTCGTTAACAAGGGAATTTCACTACGCCCCCTGGATTGTGGCTGCGATCGTATTGCGTCGCTTTCCTTTCGCTGATGGTAGACCTCTTTCTTGGGAGAATATTATCTACAGGGGAAATGGGTTGGGGTATGTTTATGATCAACATCAGAGCCTAAAACAGTTCCATAGCCCGTTTGTGATCAGCTATTATCACAGTTTAGGCGAGGGGAATTTAAAACAAAATCGAAAGCAGCTATTTGCTTGGTCGGATCAGCAATGGAGGGACTTTATTTTAAATGATCTTGAAAAAGCTCATTATGGCATAGAAAAGGAGATTATCAGTATCGAAATATTTAGACATGGGCATGGGATGATTAGTCCGGTCAAAGGATTTTTGACTTCACAAGCGCGGCTAGAACTAGCAAAATCGATTGGAGACAAAGTATACTTTGCACATTCAGATTTAAGCGGTATTTCAATTTTTGAAGAAGCTTTTTACCAAGGTATAGATGCAGCAGATAAGGTGATTTCTGATCTTACCTAAATTACTTACTATTGTAAATCTAATTGTCTGGTTAAGTTTTCACTTTCTAGATGCCGATTCCTATACACGGAAAATGAAATATCCAGCTATTTTATAGCTTTTATATTATTCTTTTAATAAAATTTGCCAGGCTTTATCAAGCTGGCCTGCATCCAATAGCTGTGCAGCATATTCATGAACTTTCTGGTTGAATTTCGATGGGCTGTCTTCAAAGTTTAGTTTCAGGTAGTTTAAGTACTTATCCGCTGGCTGTATATCTTTTAATGTGGGTAGTGTTTCGACATTGGCCAACAATCCCAGGTGATTTCCGGTCAGTACAGTAGAAAATCTAATTTTTTCCGGAAGTTGATCTATGCCAATTCCCAGACTACGGAGGGGTTTCGGTACAATAAATAGATTTTCATCAGTGACGCGGCAGTACCAGTCACCACCCAGCCTTGCCACAAGGTCCAAATCTTTTTGTTGGATAGTATTGTCCTTGCCCAATAGGTGTTTGTGGACATGCATATAGAGGATCTCCGCAATAACAAGATTACCAGCCCCCGGTTCATCGCTTAAAGCGACGATTTCTCTAACCCGGCATTCCAGCTGGACTGGAGATTCGGCTACACGTGGTGGCGCAACCTGAATAGAAGGTACAGCAGTAAAACCCGATTTATCGAATTCATTTATTTCCTTCCCATATTCGGTGCTGGAAAGAGATTGCTGCTGCACCATGTCGTAGTTGACAATATTGATGACGACTTCCTTAACTTCCTGTATATTATCCAGCGTATGTTTGGTACTGCCATCACGCATCCGCCGCAGTGGCGAGAAAACACAGATAGGCGGCTGATGCGACATCAGGTTGAAATAACTGAAAGGACTTAAGTTGACTTGTCCATTGCGATCTATCGTGCTCGCAAAACAAATTGGACGCGGTGCAATAGCATATTTAATTAAATTATCGATGATAGCTTTGTCCGCTACAGACTCAAAGGTTATGGTTTCGAAAGATGACTTCATATTCGCTAGATTTATGAATGGTGTAAAGCAATAGAATTGGAAAGTTTTCCGAGTGCGGTGATCTCCAATTCAATCTCATCGCCAAGGTTAAGCCATTGATCTTTGTGGTTAGGATTCGCTATGCGTGCAGTGCCATTGAGTTCGAGAAAGCAACCTGTCCCAACAGTACCTGAACCGATCACATCACCGGGGAAGATCTGTACACCATAAGAAACCCGCTCAATAATTTCTGCAAAAGTCCAGTGCATGCTCGCAAAATTACCCGCTGAAACCTGTCTGCCGTTTACTTTACAAGTCATATCGAGATCATAACAGTTGCCAATATGCCCTTCGGCTGGTTGAACTTTATAAGGCTCCAATTCATCTTTTGTAACTAACCAAGGTCCAATTGCTGTGGCAAAATCTTTGCCTTTGGCAGGCCCTAAACTCAATTTCATCTCTTCCATCTGCAGTTTTCTTGCACTAAAATCATTCATAATCATGAATCCGGCAATATACTCATCTGCCTTGGCCGCAGGGATGTTGATTCCTGGCTTATTGATGACGATAGCGATCTCAAGTTCGAAATCAAGTTGATCTAAATGTAAGGGCATACAGTGAATAGGTCCAGGGCCTTGTATTGCCTGATGATTTGAAAAATAGAAAACAGGAAATCTATCAAATTCGGGGATCATTTCAAGTCCACGGTTTCTTCTTGATGTTTCCACATGCTGACGAAATGCGTAGGCATCACGAAAAGAGGCTGGATGAGGTATCGGAGCGATAAGCTGTGTTTCCTGTAACGGATGATAAGGTCTTTCGATCGTTCCCCGGACCAAAGCACGCTCAAATTCCTGAAGCTTACTCATGGCCTTCTCTCCACCTTTTAGGAAATCAGACATATTTTTGGGAAGGGTTTGATCGATTGCTGAGCAACGATAAAATCGGTCGTTTATGACAATCCCCAATTCTTCCTGACCTTCCTTAATGCTGGTGACAATTCTCATATATAGTGTGTTCTATTTGGTTATTCTATGTTGTTAGCATTTGACACAAATATATTGTATAAGATTTGAAAAAAATATTTCTTTTCTTGAAAATAGAAAAATATGCTTACCTTTATTAAAGCATTATAAACTATAAAAAATGATCAATCGTGGCGTACATCGCTTTGCGTTCCCCATGCCCTATATTGCTTTTAATAGAGCAATTATAGCTGATATCGTTTTTGCACAATACTAATCTTCTCTCACGCACTTGCCAATAGTTCTATTGGTACTTGGATATTCATTTAATTTTATAACCGTTTAAATCGTAGAATTATGCCATTTTATGTTAAACAAGGGCAAATTCCAATGCAGCGACATACTGTTTTTAGAAAGCCCGATAATACGCTTTATGCTGAGGAACTCGTATCCACCCATGGATTTTCCAGTCTTTATTCTTTGGTGTATCATTGCCACCCCCCTACATTAGTTAAGCAAATTAGGGAGCCTTACGATGTATCGCCCAAGATTGCCCGGGATAAACATCTTAAGCATACCAGCCTAAAAGGATTTCAGGTACAGGCAAAAGATGATTATCTTGAAAGCCGAACGCCAGTACTGGTTAATCAGGATCTGCACATATCCTTGGCAGCTCCTCGTCGGTCCATGGATGATTATTTCTATAAAAATAGCCAGGCAGATGAGATTGTCTTTATTCATCAAGGGAGCGGAAGGTTAAAAACTGGATATGGAAATATCCCATTTAAATATGGCGATTATTTAGTTATTCCCCGGGGAACGATTTATCAAATGGAATTTGAGGGGCAAGATAATCGGTTGTTTATCGTCGAATCGTTTTCTCCTGTGCGTACGCCAAAACGGTATCGCAATGAATTTGGTCAATTGATGGAGCACGCTCCCTTCTTTGAACGCGATATTCGGGTACCTCAGAATTTGGAAACCTTTGATGAGTTGGGTGATTTTGAAGTGAAAATCAAGAAACAGGGGATGATTTATCCATATGTCTACGGGAGTCATCCATTTGATTTTATTGGCTGGGACGGCTATCACTTTCCCTGGGCCTTTTCGATCCATGATTTTATGCCGATAACAGGTAAATTACATCAGCCACCACCCGTCCACCAGACCTTTGAAACAGATCACTTTGTACTGTGCAGCTTTTGTCCACGGCTGTATGATTATCATCCCAATTCGATTCCTGCACCGTATAATCACAGCAATGTAGATTCGGATGAAGTCCTATACTACGTCGATGGCGATTTTATGAGCAGAAAGTCGGTTGAAAGAGGACAGATTACGCTGCATCCCGGTGGTATACCTCATGGGCCTCATCCAGGGGCAGTGGAAAAAAGCATCGGACAGGTTAAAACTGAAGAGCTGGCTGTGATGATCGATCCTTTTCGACCATTGATGCTCACAGAAGAAGCACTCACTATAGAAGATCCAGATTATTATAAGTCTTGGATGAGTTAGATTAATAAAAGAAGAGTAACCTTTATATAAATTATGGCAAATACATTTGCAGAAAAGATTGCCCAAGCGCAAGATTTTCTACCTATCAATGGGACAGATTATATTGAATTTTATGTTGGTAATGCCAAGCAAGCTGCGCATTACTACAAGACAGCTTTTGGCTTCCAGTCGGATGCTTATGCCGGACCTGAAACAGGAGTTCGAGATCGGGTATCCTATGTGCTAAAACAGAATAAAATACGTTTGGTGCTTACCACGGCGCTGAAATCTGACCATCCCGTCACAGAACATGTTAAGAAACATGGTGATGGCGTTAAAATATTAGCGCTCTGGGTAGATGATGCCCGAAAATCGTTTGAGGAAACAACAAAAAGAGGGGCAAAGGTATATCAGGAACCACAGGTTCTGAAGGATGAAAACGGGGAAGTCTGGACTGCCGGTATCTATACCTACGGCGAAACGGTCCATCTATTTGTCGAACGGCGGAATTATTCCGGTCCATTTATGCCGGGATATGAAAAATGGGAAAGTGATTACAATCCAAGCGAAACAGGTTTGCTTTATGTCGACCATTGTGTTGGTAATGTCGGCTGGAACAAGATGAACGAAACAGTGAAATGGTACCAGGATGTCATGGGGTTCGTTAACATCCTGTCTTTCGATGATAAGCAGATCAATACCGAGTATTCCGCGCTAATGAGTAAAGTGATGAGCAATGGAAATGGCTACGTTAAGTTCCCAATCAATGAGCCTGCCGAGGGAAAAAAGAAGTCACAGATTGAAGAATACCTTGAGTTTTATGAGGGAGAAGGCGTACAACATGCGGCGTTGGCAACAAAAGATATTGTTGCTACCGTGAAAGCACTTAAAGCAAGAGGAGTAGAGTTTTTGAGTGCTCCGCCCGAAGCATATTATGACATGTTGCCCGAGCGAGTTGGAAAAATTGATGAAGAAATACGGATCATTCAAGAACTTGGAATTCTGGTAGACCGTGACGAAGAGGGGTATTTGCTGCAGATTTTCACAAAGCCTGTAGAAGATAGACCAACTTTATTTTATGAGATCATCCAGCGCAAAGGAGCACAAAGCTTTGGAGCAGGAAATTTTAAGGCCCTTTTTGAAGCCATAGAACGTGAACAGGAACGTCGAGGAAATTTATAGAAGTATGGAAGGGATGAAAGGGTTATTACGGGCGTTTGAGCATAAAAGCCCAGAAATTGTTTTCGAATGGAAGGATAGCGAAACGGATGCAAGGGGATGGATTGTGATCAATTCTTTGCGTGGAGGTGCTGCGGGTGGTGGAACACGGATGCGGGCTGGGTTGGATAAGCATGAGGTAGAATCTTTGGCCAAAACAATGGAGGTCAAATTTACGGTATCTGGGCCTGCAATAGGGGGCGCAAAATCTGGGATTGATTTCGATCCACATGACCCCAGGAAAAATGAAGTTTTAGAACGTTGGTTTAAGGTTGTTACACCGCTATTGAAAAACTATTATGGGACGGGTGGGGACCTGAATATAGACGAAATTCATGATGTTATTCCATTGACGGAAGAATATGGACTGTGGCATCCCCAAGAAGGAATTTTGAATGGGCACTTTAAGGTGAATGAAAGCAATCGTATTCATCAAATTGGGCAATTGCGTTATGGAGTTTCCAAAGTATTGGAGGATAGCTCCTACAGTCCAGATCTGAAGCGTAAGTACAAAGTGGCAGATATGATAACGGGTTATGGTGTGTCAGAGTCAGTGCGTCACTACTACGAACTCTTTGGATCGCATTGTGCTGGAAAACGTGCGGTGATTCAGGGCTGGGGAAATGTAGCTGCGGCAGCAGCATTTTATCTGTCGAAACTAGGGGTTAAAATCGTCGGAATAATCGATCGTGCTGGTGGATTGATCAATCCGGAAGGATTTAATGAACAAGATATTACACGTTTGTTTCTGGAGCGAAAAGGTAATGAACTCTGCTCACCGGATCTGATTCCTTTTGATCAGATACAGAGAGAAATTTGGAACTTGAAAACCGATATTTTTGTGCCGGCGGCGGCATCCCGGTTAGTTTCAAAAGATCAGATCCAACATCTGATCAGTCATGGGCTTGAGGTGATTGCTTCCGGTGCAAACGTTCCATTTGCAGATCAGGAAATATTTTATGGACCTGTCATGGAATTTGCAGACCAGCATGTCGCGGTTATACCAGACTTCATTGCCAATTGTGGCATGGCGAGAGTATTTGCCTATTTAATGCAACGCAATATCGAAATTAGTGATGATGCAATTTTTTCGGATGTTTCTAAAGTGATTTTTGAAGCACTTAAAAAAATCAAGGCAGTTTCTCCGCAAAAGACTCATATTTCGTCAAGAGCCTACGAAATTGCTCTGAAGCAATTGGTGGAAACAGTCAACTGAATATAAGCAGGCGGTTTCTAATTTATTTAGGGTATAGCTATCAAAAAAAACACTTGAAGTGGGGAACTTCAAGTGTTTCTAACTAACCAATTATTAACCTAAATTTATGAATACTCGAAACAATGCAATACCTATGCCAAAACTTATTTTCTTTGTGTGAACATATTGTCATTTTTTTGTTATTAAAATTTCTGTATTTGTTGGAGTTCTGTACACGAACTAAATAAATAAAAATGTGTTTTTTGAAATCCATTTGCTGACCTATTGATGGTTGATTTGATGTGTTTTTGGTGAAATATTTTTCTTTTTATTTTTCTAAGCTGTTGATAAACAGAAACTCCTGAAGCGGGGAGCAACAGGAGTTTTCCTAACCAATTATTAACCTAAATTTATGAAAAGT
>JALAGS010000084.1 GCA_022712315.1 Sphingobacterium sp. | reverse complement strand
TCTTCGCAGATTGAAAAATAGGGGTCAATATCGAAATGATGAAAAAAGCTATGCTTGTACCACAGAAATCCAATCCTAAAATTTATTTAGGACACATATGTTAGGGAAATATTTAATAATAAGCAATCGAAATCTTATTTAAAAAACAGAACTAATTATTTGTTAGAGAATATTTTTTATAAATATTCTCTAATATCTCTTCCTAATTTTGTATTAAATCTTTAATATATATTTGCTTATAGAATAAAAAAAACAAGAGTGGATAACGATTTATTATTCACTCTTGTAAGATATAGTAAATTGGAAATTAAGTACTAAGTTTTAAGATTATTTTTTGTTGAACCTGCCTGTATTTTGACATCTTCTACTCTGGAAGTCACCTGATCTTTCAGTTTATCAAAACCATCTGTCACCGAATTAGCGACATTACTTGCCGTCTCTTTAACACTCGCAGAAGCATTGTTAAACTGGTCCTTCACGGCGTCACTAAGTTCTCCATATTTATTCTTTGCCTGATCCTTTAAATCATCTGACTTTTTCTTAATTTTCTTTCTCGTTTCTTCTCCACTGTCCGGAGCAAACAATAGTCCTAGTAGTGCTCCAATAGCAGCACCGGCCAGCATTCCCAGAACTAAGCCTGATTTATTGTCTTTGTTGTTGCACATGGTAATTTTATATTAAGTGGTTTGTAATTAAATGTATATAAACAAAAAATACAATTAACATACCAACTTAACCAGTCTTCAAAATAAAGACAAAGTTTAGGTAATAATCGGAAATGTTAACCGTACTTAAACCTATCACATCATTTATTCATTGCTTTTCAAAATAAAATCTCATTAAAGCTTCATTTGCCTTAATTTCTGTCTAATATCCTAAATAGACAATATCTCGGAAGCTTAGCAGTTATTAAATTATGATATTAACATCCATTTATTTAAACTTGTTCTATATCAGTTATTACAGACTAACCTAAGCTTATATGGTAATTATCAACAATTTTGAAGAATATAAATCCTACGAGGGAAAACTTATAGGGGCTTCTCTGTGGCATACGATTAACCAGAAGCAGATCGATCTCTTTGCTGAGGCAACTCATGACCATCAATGGATACATGTCGACCGACAAAAAGCCGAGAAAGAAGGTCCCTTTTCTTCAACGATTGCACATGGGTACCTGACTTTATCCCTGATTCCTTATCTCTGGAAACAGATTGCAGATGTTAGAAACGTGAAAATGGAAATCAATTATGGAATAGAAAATTTTAAATTTGGACAAGCCGTTCCTGTAAATAGTGAAGTACAACTCCAGGCCACCGCAAAATCCATCTGTAACCTTCGCGGAACAGTAAAAGTGATTATTGAAGCTAAACTTGTAATCAAAAATCAAATTAAACCAGCTTACATCGGGAATGTTATATTTTTATATCATTTCAATACCTAAACCCGCTCTATTTACCTGTTTCAGCATTTGCCGCATCCACGGGTTTTGATTCTGGTGATCCTTTTTGACGGAGAAAGATTGTAAGGATCACAATGGAGGCAACCGACAGGAATTCGCTTTGCCAATTTTGGAATGTCTCAAACCAAAACTGCGGTTCGGCAAGAAAGTCCAATAAACTTTTTTCGGGTTTGCCACGTAAGGTTTCCTGAAGGTTGGCATCTTTAAAACTACCATATAAATGTCCCGCCCAGCTGAAAATGAATAGGATTACAAATGCGATTGATAGCGAGTTTTGATAAAGAATCAGACGCCATCCTCCTTTCTTTACCGGCCGAGGAGCACCATTGCGTGTGGGATCGGGCAACCTATCCACTTCTTCTTGTTTTTCCGGATCTTTTGATTCAGCCGATCCAACCTGCCGCAAGGAGATTGTAAGCATTACGTAAAGTGCCATCTGTAAAAATTCACTTTGGAAATTTTCAAAAGTTGCCGAGAAAAAATGGCCACTTCCTAAATAAGAATAAAATCTAATTTCATGCGCCCCTAAATCTTTCAGCTCTTCATTGTGTTCCTTCCATCCAAAAAATGCCTGAGCTCCCAATGCTAAAACAAACAAGGAAATAAAAACAATCGACAGACTATTTCTATAAAAAAAACTTTGCTTTTTATTATTCATGGCTTCTTAAAAGATTTTATAACAGTTTTAATAATGTCTTCAATCGTGCAGTACACAATTTCGCGGGCTGATCCGCTGAATACTTTCCTATGTTCAATCGTTTTTTCTTTGATCAAAATGCAGTAAAACATCGTTCCTACAGGCTTTCCAGGGCCTTCGCTTCCACCAGGAGTTGTAAGGCCGGTAACAGCAACAACAACATCGGCATCCATCATCTTTTTAACCCGGAACGCCATCTCTTTAGTTACTTCGGCAGATTCCGGTGTGTATTTCTCTATAAGTCCTTTAGGCACCCCTAGAATTTTTTCTTTTATATGCGCATCATAACAGACTATACCACCCCGCAAAATCTCCCCAGAATGTTCGCTTTGTGAAAATTCAAACGCTAACATCCCTGCCGTTGCACTTTCCGCAAAAGCGATCGTGTATTTAGCAGTAGCAAGGAGATTGCTACACTCTTCGATTAATTCTTTTAAATCCCTCATATTTCTGTTTTTAGAATTTAATTTTATTAATACTAATATCTTCACTAAAATACTGCATATAAACAACACCCAAACCGTCAAGGTTTACCGTATTTTTAAATTCCTGAAGCGCAGGTTTAAACAAAATTGCCTCTTATTTTTTAACAAGTGTTAAATTTCTTTTATTGAACCAAAATGGTATAGCCTTGGTTATCTATGAAATACACTTAAAAATTTTTATTATGGCAACAACAAAATCTGTACCGGCGAAAAATGCCGCAAAGAAACCTTCCGGAAATACCGGAAAAATGAAAGACAGTGAATTCCACGAATTTTTCGTTGATGAATTAAAAGACATTTATTGGGCAGAGAAACACCTTGTGAAAGCTTTACCTAAAATGCAAAAAGCAGCGACCAGTGAAAAACTTGCAGCTGCATTTGAAAAGCATACCAAGGAAACTCAGACACATATAGAAACACTTGAACAGGTATTTGAAAAATTGGGAGAAAAAGCTGTCGCAAAAAAATGTGACGCTATGCAGGGTTTGCTTGATGAAGCAGATTCCATTATCTCTGACACAGACAAAGGAACCTTTACAAGAGATGCAGGTCTTATCCTTGCCGCACAAAAAGTTGAACATTACGAGATCGCAACTTACGGAACACTTCGCACATTTGCAGAAACGATGGGCCATGATGATGTGGCTGCACTGCTCCAGCAAACACTGGATAATGAAAAAGATACTGACGAAGCATTGACGGGTGTAGCTGAAGGGTTCATCAACGAGCAAGCGGCAGAGGAATAGTCAAAATTAAGGTAATCCGAACAATAAAAAACCAAAATCATTAAACATTGTTCTATTATTACGTTTTATAAAATAGGTATATATCAAAAGCTTTGGGCTCCCAGCTCAATGCTTTTTTATGAAAACAATAGGCCTCTATATTTGGTAATTCGACCTTTTATATTTTTGTTAGCCATTTTTCCTCAAATTTCCATCTCGGTTATCCAACTATTGAGATCAAGATTATGGCATTTTTTGAAGTGAAGTGAGTGAAAGCTCATTTAAGACAAAGTAATAGCACGGTGATCTTGATCGAAGAGGTGGATCTGGAAAAAAAATCAGAGTGTCCTCGCCCGCGCAGTACCTCGTTAACTATGTTTTGATCTAGAAACAAAAAATTACTCATGATCCTTTGGATCACTTGCGTGTTTCATGCATTTAATTTTGGTTATCTATCGATATATTTTTCAGTTACCTTCCAAACATCGGATTTTTCAATATTCTGTAAAACCCATGCTTTGGCTGCTATGGCAGTTCCAGCGACAGTTGTATAGGGAGCAACATACATATTAATTTGATCCGGCTCAATTACCTCGATATCACCCGTGGAAATCGCACCATCTGAAAAATCGATAATTACCTCGATATACACGCAGTCCATTAACGGTCGAAAATTAAACTTTCCCAGGCTACCTGTATAAATATGTGTATTGTCAAAGTTTATATGTCTCATAACGCTTATAGTGAATCACTCTTAAGACTCATCTTTGGTATTCTTGACAAGACTTATTCCATAAGAGAAGAAAATAAGCGCCTAGATACCGACTACCGCCAAATTTGTATAAGCGGTGCTTTTCATGATGAGTTCATAGCCTGTAAATTAATCCTCCTATCCCTAATATTGTCAGAATAGTTCCGAATATCCGTTTTACGTTCATAATTTCTTTATTATTTGTTTAATTTCTGATTATCCGAAAATTTTTCTATTGCAGCTTTAAGATCGATGCCTTTACCAAGAATAGGTTTAAAAATATCACCTTCAGACTGCATTCGTTCTATCGCATTGAAAATATGGAAGTCAGACATTTTTAGGCCTTTCTTGACTTCATCCCAATGCAAAGGCATTGATACAGTTGCGCCCGCTTTTGGTCGAACGGAGTAAACCGAGGCAATGGTGGCATGCGGCCTGTTCTGTAGAAAATCAAGGTACATTTTCCCCTTACGATCTTTAATAGCACGTTCAAGAGTGGTATAATCAGGTAGCTCTCGATGCACCAGCGTTACAATAACACGTGCAAATTCCTTGCACTGTTCATAGGTATATTTATTACCTAATGGGATGTATATATGCAATCCTGTTGAGCCGCTCGTTTTACAATATGAGGGTACGCCCATGTCATCAAGAATTTGCTTAGTAACCTGTGCTGCTTCAATTACCTGATCAAACGAATTCTTGTCAGGATCTAGATCGATGATGCAATAGGTGGGATGTTCCGGCTTTTTAACGGTACTGTTCCAGGGATTCATTTCGATGCATCCCAAATTGGCCATGTACAGTAATGTCGCCTCGTCTTTTCCGACGAGATAATGCCTGACTTTATCATCAGAATCACTGTGATAAAGGTAAGTATCGGCCCATTCCGGTGCTGTATCAGTGACATTTTTAAAATAGAAACCTTCGTCCTCTATTCCGTTTGGAAACCTGTTCATGCTCTGTGGCCTTCCTTTTAGATAAGGTAGGATAAAGGGTGCTGCCTGATAATAATAGTTGATCAGATCCCTTTTCGTAATTTTTTCTTTCGGCCAGAATATTTTGTCCAGGTTGGTAAATTTTAGTTCGTGCTTATTGATCTTTCTGACCTGCGTCTTATCATTAGGATTCAGCAAGGTCTTACGGCCATTGTCAGATCGTGAAGGTACAATTGACCTTGTATTATCCTCTTCGATTATTTCTTCAATAGGTTCTTCATTTTCAAGCACGACTTTCTTAGCACTTTTATCTTCCCGCATACCATCAAATGATGGATGCCGCATTACCCCATCGCTGGTCATTTCCGTAAAACTCACCTCACACACAAGTTCGGGTTTAAGCCATGTTACGGTTGCATGGGGTGGATTGGGTCTGAACCGCGAAGGTTTATTGACATCGGGCTCTTCGGCAAAGGGCACTTTCTTTGTAATCAAAGGCTTGAATTGCGCCATCATTTCTTTCTGCATTTTCTCATTGAATCCAGTACCTACCTTACCCGTATAGACCAGTTTTTTACCTTCATATACGCCAACGAGGATACTGCTAAAGAGTTTGTTGGAATCGTCGTTTAAGGTAAATCCGCCAATGACTACTTCCTGCCGCTTATTGGCTTTTATCTTGAGCCAATCGCGTGAACGGTTATGGATATGATATATGCTGTCCTTCCGTTTGGCCATAATCCCTTCAAGACCGAGTTTTTTGGCTTCCTCCAAGAAAGCAATACCCGAAGTTTCAAAATGTTCACTTACTAATATATTATCGCTCTTAGGCAGGATTTCTTTCAATATGGCTTTACGCTCGCAAAGTGTTAATTCAGTAAGATCTTTCTCTTTGTACCATAAGATATCGAATATATAATAAACCAGATCGCCGTCCGCTTCACTCCGCCAGTTCTGTAATGAACCGAAATTCGCGGTACCATTTTTGGAGAGTACAACAACCTCACCATCAATAATGGCATCAAGATCCATATCTTTTAACGCGTCATATACCGGATAAAACTTTTCATTAAAGCTTTTATCATTGCGCGATTTAAGCTCTACCTTACTACCTTTCATAAATGCTACGGCTCTATAGCCGTCCCATTTCACTTCATAAATCCAGCCTTCGTCATCAAAAGGTTTATCGACAAGGGTAGCAAGCATAGGTTCCACAATGGTATAAAAAGCCTGTTTGGGTGCCTTTTTTAATAATTCGGCAACTTTTTTTGATGCTTTTATTCCTTGTGCAGGTACAGCCTCCAACTGATCAGTTATTATTTCCTCCGCCTCCTTTGCAGATGACTTTTTATCCTTTACTGTGGTATCTTTCTTGATGATGTTTTTCCCATACACCCTGTCCGGTGATTTTTCCATCTGGGCAATGGTCTTTTTTGAAATAACGGATTTATCTTTAAGTGTAACATCATCCGTTGTGGCATATTTGTCATCAAGCTTAAATAATAGCCACCCATTCTCGCCCCTTCCATGGGCCTTCACAAGAACAAACTCACCTTTGAGCTTACTGCCATTGAGTTTGAATTTTATTTTTCCTGAATTGAGCTGATGGAGCAGACTTTTTTCCATCTTTTTAAGATCTTCCCCTTCAAAATCAACTGCTTCATAGGTTCCCTCATCCCACACAATCACTGTTCCGCCACCGTACTGTCCTTTAGGGATGATGCCTTCAAAATTGCGGTAATCATAGGGATGATCTTCGACCATCATGGCCAGACGTTTAATTTCAGGGTCCAACGATGGCCCTTTTGGAACCGCCCAGCTTTTTAAAACGCCGTCCATTTCCAGACGAAAATCATAATGCAAATGGGAAGCATCATGTTTTTGTACTACAAAGCGTAACTCTTTCCCACTCGGCTTCCCGCCGAAAGGTTCCGGGGTTTTCTCCTCCGAACGCTTTTGGCGATATTTAGATAATCCCATAGCTTTATAATTTAAATGTTATTCGAATTAATGAAAAACAAGGTTTTACTTTCCGTGACGCTTCTTCAAATAATCTGTTAGCACTTTTCTATCGTTTGATCCGGTAGCACGTATAGCTCCTGTAACTGCCTGGGAACTCACACCCATTTTTTCCTTAAAATATTGGATTTCGTAATTCTCTGATCCGCTTACTTTATTTCTGTCGGATTTTCCTTTTTTTGATTTGTTGTCTGTCATAATAATAGTTTAAAAGATTACAATTCAGTATTTCGATTTTTAATTAAACCTTAAGCTGGCAATCAAATATTTATATAACATCAGGCGATATAAATTCGATTGATTTCTTTTCATTTAACGCACCTTTTTTATCAGGCATTAATAAAAGATCTTTCTATCCTTAACAAGTATTAGTCTTTCTTCATTCATTTTTTTAACGGTACGGATTACAGTTTCTACACGCAGTCCCGTCAAATTTGCAATTTGCTGTCTTGTCAAGGGAAAAGAGTATGAAAACTGTCCTTCCACAGACGCAGATCTTTTATAATAATCCAGAAGAGCCAGTATTTTAGGGATCGGTTCGTTTGCTGAGTTACCAAAAAGCATGGTGTATTTATAAAACAATCTATCTGATAGATACCCTAAAAGTCTGAATACAATACTTTTATTTTCATCCAGAAGCTGTAAAAATTGTGTTTTTGGTAAATACAGTATGGAACATTCATCTTTTGCTACAGCGTTCATTGGATAATGATTCCCTCCAAACAGAAGTGATTCACCGATACTTTGACCTGCTGATAGAATATTTAAGGTAAATTCCTTTCCATCTTCATGATAGTTATCGAGCTCTACAGTTCCTTTACTGATCTGCAGATATGCCGTGGGGCTAGCATCACGGCTAAAAATTGTTTCTTTTGCAGCGTAATGGTGAAAAATAGCACCGTATTTAATTAGTAAATTCTCATCAATTACCATGAATAATAAACTTTTTGACAATTAACACTCCATTCTACCTAAGCCGCCAGCATGAGAATACAAATATTAGACCGATAAAGGGAATGCAAATTCAGCTAGATTTTAAGAAATTCTGATAAGGTATTATTTATTGTATAATAACAAATTTCAAAAACAAATTCATTGAACAATTGTTTATAAGATGCGCTAATAAAATACGTGGTCTATTGATCTTTCGACTGATCTGAAAGATCATTCCGAAATTTATCGAACTTATATTTTTTACATTTATGAACGGGCTTATTTTTGACGATGTCACAATTCAGATTGGTGGTACTGCACAATTTTTATTCGATCCTGAGATTGGGCAAAAATCCGTACCTGCAATTATTGAATTTCGCGGAGGTGAAAAAGCATATGCTGAAATTTCCGAAGTCCATGTAAATAGAATAGTAATTAAAGTTGGTGAATACTCCGCGGGACCGCAGGAAAAGCTTCCCGGGGGAAGTTGGTTTTTGCAATATAATAAGAAGAATGACAATTGGAGAATAGTCAAAAAACTCTAATCGAAATAAACAGTTAGAATGCAGTATCTTGGTCGGTTTAGGGCTTTTCTTGGAAAACTGACTATTAAAATTTGAGCTAGCTTTATTGACCATGTTATGAGGCGTAATTTTTAATATCTTTCCTCTATAAATTAACTATAATACAGTCCCCTTGCGCATTGGGTTTTGCGATTTTCCTCTTCGAGTTTGGTCAGCCGTAAGG
>JALAGS010000083.1 GCA_022712315.1 Sphingobacterium sp. | reverse complement strand
TTGTCAGATTTTTAGTGTTTTAATGTTTTTTAAAAAATGTTACATAAATAAATGTTTTTGCGAAGCTCAAATTTAAGTTAAGATGAAACCAAGGTTAAATTTGGATTAATCAATTATAGATCATAACATGAACAAAAACACGGTATTAGCTTGGTCCTTTGTAGTGGCTTTAGGCGGATTTTTATTTGGATTTGATACAGCGGTTATTTCAGGGGCAGAAAAGGCGGTTCAGGAGCATTGGCATTTAAGTGAGTTTCAGCATGGGTTGACGATGGCTATCGCTTTGATCGGAACAGTTGTCGGAGCGGCATTGGGCGCATGGCCTTCAGATAAATTAGGGCGTAAAAATACCTTATTTGCAGTCGCAGCTCTTTACTTTATCTCTGCAATAGGCAGTGCATTGGCAAATGACTGGACTATTTTTATTCTGTTCCGCTTTCTGGGCGGTATAGGTGTCGGAGTTTCTTCAGTAACTGCACCAATTTATATCTCGGAAATTTCTCCGGCGGCATCGCGCGGTAAATTGGTCGGACTCTTCCAGTTCAACGTTGTATTGGGAATTTTGATTGCTTATCTGTCCAACTACTTTATCGGCCAGATAGGGGAAGAGTCTTGGCGCTGGATGTTGGGCGTACAATGTTTCCCGTCGTTGTTATTCTTCTGTCTGATTTTTCTAATTCCAGAGAGTCCACGATGGTTGCTTTTGCACAGAGGGAATTTAGCTGAAGCAACACGGATCATGAAAAAAATAAATTCGGATGGCTATGAACTGGAAATTTCCAAAATTCAGGAGTCGACGAATAATACAAAGGGTGAAGGAAAACTTTTTGTACGCGAAAATGCCAAACCTATTTTATTAGCTTTTTGTTTTGCGCTGTTCAATCAGGTTTCTGGCATCAACGCCATTATATATTATGCACCCCGTGTATTTGAAATGGCTGGCCTGGGCTCGCAGAGCTCATTGCTTTCAACGGTTGGTATAGGGGTCGTTAATTTTATTTTTACGTTGCTGGCGATCAATTTCATCGATAAGGTAGGCCGAAGAAAATTAATGCTGGTGGGTTCTATAGGGCTGATTGTTTCATTGGCGCTGGTTTCCCATGCATTTTACACGAATCAGACCACAGGTTTTGCGATCACCATCTATCTCATGAGTTTTATTGCCTTTTTTGCCTTCTCGCAAGGCGCGGTGATCTGGGTGTTTATTTCGGAGATCTTTCCGAATGACGTACGCGCCAAAGGGCAGACATTTGGAAGCTTGACACATTGGGTCATGGCAGCGATTATTACCTTTTGTTTCCCAGCATTGACGGAAATACTTGGTGGTGGCGGTACATTCTTGATTTTTGCCCTATTTATGGTGTTGCAACTTGTTTATGTGCTGAAGTTTATGCCTGAGACAAAAGGGAAATCATTGGAAGATCTTGGTCATACCATTAATCTGCACTAGCCGTTAGCTGGATGGGGCAATTCAATGGGCCCTCTAATAGCAGTGATATGATTGGCGCCTATCGGTGATTGTTTTGGAATAAATGACAATTTGGTAGCAAGTTGGATGTACTTGTGGTCAACGTCGAAATATAAAGGGAGATAAAATAATCAATTCGTTATAGTGCTTTTGGCGCTCAGCTAAGGCATCTGTAAACAAAAGAAGAAATATGAAAAACGGAGATAAATCAATACAGGGTATTTGTTTTGGAGAAGTTCTTTGGGACAATCTACCGACAGGAAAAAAATTGGGTGGTGCTCCATTGAATGTAGCGTATCACCTCAATAAACTGGGGGTTACTACGCGTATGCTTACACGCATAGGACAGGATGATAATGGTTACGAACTGCGTAAGGTATGCGAGGATTTGGGTATCCCCACCGATTTCTTCCAATACGATGAATCGTTGCCGACATCGACAGTGGAGGTTTCAATCGATGAAAAACGTGATGTACATTATGATATCGTTTATCCTGTAGCTTGGGATAGAATAGCGGTAGATGCTGTTGTGGTGGACGCGGTTGCTGCGGTGGATTTTTTGGTCTATGGTAGTCTCGCCTGCCGCGATGAGGTGAGTTTTCAAAGTTTGATCGTATTGCTGGAAAAAGCACGATTCCGGGTGATGGATGTCAATTTGAGGGCACCTTATTTTGGACCTGAAAAAATACATAAGCTGTTAGGCTATGCAGATTTTGTGAAAATGAATGCTGAGGAGCTGCATGTTATTTCGGACTGGAATGGTGCTACGGATGCCTACACCGATCAGCAGCGTGTAGATTTAATTATGGCGCGTTTTGCAATTCAGGAAGCGATTGTAACCTACGGTGCAGAAGGAGCAGTATATCATTATAAAAAGGAGAATATCAGTTATCATTTTCCGGCTTTGAAAGTTCAGGTAGAAGACACGATCGGAAGCGGTGATTCTTTTTTGGCAGCTTTCCTTACCAAAAGGTTTCAGATGCAGGAAGGCGTTCAGCTGGAGGAAGTATTGGAATTTGCAGCGACGCTAAGTGGGTTTGTGACACAGAGCAGTGGAGCATGTCCTGAATATAACGATGCGGTCATCAACAGATTCCAATGGTTGCATCCGATCTTCCATGGAGGTCAGCAACAATAGATAGACTGCTTCCAGAGGAAGCAGTCTATCGAAGAAAAGAATCAAACAATCAATCTAAATAATAACCATTTACTAATAACCAATTATGTTTACAAGACAGAAAGCCATGCTGCTCCCGTCTTTGGCTCTTTTTTCTGTTGTCGCATTTGCGCAGCAGACTGAGATCCGGGGAAGAATTACAGACAGTGGAACAGCTGCACCTATAGTGGGAGCATCTTTAGTGGTGAAGGGAACGACCATTGCGACAAAAACAAACGAAAAGGGAGAATTCTTCCTTCAGACCTCGGGTAACCAGGGATCACTAGAAATAAGCTATGTTGGCTACGCATCTCAGACTATTTCTGTAGCCGGGAGAAAGTTTCTCGATATTCAGCTTTCGAGCACCGAAAAAGGGCTCGATGAAGTGGTGGTTACGGGGTATCAAACGGAGCGGAAAAAGGACTTGACAGGTGCCATCAGCGTGGTCAATGTAGCCGAGATGATGAAGGCTCCCGAAAATAGCCCCATGAAGGCTCTGCAAGGGCGAGTATCAGGCATGACAGTAACTTCGGATGGAAGTCCTAGTGGAGCCGCAACCGTCCGGATGCGTGGCATCAGTTCCATCAATAGTAGTCAAGATCCTTTGTATGTTATTGATGGCACGCCCACGCAAGGAGGCATGCATGAACTTAATTCGAATGATATTGAGAGTATACAGGTTTTAAAAGATGCATCTTCGGCAAGTATCTATGGTTCGCGCGCTGCGAATGGTGTCATCGTGATCACGACCAAGAAAGGGAAAATAGGCGCGCCAAAACTTACTGTCGACGCTTATGCAACCAGTACCCATTTTAACAATCGTATGAAAGTATTGGATGCGCAGCAATATGGTCGTGCATTATGGCAGGCCACCATCAATAGCGGCGGCAATCCCAACGGAAACAACATTGGTTATCAGTTTGAATGGAATAACGATGCTAATGGGGTACCCCAACTCAATAAAGTCTTTGTTTCCCAATATATCGATCGCGAACATACCATGTATGCTTCCGATACCGATTGGTTTAAAGAAGTTTCTAAGCCGGGACTGCTTCAGTCGTACAATGCGACCTTAAGCTCGGGGACCGAAAAATCCAGTTCCTTTTTTTCGCTGGGTTATCTGCATAATAATGGGACGCTCCGTTATACAGATTTCCAGCGTATTTCTGCCCGGATGAATGCGGATTATAAATTATTTGATGGACGCCTGGTTGTGGGCGAGAATTTTACGGTGAACAATACCGGTGAAGTCCAGGTTCCCGGCGATGTGCTTGACCTTTCGTTGAAGGCTTTACCAATTATCCCTGTGCATACAGTAGATGGAACTGGCTGGGGTGGACCCGCATTGGGGATGAATGACCGCCATAATCCTATGCGCTTACTTTATGACAATCGGAACAATAAATATAATTATTGGCGTTTATTTGGTAATGCCTATGCCGATTTACAGTTGCTGAAAGGTCTACATGTCCGGACCAGTTATGGCCTGGATTATAGTAATTTTTACAAACGTAATCTGGAAGTCTCTTATCGTTCAGGTTTTATGAGCAGCAACCGGAGCGGAGTCAATATGGAACAGTCCCATGGAATGAAGTGGACCTGGTCCAATACGGCAACCTACAGGAAAGAGATTGACAAACATACCTTAGATGTGCTTGCCGGTATCGAAATGAACCGTCAGAATGATATTAATTTTAATGCATATACCGCTGGCGATGGTGCTTTTTCTATTGAGACGCCCGAGTATATGTGGCCGGGAGTGAGTACAGGCACAGCGGCCGTAGGAGGAGGATCAACGGGATTCTCGCTGCTATCCTATTTTGGGAAAGCCAATTATTCTTATGATGACCGTTATTTGGCTTCTTTTACGGTACGTCATGATGGATCTTCCCGCTTCGGTAAAAATAACCGATTTGCAACTTTCCCGGCAGTAACAGCGGGCTGGCGGATTTCATCGGAGCGCTTTATGGCAGGTATGAAAAATTATATTTCTGACCTCAAGCTGCGTGTTGGATGGGGGCAGACAGGTAACCAAGGGATAGGTAACCTGGCTACCTATGCCCTGTTCGTCCCCGAATATGGTGTTGGTGATCCCACATGGAATATCGTGGATGGCACAGCATACGATCTCTCGGGCGCAGGAACCGGAAAATTACCATCGGGATACCGTAAAATCCAAACGGAAAACAATGACCTGAAATGGGAAACCACCACGCAGACGAATATTGGGTTGGACTTTTCACTGTTCAATCAGAGTCTCTATGGTTCGGTTGACTGGTATGTCAAAGCAACCAAAGATATGTTAATCAATCCAGCCTATATCGGTGTGGTCGGAGAGGGCGGTTACCGTTGGGCGAATGGTGCTTCCATGGAAAATAAAGGTTTGGACGTATCGGCCGGATATCGTAATAAAACATCGTTTGGACTGGATTATGATGTGATGGCTGTCTTCTCGACGTATAAAAATAAGGTAACACATTTACCCGAAGCGGTAGAAAACTCCTATGGCGGTCGTCAAGGGGATAATATTATCGGCCGTCCGCTGGGATCATTTTATGGCTATGTCACCGACGGTATTTTTCAGAATCAGGACGAAGTGGATGCGCACGTCAATCAGACCGGTAAGGGGATTGGACGCTTACGTTATGTGAATGTATATGATGCGGACAATCAGATCACGGACATGGACCGTACTTGGATCGGTAGTCCTCATCCTGATTTTTCTTATAGTTTGAACATTGTGCTAAAATATAAAGGTTTTGACCTATCGGCGTACTTTCAGGGGGTACAGGGGATAGATGTCGAAAACTGGCTGAAAAAACAAACGGACTTCTGGAGTGTGGATGACGTCAATTCCAATAAAGGCGTACGTCTCCTCAATGCTTGGACACCACAAAATCCAACGTCAACGATTCCCGCCTTACAAACGACAAACAACAATGACGAGGGCCGCCTGTCAAATTATTTTATCGAGAATGGATCTTATATGAAACTCCGGAATCTGTCTTTGGGCTATACCTTACCCACAGCAACCGCCGCCCGTCTGCGTATGAACAGGTTAAGGGTTTATGTGACTGGTCAGAACCTATTTACCGTTAAATCAAAGAATTTTACAGGGGTAGATCCTGAGAATGTGGGGTGGGGGTATCCTATTCCGACAACATGGACAGCTGGAGTAAATATCGGATTTTAAAAAGGGGAGAATTAGGGTTAAAACACTTATAAACAATTTAAACTGATGAAAAAAATAACCAATAAAATAGCTATACTTATGGTCCTTGCAGGATTATTGCCGGGATGTACCAAATTTTTGGATCAGACGCCCAATGGCGTACTGAGTTCTGATCAGGTCAAGGAACCTGAACGATTATTGACGGCCACTTATGCTGCTCTCGGCAACGATCATTATGATGTGCCATTTAGCTTATGGCCTTATGGTACTGTTCGGTCAGATGATGCTTACAAGGGTGGATCGGGACCACAAGATATACAGACCTTTCATTTTCTCGAGGTTTCGAACAATATTACAACCAATTTTGCTGAGCTTGATAAATTATGGTTTCAGCTGTATGTAGCAATTTCGCGCGCCAATACGACGATCAAAACTATACAGGAAATGGACAGCTTTGACGGTAAGGAGGAAAAACTTGGGGAGGCGCGTTTTCTGCGCGGGCATTTTTACTTTATGCTCAAGGTCCTTTTCAAATATGTACCTTACATCGATGAAAACGTATCCGTAGATAGTTATGAGACCATATCGAATAGAGCCTTGAGCAATGATGCGCTATGGCAAAAGATAGCGGATGATTTTCAGTATGCGGTAGATCATCTTCCTGCCGTACAACCAGAGATCGGTAGGGCCAATCGTATTGCTGCTGCGGCGTACCTCGCAAAAACCTATCTTTATAAAGGATATCGTCAGGACAATGCCGAGCGAAATATGGTGACAGCTATTGATGCTGCTGATTTGGAAAAAGTGCTGCAAAATACGGATATTGTGCTTTCATCAAACCATACGCTAGAAACCGATTTTGCATTTAATTTCTTACCCGGAAAATATGAAAATGGGACAGAAGCCTTGTTTTCCGTACAATTTTCAAAAGATGACGGAACAAAATTCGGACGTGTAAACTTTTCGGACGTCCTCTCCGTACCCATGGGGGTAGGCTGCTGTGATTTTAATAAACCGAGTCAGAGCCTTGTCAATGCATTTCGAACAACAGGTAAGGGTCTTCCGCTGGATAATTACAATGCATTGAATAACTTCAATGCATCAGAAAAATACGATCCAAGATTATTTCATACGGTTGCCATTCCGGGGCTACCCTATAAATATAGCAGCAAACGGACCTATGAAGAAAGCTGGAATCGTAATCCTGCGGAATATTCGGTGTATGCTTCGCTGAAAGAAAATGTGGATCCAGATTGTGATTGTTTTGTACCTATGGTTCCTTTCTATGCAAATACAAAAAATCGAATTGTTTTGCGTTTTGCTGATGTCATGTTGATGCGTGCAGAAGCGCTGATTGAGCTGCATCGTTCGGCAGAGGCCCTGCCCTTAATAAACCTAGTACGTACGCGGGCAAAAAATAGTACCTCACTGACGGGCTATGCCAGCGATAAAATGCTGATCGAAACGTACAAAAATGGGGATAATATTGTATGGAACGAAGAAAATGCCCGAAAGGCCTTACGTTGGGAAAGACGCCTGGAGCTAGCGATGGAAAACGGAAGGTTCTTTGATCTGGTACGCTGGGGAATTGCAGATCAAACCATGAATGCCTATTATGATGCAGAAAAGTCACGTCGATCTTATTATTCTTCGGCACATTTTACCGCAGATAGGAACGAATATCTGCCGATCCCCGAAGCACAGATCAGATTGAGTAAATATCTGTATAAACAAAATCCAGGCTATTAAACAGGCATTTATTGTTGAACGACCCTCATAACCAATTATTCCAATGAACACATTAAACAATTATATAAAAGTAGGGATTACTATCCTGCTTATTGGGCTTCTCGCTGCCTGCAAGCATGATGCCGATAGTACATTCAATTTAAGCGCAGATGTAGATATACTTTCTTTCAAGGTCGGCAATACCGTTGGGAAAGTAGATCAGGCAAAAGGTACCATTCTTGTTATGGTTCCTGAAGGTACAGATCTTTCGGCGGTGGCTCCGACAATTGAATTGCCCAGCAATGCCAAGGTTTCTCCAGCTTCAGGCATCGCCCAGAATTTTTCATTTTCTGGTACAACACCGATTACTTACCGCGTGTTTAATGGTAATCTATTTAATACCTACCAAGTAACCGTCAAAGAAATCAAAGCGGAAATAACAGCATTCCGCATCGGAGAAAAAGCAGGGATCATTGATCAGAAAAATAAAAGCATTAAAATTTACCTACCCCTGGGGACAGACCTGAAGAACCTATCACCTGCGATAGAATTTACAGCCGGAGCGAGCATAACGCCCAATCAGAGTGGGCCCGTGGATTTAAGTTCCCCAATAAAATACAGCCTTGCTTATATGGGGCAAGTTTTCCAATACACCGTAACTGCCCTATTGGGTACAGAACCTAAACAACTCCTTATGATTTATAATGGTGAAACCAGCGTTCCGCATTTCGACGGGCTAGGGGTGAGTTCGGTAGATTCGCCTTATCCCAATCCGAAAACCACTGGAATTAATGCAACACCTTTCTGTGCGTCTTTTGTGCGAGATAATAAAACTGGTGAAGGCTGGCACGGTGGAGCACTTTGGAATGCAAATAAAGTAACTATCAATCCGGCAGATTACGGGCGTTTCTCGATGATGGTATTGAAAGATGTTGCTGGTGATGTGCAATTGGAAATTCAATCGGATGGTGAACAGAATAAGGATTGGTTGCGTGCCAATTATTCGAAAGATCATGTCGGTGAGTGGCAAGAATTGGTTTTTCAGATTCCTGCCGGAAGAAAAGCTATCATTAACAATATACTTGTGATGCCGCATGAACATCCTAATGGACAGCCCGTGGTATTTCCAACCCAACGGATGTACTGGGACGAATTGAAAGCATTACCTAAAGAATAATCGAATACAAGTAAAACAGGCTATTATAAAAATAAGCTATGATAGATAATAAGGGATTAATAGAAATATTTAAATCATGAGACCAAAAATGTATTTGCTTCCGACAGTATTCTTGCTCAGCTTGTTGACAAGTTGCAAGAATAGCGACGAGAGTTCGACAGGGGGAGATAAGCCCATAGCAATACAGCCTGTGGACAGTTCTACGGCTTGTATTTCGGGGCAGGAGGCTGGCCCCTATCAAAGGTTCTATAGGCCCCCGCAGGGTTTCGTAGGTGATCCCATGCCTTACTACAATGCCAGCGATAAAAAGTTCTACTTATTTTATCTCTATGAAAATGCCAACAGGCACCCGATTTATAGCACGCGAACAAGTGATTTTGGAACATTTGAGGGCTATACCGAAGTATTGTCGTCGGGCGCTGTGGGGAGTCAGGATGAATGGATCGGAACAGGAAGTTTTATCAAAAAAGGAACATTGTATTACTGTTTCTATACAGGTCATAACAGTGTTTTTACTCCAGCAGAAAAGATCATGTTGGCGACGTCCACTGATTTAATGAATTGGACTAAGCAACCAGCTATGGCACTGCAGGCTGCAGCGGGCTATGATCGGAATAATTTTCGGGATCCACAGGTTTATTGGGATGAAGGCCGCAATACCTACGTGATGCTAGTCACGACGCGAAAAGACGGAAAAGGAATCCTTGCACGTTATCAGTCAACCGATTTAAGCAGTTGGTTTGAGATTGAACCGCTCGTTGCGACTACAGGGACAGTGGAAAAATATGGTATCGAAACAGATGCTGAACTATTGGAATGCCCAGATCTATTTAAGATGGGAAATAAATGGTATCTCTTGTTTTCGCGGATCAACCGGGATGAACATCGCAAGACATTTTATCGCGTTGCGGATTCTCCGGATGGCCCCTGGACGATCTGTCGGGATAACGAAGGACATCATGAAACCTTTGACGGACGCTATCTCTATGCGGGCAAAACGGCTAGCGACGGTACGACGCGTTATCTTTCGGGATGGTGTTCAACTGGGCAAACCGTAAATAATAATAACGAACTGCCCTGGGCTGGAAATTTAATTTCACACCAGTTGGTTCAGGGAGCTTCAGGACGTTTATACCCTAAAATTCCGGAAGCCCTAAACAGTAAATTCAATAAGGAAGTCGCCTTTGAAAAACTGAGCAATGTTGGTCAAGTTTCTGAATCGAATAAAACCTATAGTTTGACAGCACAATCGGGTGAAAGAAGTTATGCACAATTTAACCGGAACACTTCATCCGTTAAAATGACAATGACCATTGATGCTTCCCAATCCAGTCAATTTGGTTTTTCATTTGGCGCATGTGATGATCCGACCGAAGTGTATAGCATTGCTTTTGATCTGACTTCATCCAATCGTTGGAATATGCCGGCACTGTTTATGAACAAGGAGGCACGCGATGGCGGAGGAAGTAAAACAGAGCTTAATTTTACGCCACTTACAGTACCGACCAACCGGATTTTTAACGTGAAAATTATTATTGAAAAATCGATTGGTATCGTATATGTGAATGATCGCGTTGCTTTTACCAACCGGATCTATAAAATGGATCAAAACCCTTGGACTATTTTCGCGGATCAAGGCACAGTCAAAGTGAATTTACTGAAAATTGAAAAATCCTGAGTTAATTTATAGGATGCCTGTCACATGAACACAGAAATAAACTAAATTATAATTGTTAATAAATCAAAAGATGAATATAACAAAGAAATTTGGAGCGGTAATGCTCTTTCTTAGCGTTGCCGGTGGAAGTTTTGCCCAGGTTGGGCAGTCTACAAAGCAAGACCCTGAAGAAAAATATCGTCCTATTTATCATTTTACACCGAAGCACGGTTGGATGAACGATCCGAATGGGATGGTCTATTTAAATGGTAATTACCATCTTTTTTTTCAGCATAATCCTGAAAAGCCCGTATGGGGACCCATGCATTGGGGACATGCAATCAGTAAAGATTTGATTCATTGGGACGAACAAAAGATAGCCCTGTACCCCGACAGTTTGGGAACCATTTTTTCGGGGAGTGCAGTGATCGATAAGGACAATACCGCTGGCTTTGGAAAAGGGGCAATGGTTGCCATTTTTACCCACCATAACCATGCAGAAGAAGATCGGAAAACAGGACTGCATCAAAATCAAAGCTTGGCTTATAGTTTGGACAATGGGGGCAGCTGGACAAAATATAGAGGAAATCCGGTACTTCCAAATCCAGGGATATGGGATTTTAGAGATCCGAAGGTGATGTGGTTTGAACAGACGAAAAGCTGGATTATGACCTTGGCAACGAAAGACTGTATCACTTTTTATTCTTCAAGGGATTTGAAAACATGGAAGAAGGAAAGTGAATTTGGCAAACAGGTTGGCGCACATGGTGGTGTATGGGAATGTCCAGATCTTATTCCCATGCAATATAAGGGATCAACAAAATGGGTACTGTTGGTGAGTATAAATCCGGGTGGCCCCAATGGGGGATCAGTCACGCAATATTTTGTGGGTGACTTTGATGGACACCAGTTTCGTACAGCGGATACCAAAATAAAGTGGTTGGATTGGGGGCCCGATAATTATGCCGGCGTAACTTGGAGTAATCTATGGGATAGGCACCTGATGATTGGCTGGATGAGCAACTGGCAATATGCCAATGTGGTGCCGACAAACCGTTGGCGGTCCGCATCGACGATTCCACGAACATTGGCTTTGGAGAAAGTTGGCCAGTCTCTTTATGTCAGCAGTACAGCACCTAAAGAAATCGAGAGTGCATTTCGTCCGCTTAAAAAATATAGTACTGGTGGAAATAAGGAATTAACAATCGCGGAAAATATCCCCCAGGCATACCGTCTGGACATCAATAAGTTGAAACGACAATCGTTTAAGGTGATTTTATCGAATGAAGTCGGTGAAGAACTGGTGATTGGCTATCGGCAGGATAAGAATGAGTATTTTATAGACCGCGCGAAGTCGGGAGAGGTGTCTTTCAATGCAGAATTCCCTAAAACTGCTTTTGCAGAACGCCTTTCGGATAATAGTACAGTATCTTTAAATCTGTATGTTGATGTAAGTTCAGTAGAGCTTTTTGCGGATGGCGGTCTCACAACAATGACAAGCTTGTTTTTTCCGAAGAAACCAATGAGCCAGATTCGGATAATAGGAGATCAAAAATTGAAATTTCAAGAAATAGCCATTTCTGAATTTAAGAAATAGAGCCCAAATTTATCCGATTGAAGCGATCCCTCGTGAAAACGGGGATCGCTTTATGGTGTATACTATTCCATATTATCGGTATTATCGGTTTGATTTAAATGTACAGGCATTAACGTAGGAAAAGTCCAGGCAAAATGATTTTTTCTGTAGACAATAGGGCGATACATCGAGAGGTAAGAATCAAATTGGTGAGTTTTATAAATATCTTTCATGGCCTCCAATAGGTTGGACGGCCAGACACCGGCGTCCAGGTTCAGCATATCGATATCAGGATTGTGAAACCAGGGCCATTCTGTGGGATATTGATTGTAATAGTATAAGTAATCTATGGCCTTTCTAACGGATTTTCCATCTTTTGAGACCATAAACAGGTTTTCTCCCGTTGCATTGTATATGCACCACATGGAGGCTGTCAGTGGGGCCAGCGAGAAGTACGTATACCATAAACCTTTCTCTTCCCGTTTTACTTCTTCAATAAGATGACCATCCGCTGCCATCTTTTCAAAAAGATCATTCTTAATCAATGCTATCGTAAAAGAAAGTTCCTTTTGGTCATCAAGAAAGTTAGCTGAAAGCAAATTTGAGAACCTTGACCAGTCTGCAAGATTATTGGCCCGTTCGCGTAAGAAATGTGTTGCTTTTTGATAGACTTGAATGGTCCAGGTTTTGAAATAATCCTGATCTTTCTTCATCCAAAGCGGATCATTTTTAAGCAATTCTGCAGCGATCATCAATCCTGCTCCCGCATAAGAAAGTACAACAGGTCCGTCAAACTGAGAATATTTTTTATTGATAGAAGCCCAAGAGTTGAGAAAGTATAACGCTTTTGATGCATATTTTTTTTCACCACTCAAGGTGTAGGCGAGCGCAGTACAATAGGCTCCGAAAGCGTCTGCATGAAGTTTTTTTGCCATGGCACGTTGACCTTCTTTGTCGCTATAAAATCCAGGTACACTAAAATCCTCTACAGCATGATGTTCGGTCAATAGGATTGAATCTGCCAAGGCAGTCAATTGCTTATAAGCCGTATATACCGGTTCGGACTTTTTGCTGATCTGTGATTTTACAAAGTTGATCTGTGAAGTCGGGTGCATAAGGGATTGGGCGAGACTAAAAGAAGGATTTGCTATAAAATGGACAATCAGCAATGTGAACCCTATTTTTAAAAATTGGGGTATTGAACGGTTGAGAACCGAAAAAAAATATAGTAAGTTTTGCATGGTTTTAAATGGATTTTTGCTTGTTGATGTTTCGCTATGGGGGGCTAGCTACTGCAAATTAAGAAAAAAATAGCATAAGTTAACTGGCGTACAGAAATTTGATTTGAATTATTGGAGCGAAGTAATTAACTTCATGGCTAGAATAATCAATTATGGACATCGATCAAAATCGGCCTGAGAAAGAACTCTTGTGCTTACTCCATCATGGGGATATGCAGGCGTTTGATATTTTGTACCATCGCTATAGCCAAATTATTTACGCCAATATTCTTAAGTTTCTGAAAGATGAAACCACCGCTGAAGACTTACTTCAGGACGTTTTTCTGCGTATCTGGGAAAATAGATCGAAAATAGATCCCGAGCAATCCTTCGCCGCATTTCTGTTCACCTGCTCACGAAATATTACTTTTAATTTCAAGCGGCGTCTGAAATTAGAGATGGAGTCGGAGATTCATCTCGCTTATGGACAATTGGAATCCGAAAATACCATTGATAAAGTGCTGGATTCGAAAGAAGCCATGATCTTAGTAGAGGATTTGTTGAGCAAATTACCCAAACAGCGGCAAAAGATATTTAGGCTGTCGAAGTTGGATGGTAAAAGCTATCAGGAGATCGCAGAAGAAATGGGCATTTCTATTGCTACTGTGCGTGACCATATTGTCAAGGCGAATAAATTTATCCGAAATGGCGCGTTACAGGATAATGGATTTTCAGCCCTCCTGCTGACGCTGTTTCTATTTTCTGCTCATTAATTTTTTTCAGAGCAGACCTTTTTTTATTGCGGTGTGTATTTACCTTAAAAATACATTGCAGTGGATACCAATAAATCTAAAATAGACCAATTACTTCAAAAATATAAAGAAGGGAACTGCTCGCTGGAGGAGATCGAATGGCTGCGGCAAGCGTTCTCTGCTACTGATCGCAGTGATCAGGACGCCATCGACAGAGCCCTAGTTGCTAGTTTACTGCAGCCCTCGTCTGCAGCGGAGATGAGTGAATCCAGACAGAAAATAACATTCGAAAATATCAAAAAGCAAATTCAGCAAGATACAGAAGGTGTCAATGGATTGTCGGAAGAGGAAGAACACGATATTGCTCCAATCCAAAAGAAACCCAAGTTTTCAATAGTCTGGCCTTATTGGGCAGCTGCCTGCTTGTTTATTTTTGTTTGTTCAATGATGTACATTTGGCAACAAAAGACAAGCAACCCACGGGGCCCTATGGACCTGACAGGGATTCAAGATACGTTGCGGGATGCTGTACAACCGGGGGGAAATAGCGCAACACTTCGTTTGGCGGATGGTACCCTTTTACAACTCAAGAAACAGGCGTCTGGGATTGTGATGGGCGATCATATTACTTATGAAAATGGGGAATCTGTCGGTACTACCATATATGATAAACAAGGTACGGGAGTTGATCCAAGTAAGGTACTGTTGGAGTTGACCACTCCCTTAGGTGGAATGTATCAAATTACCTTGCCCGATGGGACAAAAGTATGGCTCAATGCGGCCTCTTCCCTGAAATATCCGATGAGTTTTGCCAAAAATGAACGAAAGGTTACCCTAGTGGGCGAAGCTTTTTTTGAGGTGACCAAAGATCGTTCACGTCCTTTTAAAGTGCTGAGTAAAGGGCAAGAAATTGAGGTGCTTGGAACCGAATTTAATGTAAATGCTTATCCTGAAAATGAAAGTATTAAGACAACCTTGATAACAGGAAAGGTTAAATTATCAAACGATAATCATGCTTTGCCGCCGATGTACTTAAAGCCCGGGCAGCAATCTATAAATACCGATGGCAGAGATATCCGCATTGCCAATGTGGATGTAGCTCCTTATATAGCGTGGAAGGAAGGACTGTTTTATTTCGACGAAACACCGATTTCGGATGCACTTCGGCAGATTGGCCGATGGTATAATGTCGAAGTGAGATACAAGTCCAACCTCCCACAGACTCATTTTTATGGTCGTATAAAACGGAGCAAACCACTCCGGGAAGTACTTGAAGTCTTGGAAGAAAGTGGTCTTCGTTTTGAATTAAGCAAGGACCGGGGAAATACCATTTTATTCGTAATACCACAAAAATAATAATAACCCTAAAAAATTGATGAAAAGAGACCTGATTATAGATTCCACTTAAGCTGGATAGCGGGTATAGGTAAGACAAAAAAGGCAGTGCTGGGGGGCACTGCCTCGAATGGCTGCATATACTTACAAGTGTTGCCCGAGGGCAAATTTTTGATAACCATTTATAAATAATACAAACCGTACAAACATATGATTTTTTATCCATTTGTTAGGCTACACCCGTGGAGTTTAACTTTACGAAGTATACTGATTATGAAATTGATCGTACTCATTTCTTTACTGACAGCGATGCAGCTGTTTGCAGAAGGAAATGCACAGACCATAAATCTAACCGCGAAGCATGTGACTTTAAACGAAGTTATGCGTGATCTCCAAAAACAGACTGGGATCAATTTTTTCTTAAATGGCAAGTCGTTGGCGCAAACCCGTTTGTCTGTCAACATACAACATGCCAAATTGGAAGCAGCATTAGATGCAATTGTCGCACCGTTGGATCTGGACTGGGTTAAAAAAGATGAAGTGATCGTGATAAAGCCCAAAAGAAATCCGCTAAATCCTGATCGCAAAGAAGAATTGCAGCGGAGTATCGGCGGCAAGGTCGTCAATGACAAAGGACAGGCCCTTGTAGGAACAACCGTTACAGTGAAAGGAACAAACATTTCCACGGTTACGGATCAAGATGGAAGGTTTACGATTCAGTTGCCTGTTGCTAACGGTACCTTGATATTTTCGAATATAGGCTATCAAAGTTTAGAAAAAAGTATCACTGGCAACGAAGAATTGAGTATTGTGCTTCAAGAGGTAGTAAGTGGTCTGGATGAGGTGGTTGTTGTGGGCTATGGTAGCCAGAAACGAGCAAATGTGATTGGTGCCGTATCAACTGTGAGCGGAAGCTCATTGGAAAATCGGTCCACGTCTACATTAACATCTTCCTTAGCAGGGCTTGCAGCTGGAGTTAATGTGCAGACCTCAACGGGAAAACCGGGAGCCGATGGCGCTAATATCCTGATTCGTGGAAAGGGAACCTTGAACAATACGTCACCTTTAGTCGTCATCGATGGTATTGTAGGATCTATGGATGCAGTAAATCCCAATGATGTGGAATCAATTTCTATTCTGAAGGATGCTGCAACAGCAGCAATTTATGGCTCTTTAGGCTCAAATGGTGTTATTCTAATTACAACTAAAAAGGGCGCCAAAGGGAAAAATAATGTCTCCTATACCGGAATGGTCTCTATGCTTCGACCTAATAATGTGCCCGGATTTATTACTGATTATGCGCAGCATATGCGCCTAGTCAATGAAGGATTCACAAATTTGGGACGTGCCGCTGTGTATACAGATGCGACAATCAATCTTTGGGAAGAAGCAAAGAAAAATCCAACAGGGCTAACCGAATTTGGTATTCCAAATGAGGTCGCTTATCCAAATACCAATTGGGGCGATGTACTTTTTGGACAACGGAAGCTTTTACAAAATCACAATCTGTCCTTAAATGGTGGCAACGAGAATACGCAATACCTCTTTTCAGTAGGATATTTCAATAATCCAGGCACGATGCCCGAAACTGGAGCGGATAAGATACGTATGCGTATCAATTTGCAGTCGAAGGTTGCGAAGTTTTTGACTGTAGGAACGCAGACCTTTGGTGATCTGCAAAACTTGAGCGTAGCCGATGTTGCTACCGCATATTCCTACCAAACTCAAACTGTACCTGGTGTTTATCCTTATTATAATGGAGTCTATGGTTTTCCAGCTGCTGCCGAAGAGTCTGCTACAGCAAATAATGCATTGGCTTTTCTCCATGGGATGAGCGGGAAGAATCAAGTCAATCGATTCAATACGACAATTTTTGCGAAATTAAATCTGATGAAGGGCCTGGAGTTTGAATCAAAGGTAAATTACAATTATGCCTACACCGAGACCAATTCCCATCAGGTACCTTATGAAAAATGGAATTTCGCAACGAACAAATTGAGTACAGCAGCACTGTCGTCGGGGCAAATAACAACCCAATATGGATTGACTAAGAGTTACAATGTGATCATTGATAACGTATTGCGCTACTCAGGTTCTTTTGGTAAACATGATGTGGGCGGAATTTTAGGTTATAATGAGCAATATTTTAACCAATATAATATTGGTGCGGCCAAGCTAGGCCTTGTGCATCCCGATTTAACAACGTTTAACTCGGCGACGACGATGAGTTCCATCACCGGTGATGAGCTTGATTATGGACTGCGTTCCTTTTTCGGAAGAGCTAATTACGCCTACGCGAATAAATATCTGGCTGAAGCAGTTGTACGTTACGATGGATCATCGCGATTTGGAACCGCCAAACGCTGGGGATTCTTTCCCGCATTCTCCGCAGGATGGCGGATTTCGGAGGAATCCTTTATGACTTCACTCAAATCCTTTCTGAATGACTTGAGAATAAGAGCTTCATGGGGGAAAACCGGAAATAATGCCTCTCCGGGTAATTACGACCATCTCCCTTCCTATGGTACTGTAAACTATTCATTCAATAATCAGGCTATTCGTGGTTTAGCACAAACTAAATTGGGAAATGATCTATTGCATTGGGAGACGACCACCACCACGAATGTGGGCTTTACAGCGACTGCACTGAAGAATAAACTGACCGTCGAGTTTGACGCTTATCGAGCTTATACGGATGGCATCCTTTACGTTCCAACTATTCCAGCGACAACAGGAACCGCTACCGCAGCAACGATGAATATAGCCGAAGTCAGTAAACGTGGGCTTGAACTGACCTTGGGGTACCAAGATAAGATCAATGAATTTAAATTCGGCATATCAGCCAATTTTGCCTACAATACCAATCGGGTAGAGAAATATAAAGGTGCACTATCAGAAGGCTATGTAACAGATGCTGCTGGTAATCGTGTTTATCAGTCCAATATCGGTATGGTGTCTACCGGTGTCAATCAGCGGATTATCGAAGGGCACGAAATCAATGAATTCTATTTGTACAATGTGTATAAGGGTTCGGGAAGTCACTTTTTAGCTGATGGTTCTGTTGATAAAAACGGTGGGCCACGGGATGGTATGATCCGTACAGAACAGGATATGGACTGGCTGAAAGCAATGGTCGCCGCAGGCTATTCATTCCAGCCTGCCGATGGCATAGATCCCACCAAGATCTGGTATGGTGATTTGATTTATTCGGATATGAACGGCGATGGTATTTATGGGAATGTGTATGACCAAAGATTTATGGGAAAGAGAGAAACACCGGCTTTTAATTATGGGCTTAGTGTCAATATGGCTTATAAGGGGTTCGATGCCTCTATGATCTGGTCTGCGTCTTCAGGAATGTCTTATTATTGGAATGAACTTTATCTCAATTCATCCATTGTCGCGCAAGGTAAATCTGTTCCGGCTTTGGTCGCCAACAATCATTATTACTATAATGCAGCAAATCCCGCAGATCCCAATAATCACACCGATGGGTATTATCCCCGTTTAAAAGCAGAGACAGATGCGCAGAATGGTCGGACAAGCGATTACTATTTGTACAATGCTTCTTTTGTAAAATTGCGTAATCTCCAACTTGGTTATACACTTCCAGAAAGCTTAGTCAGCCGCCTCTCGATTGCCAAACTACGTATTTATTTGGCGGGCGAAAATCTGCTGACATGGACGAAATATCCGGGGCTAGATCCAGAAATTGGAACAACCGCCAATTATCCAACAATGCGCCAATATTCACTGGGTCTAAATCTTACTTTTTAATCCGAATGATAAGAATGAAAAAGATGAAAAAAATTATAGCGATAGTATTGCTAACTAGTATAATAGGATGCAAAAAAGATCTTTTGGATACCTCGCCGTATTCATCGGTCTCCACCGCAACAATGTGGACAACAGATAATTTAACCGATTTGGGCGTTGCGGGAATCTATAGTTCGTTCAGGCTCCTGATGGGGCATAGTGGATTGATCTCACCTTATGAGCTCTATCAGTTTGACCGCTTTTCATATACAGGACAGGCGCGTTTTGATGAACCCTTATTGACGGGAACAATTACCGCGGGAGATCCCTTATTTTTGAATGTTTGGAAGATTCAATACGAAGGAATTCAGCGTGCTAATGATGCGCTAAAGAATATTCCGGTAAAGTCCCCTTCAACAGCGGAAAAGAAAGCTAAATATATTGCTGAAGCTAAATTCTTACGCGCTTATTTTTACTTTAGGCTTAACCAACTCTACAAGGGGGTGCCGATTTATCTTGAACCGTTTACGGCAGCGGAGGCTATTAAAGGACGTAGTTCGGAAGAGGAGGTCTGGAATCAAATATTGGCTGACCTAAACGATTGTATTGCAGAAAGCAATTTCCCAGATCGTTACCCCGCAGGTAATGCAAATTATGGACATGCAACCAAAGCGGCCGCTTACGCCTTACGGGGTAAAGTTTATCTCTATCGAAAGGATTGGGCAAAAGCAGCGGCCGATTTTCAAAAAGTGAAAGATGCTGGTCACACACTCTTTGGCGATTATAAAGCACTGTTTAAAGAAGCCAATGAGCAGTGTCCGGAAATGATTTTTTCTATTCAGCATCGGAGTGAGTCGGGATACGGAAATAACATGCAATTGTTTTGTGGCTGGCCCTCGGTGTATTCGCGAGGCTGGAACTACTATATGCCTTCACCTCATTTGGTCGATCTTTATGAAAATAGTGACGGATCCAAATTTGAGTGGGATAAAATAATTCCTGGATATGCAAGCTTAACTGAAAATGAAAGAGAGGTATTTTTTCTAAGGAACAACCTGACGGAAGCAGAGAAGGCAGCGGCGGTATTAAGGGGAGCAAAAATGAGCCTTTATCTGCCGCAAGGCAATGAGGAGCGCATCAAAAAAGCCTATGAAAATCGTGATCCGCGTCTACAAGCAAATATTGTGACACCCTATTCCACTTTTAGGGGAGCGTATAATTTTACCAATGTGGAAAGTCTTCAGTTTATGCGCTGGCCATTTCGTGGGCAGGCACAGGTAGATGGCGATATTCAGAGTGATACACAGATTAATTTTTTCTATTTCTATCGAAAATTTGTCGCCGAAGGAGTAAATGAGATTGTCGATCGCAATTATGGCCCTATCGATTTTCCGATTTTCCGTTATGCTGATGTCTTATTGATGTGGGCCGAAGCATTGAATGAAGATGGTAAATTGAATGAGGCTATTGCTAAAGTCAACGAAGTGCGACAACGTGCAGGTGTTGCACTGTTAAATTCAAATGCAGCAACCACTGTTGGCGGAAAAGAAGATTTACGTATACGCATTCGGAATGAACGCCGTGTGGAGTTCCCGAATGAGGGGATTAATTACTTTGACGAGTTACGTTGGGGGACCTGGAAAGAGACGGTATTTCAAGCAGGCAACGGGCGCAAGCAGGTCTGGGGAACAAATGTTGGAAACTATAGCTATAAAGGTGATTTCTTGACAGTATGGCCTATTCCGACTTCAGAAATACAGATGAATGTGAATCTGGTGCAAAACCCTGGTTGGATAGATTAGTTTTTCATTTTTTATTAAAGCCGAGGGGGATATAGACCGCATTCCCCTCGGCCGATTGTAACATACACTTAAAGATGATAGTTTTCAGATTTCGCTTATATATCATTTATTTTTTGATTTTTTTTTATCCCTTTTATCTCCGTGCTGATACAACTGATTTTGTAAAAAACGGATTCGATTTAGCGGAGCGACAGTATGCTTTACTGTATCAAGCGCATAAGGATCTGGCAAAGTATCCGCGATCTGCAGATCCCAGTGGAAAAACAACGTTTACCGATATCCGAGATTGGACTGGTGGCTTTTGGCCGGGCTGTCTTTGGTATGTTTTTGAGTATACGGGGGATGATCAATGGCGTGATGCGGCATTAAAATGGACGAATTCCTTACGTCAAAATCAATTTAATACACATCACCATGATATTGGTTTTGTCATGAACTGCAGTTATGGCAATGCTTATCGATTGACTGGTGATACGGCTTTCAAATCGATCTTGATCCAGAGTGCCAAATCTTTATTGACACGTTTCAATCCAAAGGTTGGAGCGATTAAATCTTGGGATACATTTTCCTCTTGGGACGGTAAGCATAAATATGAATTCCCTGTCATTATCGACAATATGATGAATTTGGAACTTCTTTTTTTAGCTTCTAAATTATCAGGTGATTCTGTTTATCGGAATGCCGCTATTCGACATGCAGAAACGACGTTGAAAAATCAATATCGCGCAGATTACAGTTCTTATCATGTGGTTACCTATGACCCCAATACAGGTGCTGTATTGAGCAGGGAGACTGCACAGGGTTTTTCGGACAATTCCGCCTGGGCTAGAGGGCAAGCGTGGGGATTGTATGGATTTGTTGTGATGTACCGTGAAACGAAGGATCCTAAATTTTTACAGGCTGCGCTAAAAATGGCGGAGTTTTACAAAACGCATCCCCGTTTACCGGAAGATAAGGTGCCACAATGGGACTTTGATGTCGATCAAGCGGGATTTGTCCCAAACTGGGACTATCGAAAAGCAGATTTTAGCACTGTTCCGCGTGATGCATCCGCTGCTGCTGTCACGGCATCGGCACTTTTGGAACTGGTTGACTATATGGAGCCGGGACAAGAGAAGGATTATTTGGATCTGGCTGAAAAGATTTTGCGATCATTGGGATCGTCGAAATATTCAAGTGACGTTGGTGGAAATGGTCTGTTTATCTTAAAACATAGTGTGGGCAGTATTCCGCATAAAGGCGAGATTGATGTGCCTTTGGTGTACGCAGACTATTATTATTTAGAAGCCTTGACGCGTTGGAACAAGCGAAAACATCGGCTTGCGCAGCTGATGAAGGACTGGCAGGAGATGAATAGACAGAAGGCACAGGCACTCAAAGATTTTCAGAAACAAAAGTTTGGCTTATTTATTCATTGGGGACTGTATGCCATCCCTGCCGGTATATGGAACGGACGGAAAATAGAAGATCTAGGGAGTCCTAGTGTCGCCGAATGGATTCAATTGGTCGCAAAAATTCCACGGTCCACCTATGCCAAATTAGCCGACCAATTTTCGCCAGAATCTTTTGATGCCGATAACATTGTTAAAATGGCCAAGGATGCAGGGATGAAATATCTTGTTATTACGAGTAAACATCACGATGGATTTGCACTATATGATTCAAAGGTCAGTTCATTCAATAGCATACGGGCTACGCCCTTTAAACGCGATATCATTCAGGAACTTTATGATGCCTGTCTTCGGCATCAACTCGATTTTGGTGTCTATTATTCACACAATATCGATTGGAGGGATGGTAGCGACGCACAATATGCGGTAACAAAGGCACAGCGCGATCTTGCCCATACCAAAACTGACGCTTTCGGTGCCAATCTTTGGGATCCCAGTAAAAATTCTTTTGCTTCGTATCTCAACGAAAAAGCAATTCCCCAGGTAAAGGAAATTTTGACGCGATTCAAACAGCTGAAATATATCTGGTTTGATATGCCGGGACTGATGACTGCAGAACAGAGCTTTAGGTTCTATAAAACCGTGTATGATTGCAATCCACATGTTATTGTCTCCGAAAGGATTGGCAATGGTATGGGCGATTATGCCATTCCTGGAGATAATCGGATTCCAGATCCTTCGGAACATTTTAATCAACCATGGGAAGCTATCGGGACATTCAATCATTCTTGGGGCTATAAATCCTACGACCACGATTGGAAAAATGTAGACGAATTACGCTATTGGCTTTTGGAAATTGTCAGTAAAGGGGGTAATTATATGCTCAATATTGGACCCGATGCACAAGGGAATATAGCTGCGCCGGTAAAAAATAATCTTGCTATATTAGGGAAATGGTTGCAACTCAATGGGGAAGCGATTTATGGGACATCCCCATGGACCACTGCACATGAGGGGCCTACGGCTATTCGGATAACGGATACCGAGCAACGGGAGAGGGAAGGATTTAGAGCATCTTTTACGGCTTCGGATTTTTGGTTTACCCAAAAGAATGATTTCATATACGCTATGGCTCTGGTATTGCCGAAGAATGGGGTTGTCAATATACACGCCCTGAACCAAAATAAAGCGAAAGTGAAATCGGTGGAAATCTTAGGAGTTGGTCAGGTTCAATTCGAGCAGGATGACCATGGATTGCAGTTGAAATTCCCCAAGAAGATGCAAAATAGTGGTCTGGGGTATGCGCTCAAAATAAAACTAGGCTAATTCGAATATTGGCTGTATCAATTATAACGATGTTGAATCTATTATTAACTCCAAAAAAAATGCGCGTTTTGTCGCTGCTCTTCTGCTTAAGTGTATGGTATGTACAAGCTGTAGGACAAAAACAGGATAATCAATTTGCTTGGAACGAAGGACAGAAGGTTCTTTTTCTGGGAAATAGTATTACCTATGCAGGGCAATATGTCGCCATGACCGAAAGTTTGTTCCTGAGCAGTCATCCGAAAAAGAAACCTCAATTTATTGACTCGGGGCTACCAAGTGAGACCGTATCTGGACTGAGTGAGCCGAATCATGCGGAGGGAAAATTTCCACGCCCTTGTCTCTTTGATCGTTTGGATAATGTACTCGATAAAATCAATCCTGAGGTTGTTTTCATCTGTTATGGTATGAACGACGGAATCTATCTGCCTTTTGATTCCACCCGCTTTGAAGCCTACAAAAATGGAATTATACGCCTGCAAAAACGACTTGCAGATCAGGGCGTCAAACGTATCATTTGGATGACTCCACCTGTCCAGGATGATTTGAAACTCCGGCTCAATGGATATAATAAGGTGCTGGACCGCTATGCCGAATGGTTGATTGCCTATGCAAAAGAACACTACTGGGAAGTGATCGATTTACATTTTCCGATGCGTCAGTATTTGGAGGCCGGCATCAAGAAAGATCCTCAATTTAGGCTCGCGGCAGATGGTGTTCATCCCGGCGAGTTGGGCCACTGGCTCATGGCAAGGGAAATTGTTAAGCACCTGATACCGGACTTTTCGATTGAAAGCACTTGGGAAGACAATTTGCGCGATAAACCAAAACTTCGCCAGTTATATGCACTTGTCTTCAAAAGGCAGACGATCATGAAAGACACATGGCTTACTTTTACCGGACATAAACGACCCGGATTAGCCAAGGGCGTTCCACTGGAGGATGCACTAAAGTCTTATGATGTTATGCAGGAAGAAATAAACAACTTAGGTTTCTGATAACCTGTGTTTAATGATGATTACCAATGAACTTTTATGTATAAAACTATATGACGATGAAGACCAATTTTTTTAAATGGAAATGCGCAGCCGCAGTGGGAATGTTGCTGTGCATGACCGATGTTGCTATTTCACAGACCAAGTCGCTACCCTATGAAGGAGTGGCTGGCTGGCAGGAGACACAGGATAAACGGATGGAATGGTTTAAGGAAGCCCGCTTTGGACTCTTTATTCACTGGGGACTTTACAGTGCTGCCGGAGGTTCTTTTGAAGGAAAACAATATCCACAGCATTATGCCGAATGGATTCAGACCTGGGGAAAGATTCCCAGTCAGAAATACGCGGAGGTTTTGAAACCAAAATTTACGTTACGTTCTTTCGATCCGAAGTCCTGGGCCCGGCTCGCAAAAAAAACAGGAATGCGGTATATGGTACTGACTTCGCGACATCATGAAGGTTTTAGCTTATTTAATAGTCAGCAACCCTATGCGCTGAAAAATGAAGTAACGGGCACAGCAAATTTATCCCCAAAAGGTCGGGATCTTTACCACGAAATTATGGATGCTTTCCGTCGGGAAGGCATGAAAGTAGGCGCTTATTATTCGCTCCTGGATTGGCAACATCCTGATTCTTATGAAGCCTTTCAGTTGAATCCGAATGTGGATAATCACCAGCCAGATCATGAACACTATAAAGCCTATCTCTATGGCCAAATTAAAGAGCTTGCACAAAATTACGGGCGGCTGGACATGTTATGGCCAGATTTCAGTAGCAAACAGCACGAGGGCGAAGCATGGGGGACCAAACATATTTTGACAGATCTGATCAAGTGGCAACCGAATATTATTATCAACAATCGATTCTGGAATGGACTCGAAAATAAAAATGGCGATATCGGAACCCCCGAGAAATATATTCCACCGACAGGTCTACCTGGGATGTACTGGGAGGTGAGCCATACTATGAATGAGAGCTATGGATACAGTGCCCATGATCAAAATTGGAAAAGCTTCCCTAAGATCATGCAATTGTTTGTGGAAACGGTAAGTAAAGGTGGCAATTTTCTGTTAAATGTCGGACCGGATGGCGATGGAGCGATCCCCGAACCGGCAATACGTATTATGGAACAGATCGGCGATTGGATGAAGATCAACAGTGAAGCAATATATGGAACAACGGCTAGCCCTTTTCAGACATTGGACTGGGGCTATTGTACCCAAAAGAACGGTAAATTATACCTGCACGTCTTTGACCGCCCTGCCAGTGGAAAAATAGATCTTCCGATAAAAAATAACATTACAGCTGTTTATGCTCTGGCATCGCCGAAAACGAAATTAAAACCCGGTCTGGACAATGGAAAACCCATAATTCCCATCGATACGTTCGATAAAGGCAAAGGACCTAAAGTTATTGTTGTTGAGATACAGGGAAAGCCAATTGTCGAGGAAAGCCTAACACAGACACAGGCAGACGGGCGTATCGTGATGAACGCAAATAATGCAAAGTTGCAGGAGGGAAAAGGGCTGAAAATTATTGGGGCACATACCCATGACCCCAATCGTCCAAATGCCATTGGCCAATGGAAGGATCTTGCGGATAAAACATTTTGGGATATCAAAATTCAGAAACCGGGTAAATACCGTGTACTCATTAATTATTTACCTAATCCTAAACATCAGGGGAAAATTTTGCTGACGGCTCTTGGACAAAAGATTCCTTTCGCCTTTATCAATGAAAATGGAACAGCATTTAAGGAAGCGACCATGGGAACAATAGAAGTGTCACAGCAAGTGATCGGAGAGCCAAGTACGAAAGTGCTGCTGCAGGCTACAGCGATTGATGGTGAAGCTTTGCCAGAAATAGCGTCGGTTACCCTTGTTCCGATTCAAGAATAAACTATCTTTAAGAAACCCTGAACAAATTATTTATATATAAACCATTTGCTGCCAATAGACATGAGTCTGTAAAGACAGCAGAAATTAAATTATAACCGTAAAGAATGAAAAGAAGAGAATTTATTGCAAAAGGAATTGTATCATCCCTGGCATTTACAATCGTCCCCCGAGCTGTATTGGGTGGAAATGGATTTCTGGCACCAAGTGACCGCATAAATCTCGGTTTTATTGGTGTTGGTAAACAATCCTATACCTTAATGAATGGCCTTAATCGTTGTAAGGAAATAGCAAGTTTGGCCGCATGTGATGTAGATAGTAGAAAATTAGCTGCGTTTATTGCTGCGACAGCAAAAAAGCAGACGGAATTATCAAAAGCACAGACCGATATCAAATCTTATCACCATTATCGCGAACTATTGGAAAGGAAGGATATTGATGCGGTCGTGATTGCTACCCCAGATCATTGGCATGCGCAAGTTGCTGTTGATGCGGCTAAAGCAGGCAAAGATATCTATTGTGAGAAACCACTCGCACTGACGATTGCCGAAGGACGAGCAATGGTCGATGCGACGCGAAAATACAAACGTGTGTTTCAGACGGGAAGCATGCAGCGTTCTTCCTATAATTTTAGGCAGGCTGCAGAATTGGTCCTCAATGGTTATATCGGTAAGATCAAGGAGATCAACGTATCAGTTGGTGAACCGGTCAAACAATGTGACCTCCCTTCCATGCCTGCTCCGGATTATCTCGACTGGGATATGTGGGTAGGCCCATCGCCTTATCGTGGCTACAATCCGATTTTAAGTCCACCCATCGAAGATGATAAATGGGCATGGTGGCGCGGTTACCGTGATTTCGGCGGTGGTTATATTACGGATTGGGGAGCACATATGTTTGACATCGTCCAATGGGCACTGGGCATGGATGAATCTGGCCCGGTAGCGTTCAACCCGCCTAAAGCAGCGAATAGCAATAGTGGGCTCTCCTTTAGCTATGCCAATGGTGTTCGGGTGAACCATACGCAATGGGGGGTACATAATGCGATTCAATTTATAGGTGAAAAAGGCAAAATTGAAGTGAGCCGGGAATTTATCCGTTCGAATCCCGAAAATTTGGCCAATCTTAAATTAACATCTGCAGATCGTCGACTGTATTACAGCGATAACCACTATCAAGATTGGGTCGAGGCTATAAAAAAGAGAAGTAAACCAATTTGCGATGTAGAGATAGGTCACCGGACGAGCTCTGTATGCAATGCGGTTAATATCGCGTATGAACTTCAGAAAGATTTAAAATGGAATCCACAGAAAGAACAGTTTGACAATGAATACGCCAATCTCCTGCGCAGTCGTCCTTATCGCGGGGAATGGGATTTTAGAAAATTTTAGTCTTTAAGACTAGTTTTCGATACAGGCCTGACAAGATTTTTTGTTAGGCCTGTTTTGTTTATTGAGTTTATTGATCAGTTGTTCTACAACTGGGTAGACCTGTATTCGTCTAGTTGATTCTATATTTACTTTCTTGTTGTATGGAAAAGAAACGTATGACTAGCTGATCAATGACAAGGAGAACAAAAGAAAATTTGCTATTCTGGAGAGATAATTGCTTTATTTGTATCCAACAATTATTATAGACAAAAAGCAAAGGGAATTTTGATATGTCGCAATTAACAATAGTAGATCTGGCCAAAAAATTAGGCTTGTCAAAATCGACCGTTTCCCGTGCATTTCGGGATAATGTGGATATTAATCCCGCTACCAAGGCTCGGATTTTGGCTATGGCCGAGGAAATCGGTTTTTCTCCCAATGTCTATGCCAGTAGCCTGAAAGCAAATAAAAGCCTGACCATCGCGATTATTATTCCCGAATTTGGCAATAAGTTTTTCTCCCAAGCAATTAAAGGTATCGAGGCTGTGGCGCGCTCCAAAGGCTATCATACCTTGATTTATGTGACGGATCATCAGGTACAAAACGAAGCTTCCATCGTGCGATCGCTGGCCAACGGACGTGTGGATGGTGTGATTATTTCGGCTTCCGGTGAAGGAAAGGACCATACCCATTTGCAACTTTTGGCAGAACGCGGCATCCCGGTTATGTTTTTTGACCGTGCATATGACGACTGGCAAGGCGGTTATGTCACGGGTAATGACTTTGATTCGGCTTATCTGGCAACAAAACATTTGATCGATAACGCTTGTAAGCGTATTGCTTATCTTGCCATCAACCCAAATATCTCTATTGGAAAGGTGCGTAAAGACGGCTACGAAAAAGCGTTAAAAGAAGTGGGGATACCCATCCGTCCGGAACTGATCTTGGATACAGTCAACGACGCCGAACAAAATATGCTTGATATCGCTGCTTTGATCGAAAAGGAAAAACCTGATGCCATTTTTGCTTCGGTCGAGCGTCTCGCTATTTCGAGTATACGTGTTGCCAAGCAGCTCGCTATCCGTATTCCGGAAGATCTCAAAATCATTTGTTTTTCTTGCTTGGATATTGCCGATCTGATCGATCCAGCACTCAGTGTTGTGAAGCAACCAGCCTATGAAATGGGCGAATTGGTAACAAAATACCTATTGGATAAGATGGATGATCCAGATAATAGTAAGTTTGCTAATTCGGTTTACCTTGATTCCCAGCTTATTTTTCAAAAATCTAGCCTCAAATAAGAAAAAAAATATTTGCTTTTTGTAATCCCATTATTTAGCTTTGGTTACTTTCGGGAACATTCCCGAAAGTATTTAAATAATCAATTTGTATAAAATTATTGGATAGGGAAAACTGAAAAATCGCAACAGGCGATTTCTTTTTACCTTGATTTCGGGAACGTTCCCATTGTCAGGATCCAACCAAAACTAATTATCGATGGGGAAGCATATCTCTCGTTTAATAGGGTGTATCTGGATGATTGTCCTATTATCATCATGTGCGAATAAGAAAGACATCGTGGATACCGAGCAACCGACTGTTACCGAACTGCAGGCAACTGGTCTGGTGAATCTTTCTGCTCCATTTATCTATTGGGATAAGGAAATTACCTTGCAATTTGATCTTTCAAAAGGGAATGCTGCTCTTAAAGGCAGTTCTGCTGATCTTTACCTGCATACAGGATTAGTACCGAAAGCTGGTGGTAGTTGGCAGCATGTCGTGACAGATTGGTCAAAGAATGAAAATGCCTATAAGTTAAAGCTTGTTTCAGCAGGTCTATATACATTTAAATTCACGCCATCTAAATTCTTTAACCTGAATAATGGGGATGAATTTGGTCAGATGGCACTTTTAGTGCGCAACGCAGATGGATCGCTCGTCCAGCGCAATCGAAATAATTCAGATTTATTCCTGCCGCTTGTTGCGGGTAATGCGCAAGCGATTCGCTTTATATCTCCTGTCATGCAACCTACCAACCCTATGGCAGCCGAAGATAAATATGTAGTTGGTCAGGCCCTGAAGCTTGAAGTTAGGGGAAGCCAGTCGGGAAAGATCAGTATCTGGGACAATGGTTTATTGCTAGCGGAGGCCGCAAATGCGGTATCTTTAGAAAAATCGGTCAGTTTACAAAGCAGTGGCTTGCATGAGCTTGAAGCTCGTCTTGAATCTGGAGGCACGGTATATTCCAGTAACGCACAGCTATTTGTCGAATCAAAACCTGCAATTGCTGCACTCCCGACAGGCATCAATCCGAACGGAACAACAATAAACAGAGAAAAAGGTGAAGTCAGCTTTGCGCTGACTGCCCCCTTCAAAAACAGTGTCTACCTCCTAGGCGATTTTAACGGCTATAAAGCATTGCCAGCCTATGCTATGAGCCAAACGCCTGATGGCAAAACCTGGTGGATAACTGTATCGCTGCTGGATTTCTCTAAAAAATATACATATCAGTTTTTGGTGGACGGTCGATTGTATGTCGCTGACCCTTATGCTGAACTGATCCTCGATCCACAAAATGATGCGGTGCTGGGGCTGACTGCTGGGGCTGTACCCGCTTATCCTGCTGCTGCACAGGGTATAGTCGGGGTATTGGATCTCCCAGCCAAGGCCTATTCATGGAAAACAGCCTCATTTAATAAGCCCGCACAAAGTGATCTGGTCATTTATGAACTCTTAGTCCGTGATTTTGTCAAACAGCATCAGTACACCACGTTAACAGATTCTTTGCCCTATTTAAAAAGACTGGGAGTCAATGCGGTTGAGCTAATGCCTATACAAGAATCGGAGGGAAATTCGACCTGGGGATATAACCCTTCTTTTCATCGTGCACTGGATAAATATTATGGCTTGAAAAATGATTTGAAAGCCTATGTCGATGCCTGCCACCAAAATGGTATTGCAGTTATTCTGGACGTTGTTTTTAATCACGCATTTGGTCAGTCGCCGCTTGTGCAACTTTATTTTGAACAGGGCAATGTCGCTGGCAATAGTCCTTGGTTCAACACGGTTGCCAAGCATCCATTTAATGTTGGATTCGACTTTAATCATGAAAGCAGTTATACGCAGACTTTTGTTAAAGATGTGTTGACCTATTGGATGCGGGAATACAAAATTGATGGCTTCCGATTCGACCTATCTAAAGGTTTTACGCAGAAAAATTCAGGTACTTCAGACAATGACCTTAGTGCCTGGAATGCTTATGATGCTTCCCGTGTGGCAATTTTAAAACAATATCAACAACATATCCACAGCATAGATCCTTCCTGTTATATCATTCTCGAACATCTTGGCGGTGATCAGGAGGAGGCCGAACTTGCACAATCAGGGATGTTACTATGGAACAACATGAATGCGGTCTTCAATGAGGCAGCGATGGGGTGGAATGCCAATAATGGATCGGATCTCGGACGATTATTTGCCTCAAATCATGGAATGGCACAGCCTTCTTTTGTGTCCTATATGGAAAGCCACGATGAGCAGCGGCTGCTATTCAAATGTCTGAATTATGGGAATTCATCGGGAAATTATAACATCAAAAATCTGAGCACGGCCTTGAAACGCATGGAACAGGCAGCTGTATTTTTATTGGCTTCGCCGGGACCAAAGATGATCTGGCAATTTGGTGAATATGGCTATGATGTATCTATAGACGACAATGGGCGCACCGGGGAAAAGCCGCTTTTATGGACTTATCTGCAGCAAGAAGATCGCAAAAGACTCTTTGATACATATGCTAAACTTACCCGTTTCAAAACCAAAAATAACATTTTTCAAGACGGGAAAATTGTTGCCTCGGCAATGAAAGAAGCGATTAAATATTTTGTACTGGAAAAGGATGGACAACAAGTAGGGGTACTTGGGAATTTCGGTGTAGAAAGTGCAGAATTGACCCTGCCACAGGCATTACAGGGGATTTGGGTAGATAATTTTACGGGGAATGAGCTCAACTGGTCCAATCAGTCGAAACTGAGCCTTTTGCCGGGACAATACCAATTGATAAGCAAAACAAAACTAAATAAATAAACAGTTATTTTATGAACAAACAGCTACTACGTCCATTTTGGGCTCTGAACATGCTACTCGGTGTAAGTGCTTCAGCATTTGCCCAACAGGCGACGCTTCAAGGGCGGGTAATGGACCAGAATGGAAGTTCTTTGGTGGGCGCTACACTGCGCTTCGAGGAACTTCAAAAATCACTGTCTACCAAAGCGAATGGGGATTTTAGCTTGGATAGACTACAAACGGGGAAATTACGGCTGAAAGTAAGTATGGTCGGATACGCGAGCTTGGATACGTTAATCCAAGTGAAAGATGGCCTCAATCCGTTAAATCTATACCTCAAATCCAATACAAGTGCTTTGGAGGAGGTTGTTGTGATCGGGTATGGTACGCAAAAGAAAAGTGATCTTACTGGGTCGATCAGTACGGTGAGTTCCAAGGATTTTCAAAAAGGACAGATCTCTTCACCTGAGCAGCTCATTATGGGTAAAGTTCCTGGCGTACAGATCACCACAAGTGGTGGGCAGCCCGGTGCAGGAAGCACAATCCGTATCCGTACAGGGGCTTCATTAAATGCCAGCAATGACCCGCTTATTGTTGTTGATGGAATTCCTTTGGCAGGTGGATCGGTATCGGGGGTCGCAAATCCATTGAGTTTGATTAACCCAAATGATATCGAAACATTCACCATCTTGAAAGATGCCAACGCAACGGCAATTTACGGTTCGCGCGCATCGAATGGTGTCATCTTAATTACGACTAAAAAAGGGAGCCGTTCGGGAACACAGATTAACTTCTCTACACAGAACTCGCTGGCGACGGTAGCCAATAAAGTTAAATTGCTCAGTGCGGACCAAATCCGCGATTATGTCAATACCAATGGCAGTGATGCAATGAAAAAGCTGCTGGGAACTGCAAATACCGATTGGCAGGATGTGATCTATGGCAATGCATTTACAACGGATAATAATGTTAACATCGCTTCCAAAGCTGGAAATATGCCTTATCGTATTTCTGCAGGTTATATGAATCAGGATGGGGTGCTGAAAAATGACAACTTAAAACGGACGACTGCTGCATTGGCCCTGACTCCGAAATTTCTAGACAATCACCTCTCGCTGGATGTAAATGTGCGCGGTACCTGGTCGAAATCAAAATTTGCAACACAAGATGCGATCGGGGCAGCGATTCAATTTGATCCGACGCAGCCGGTTTTTGTCGAAGATAAAAATAGTTTTGGGGGGTATTATGAGTGGATTCAAGGGGGGAAACCCAACCCGAATGCGCCAAGAAATCCACTGGCTTTGCTAGATCTGCGCAAAGACAATGGCGATGTATTTAGAAGCATTGGAAATGCTAAGGTGGACTATAGTTTTCATTTTCTACCGGAACTGCATGCTAACCTAAATGTTGGTTATGATCTGGCCCGTTCAAAAGGGAATACGTTCACACCAGCGATAGCGGCCCGCAACTTCAATGAGGGGGGGGAAAGAACGCAATATAAAACCGATATTAATAACAAAACCCTTGAGTTTTACCTCAAGTATGATAAGGAATTACCTACAATCAAAAGTAATATAGACGCGACATTAGGTTATGGCTATTATAAAAATAGCAGCAAAGTCTACAACTTTAACCGTACCAATGCCGAAGGGGATAAAATACTCAATGAACCAACAAGAGCTTTTGATAAACCCGAAAATTTGTTGATCTCCTATTATGGACGTCTAATCTATACCTATGATAATCGCTATGTGGTGTCAGGAACACTACGGGCAGATGGTTCTTCTCGTTTTAGCCCAGATAATCGCTGGGGATATTTTCCTTCTGTCGGTTTTACCTGGCGAGCAAAAAATGAAGGATTTTTAAAGGAAATAGCGGCAGTATCCGAGCTAAAACTTCGTTTAAGTTATGGAAAAACGGGTCAGCAGGATGGTATAGCCAATTATTCCTATTTACCTAATTATACAATCAGTGGCAATGAATCCATGTACCGTTTTGGTGATGAGTACTATTATTTAAATTCTCCTGTAGCCTATGATAAGGACATACGCTGGGAAAATACCACAACCTACAATGCCGGTGTTGATTTTGGTTTCAGCAACAACCGCATTTATGGTAGTGTGGATTATTATTCGAAAAAGACCAAAGACCTACTCAGTACGATTCCTGTTGCCGTAGGTTCGAACTTTAGCAATTTCCTATTGACTAACGTCGGTAATATGGAAAATCAGGGTTTAGAGTTTAACTTACATTTTATTCCTGTAAAAACAGATAATTCGACCTTGGATATAGGTTTTAACCTGACTTATAATAAAAGTAAAGTAACCAATCTGACGCAGAGTGATGATCCAAACTTTATCGTAGAGACAGGAGGAATCCGTGGTGGTACAGGCGGAAATATTCAGGCACATAAGGTTAATTTCATGCCAAATAGTTTCAATGTATTCCAACAGGTCTACGATAATCAAGGAAAACCTGTTGAAGGTGTATATGTAGACCGTAACGGAGATGGGGTGATCAGTGATAATGACCGTTATTTGTACAAATCACCTTTACCTAAATATCTTTTGGGTTTCACAGCTGCCTATAGCTACAAAAAATGGTCGGCAACGACGGTATTGCGTGCCAATCTGGATAATTATGTCTACGATAATGTTTCCTCTAACCTGGGAAGCGGTGCGAATATCAATGATCAGGCAGTTTTGGTCATCAATAATGCTCCCGTAGATTTTTTAAACACCAATTTCCTTTTGAAGCAGTTACAAAGTGATTACTACATTAAGAATGCTTCATTCCTGAAGATGGATAATGTCAATCTAAGCTACAATCTAGGCAAATTTCTTCGGAACAGTAAGGCCTCCATGTCGATTTCTGCAACCGTCCAAAATGTATTTACCATCACCAAGTACAAAGGTGTTGATCCCGAGATTTCCAATGGTATAGATGATCGTTTTTATCCTCGGCCGCGAACTTATGTATTGGGTGTAAATGTGAATTTTTAAACGAAACAACAATGAAAAGATTAAATAAATATATAGGTGTTTGCTTGCTGGCCATAGCTTTGAGCAGCTGCCATAAGGATTTGGATTTAAAACCGACAAACGATGTAACCGCAGACGTAGCTTATCAGGATTTTAAAGGCTACACCTCGTCCTTTGCAAGGTTATATGGCTCATTGACTTTAACCAGTACTTCGGGACCGAATAATACAGACTTAGGTGGTTTGGATGCCGGTACTTCTGATTTTTTGCGCCTTTTTTGGAATGCACAGGAACTTACTACAGATGAGGCTGCATGTGCGTGGCTCAATGACCCGGGAATCAGCGGACTGGATTACCTCAATTTTGACGATAGTAATCCCATGCTGCGGGGGCTCTACACCCGCTGTGTTTACAGTGCTACGCTAGTCAATGAATTTTTAAGAGAAAGTACTGACGCCAAATTGGCAGAGCGTGGTATTTCTGATGCAGATAAAACAGAAATAGCCTATTATCGGGCCGAAGCAAGATTCTTGCGTGCTTATAACTATTGGGTACTGCTTGATTTGTTTGGGAATCCACCCTTCGTAACCGAGGAAACTCCTGTAGGTAAAATATCACCGCCGCAGATCAAACGCCCCGAGCTTTTTGCGTATGTGGAGAAAGAACTGCTGGAGGTTGCAGGACAGCTAAAAGGAGCCAAACAGAATGTATATGGCCGCGTGGACCAGGTCGCAGCATGGGGACTTCTGGCCAGATTATACCTCAATGCTGAAGTCTATCTAGGTGCCGGAAATAAAAAATATACCGAAGCCATTACGTATTCGGAAAAGGTATTGAACTCGGGCTATAGTTTGGGGACAAATTACCGGGAGCTTTTCTATGCAGATAATGATGTGAATAACCCTGAGTTTATTTTCTACCTGCCTTACGATGGAACCAAAACACAGAGCAAGGGCGGTACAACGTACCTGATCAATGCGGCGATTGATGCTACCATGAATCCGACATCTTTTGGTGTACCCGGTGGTGGTTGGGCAGGAAATAGAACCCGCGACAATATTGCAACAATTTTTGGCGACTATTCCGGGGCCACAGACAAACGGGCAATGTTTCATTTAAATACAAGTGTTAAAATTGAAGACATTGCTGTTTACAAGCAGGGATTGGCAGTGACCAAATTCCGCAACGTGAACAAAGACGGTAAGACTGCTCCTCCGGCAGCAGAAGGTTTCGTGGCTTCTGTAGACTTTCCGTTGATTCGTTTAGCAGAAATGAATTTGATTTATGCTGAAGCTACCCTGCGGGGAGGTGCTGGCGGCAATCTGACAAAAGCATTGGACTACGTCAATAAACTGCGTGTACGCGCCTACGGCAACAACAGTGGAAACTTAACAAATCTTTCTTTGGATAATATTCTCAATGAGCGTGTGAAAGAACTATACTGGGAGGGATTTAGACGATCGGATCTAATCCGTTATGGCAAATTTACAGGTGATAATTACCTCTGGCCTTTTAAAGGCGGTGTGCTTGCTGGTCAGGCAGTTGCAGGGTATAGGGCACTGTTCCCGCTTCCAGCTTCGGATATTATCGCGAATTCCAATCTTGTACAGAATCCAGGCTATAATTAATCACAATTGAAAACGAGAAGTTATTAAACAGATGAAAATACTACACTATATCGGAATGATCCTGACCTTGTTTGTGGTCTTCCAGAGCTGTAAAAAAGATGAAACTCAGGCGCGTCTGTCCACGGAGGATGCGGTAAAAGCAGCTGTATTAACCCTAGATAAAACCAATCTGACGCTGTCAAAAGAGAACGCAAGCGATACGGTGCTACACCTTTCGCTGGTGCCAGCAGATTTTGGATTTCAGGCAGCGGTAACCAATGTACTCCAATTTGGGCTCAAAGGGGACAATTTTAAAACAGTAAAAGAAGTGATCGTTCCAAGCGGACGTACGGCGATAGGCTTTACGGGTTATGAATTGAACGGTTACCTCCTTGCGCTGGGTGTCCCAACAGGCGAGGCATCTGAATTTGACATTCGCCTAAAGTCGAGTATCAATGCGAAAATTGCGGCCGTATTTTCGGTCCTGTCAGGCCTTAAAGCAAGTCCTTATGCGTCGACGAGCTATTTGTATGTTCCGGGAGCCTATCAGGGATGGGATCCGGCAACGGCTGAATCTATGGTCTCCCCAACAAGTAACGGTATTTATACGGGCATTATCTTCTTTCCGGAAGCGAATTCAGAATTTAAGATTACGACGGAACGTAACTGGGCAAATTCTTATGGACAAACTGCCGATGGTAAACTCGCTTTCAATGGCGGTGGAAATATAAAAGCACCGCGTGCAGGTAATCTGGAAATCGAGGTCAACACAACAGCCAACACTATTTCATTTAAAGACCACAATTGGGGCATTATTGGCAGTGCCACACCGAAGGGCTGGGATGCCGATACGGATATGAAATTTGATAATACCAATCAGGTATGGAAGCTGACCGTTAGTTTGACAGCAGGGGAAATCAAATTCCGTAAAAATCACGATTGGGGAACCAATTTTGGAGGTGCTAATGGAAATTTGCTGGCTGGCGGCGCCAACATCGCTGTAGCTACTGCAGGGACGTATGATATTGTTCTGGATCTCAATGCAAATACCTATACACTGACAAAGAAATAAGAACGAATGATGTTAAAAAGAAATAGAAAGATCACAACCGTATTAGTCGCACTAACTGTGCTTGGATGGAGCCCCTTATTGGGGCAATCCATTCAGCGCGTCGAACCCTTAAACTGGTGGGTAGGAATGGAAAATCCGACCTTGCAGCTCGTCGTCTATGGACCTCAGATTGGAAAAAGCGAGGTACAGGTAGAGGATAAAGGAATCGAACTCGTCAAAGTCAATCGTGTAGAAAATCCCAATTATCTGTTTTTGGATGTAAAGGTTGCCGCTTCGGCCAAACCGGGCTGGTCAACATTTACTTTTAGTCAGGGAAAGAAAAAACTAACTTACCGCTATGAGCTAAAACAAAGAGACCAAAAAATAAAAGCTCAAGGTGTGAGCAGCGCAGATCTGATTTATCTTATTATGCCAGACCGTTTTGCCAATGGAAATAAGGCAAATGATCAGGTAAAAGGTATGCTGGATATGAGCTTAAACCGCGATTCCATGTACTTGCGCCATGGTGGCGACCTGGAGGGTATTATCGGAAAGCTCGATTATCTGCAGGATCTCGGCGTAACATCACTGTGGTTAACACCTGTATTGACCAACGACATGCCACAGGCTTCTTATCATGGCTATGCCAATACCGAAACATATCATATCGACCCTCGCTTTGGTAGCAATGATACTTATGTCCAATTGGGCGAACAGCTGCACAAGCGTCAGATGAAACTGATTTTTGATGTGGTGCCCAATCATGTTGGCAGCTATCATTGGACCGTGAAAGACAAACCAATGGCTGACTGGCTCAATGAGTGGCCTACTTATACCCAGACCTCCTATAAAGATCAGACCGTTTTTGACCCTTATGCCTCGGCAGAAGATAAGAAAAAAATGGTCAAAGGCTGGTTTGTGCCCACTATGCCAGACATGAATGAACAAAATCCATATGTTCAAAACTACCTGACACAGAGTCATATCTGGTGGATAGAAACAGCCGCGATCGATGGTTTCCGGATTGATACCTATCCCTATAACGATCTTGATTTTATGGCAAAATGGACCGATCGCATTCAGCAAGAGTATCCAAAGTTCACTTTTTTTGGTGAGACATGGGTGCACGGGGTTGCCAATCAGGCCTATTTTCTGGGCGGTAAACGGGTTGGTCAGGACGTGGATTCCAAGCTGATGGGCGTAACGGACTTTCAGCTTAATTATGCGATAGGTGATGCGCTCAACCAAAAGACCGAGTGGACTGCCGGAGCCAATAAATTATATTCAACCTTGGCTTCAGACTATCAATACCCGCATCCCGAGCGAAATGTACTTTTCTTGGATAACCACGATAAAGACCGTTTTTTTTCCGTTGTAGGCGAAAATGTGCAGAAATATAAATCTGCGATGGCTTGGCTAATGACCACGCGGGGTATTCCCCAGTTATATTATGGCGCTGAAATTCTGATGAAGAATTTCTCGAATCCAGATGGCTTGTTACGGGAAGATTTCCAGGGAGGTTTTGCGGGGGATAAACTCAATAAGTTTACTCCGGCCGGAAGGACAAAGGGCGAGCAGGAGATGTGGGCATTTGTTCAGACGCTTGCCAATTATCGTAAACAGCATGCTGTATTGCAGACGGGAAAAACGATGCAGTATGTGCCCGAGGACGGTATTTATGTCTATTTCCGCTACAACGAGCAGCAAACAATCATGGTTGTCATGAATTGCAATGACGCAGCCAAGGAGCTTAAGCTCGACCGTTTTAAAGAGCGAAATAACCAGGTGAAATCCTACTTCGATATTGTCCAAAAGCAAGAAACTATGCCAACCGACAATATCCTCAAGCTGGAAGCGTATGAGACGAAGATCCTGGAGCTAAAGTTCTAAAATAAATTAAATTTCTATAGCATTCATTTTTCAATGATTAATTATAATAGTGTAAGAGCCGTTCTATTTGATTTGGACGGTGTGCTGGTGGATACCGCCATTTATCATTTTCAAGCTTGGCGTAGGTTGGCGGCAGAACTGGGCTATTCGTTTTCTGTGGTCGACAATGAACAGCTGAAAGGTGTAAGCCGTGTGGAATCCCTGGAACTGATTTTAAACTGGGCGGGATTGGAAAAGTCCGAAACCGAGAAAGCTGATTTGCTCACCAAAAAGAATCAATGGTACCTGGAACTGATCGAGCAGCTGAATCCTGAACACTTGCTCGCAGGCAGTTTGGATCTATTAAAAAAACTGCAGGAAAAGGGTATTAAGATAGCACTTGGTTCGGCCAGTAAGAATGCATTGGGTATTCTTGAAAAAACAGGAATTATAGCCTATTTCGACGCGTTAATTGACGGAAATGTTGTGCAGCTTTCCAAACCCAATCCAGAAGTTTTCCTGAAAGGGGCTGAGGTATTGGGGATTGAACCGTCATGCTGTCTGGTGCTCGAAGATGCCCAGGCTGGAATAGATGCGGCAAGGGCAGCAGGCATGCAGGTAATCGGGGTCGGACAAGCCGAACATCTTAACGGAGCCGATTTAGTGGTGGCAGATTTAGGGACCCTAGTCGATAAATTTTAAATTTTAGGAGCAATTCCAGTGATGGAAGCAAGGCGTAGATCATATTGGCAAAGAAGGCCAGTGAATTGAAGTGGAGTGCCCATCGCGCATTGAAAAAAATAAAAAGATGAAAACATATATCAAACATAACCCTTGGCAAATTATCGAAGACACGTTTCGTCCCGAGCATAATGAATTTTCGGAAAGTATCTTCGCTATCGGTAATGGTCGGATGGGGCAAAGGGCTAATTTTGAGGAAGAGTTTAGTGGGAAATCGTTACAAGGGTCATACCTAGCGGGGATCTATTATCCGGACAAAACACGGGTAGGATGGTGGAAAAATGGTTATCCTGAATATTTCGCCAAGGTCATCAATTCCATTGACTGGATAGGGCTACATGTCCTTGTCAATGGCCAGCCGCTTGATCTGGCAAAAGTGACTGTTAAATCCTTTGAACGCCGTCTGGATATGCAAAATGGAATTTTATACCGAAGTTTTATCGCGGAGATGCCTGATGGGGTACAGCTTAAGGTAGAAGCAAGCCGGATGTATCATCTTTTTGCTTCTGAAACGGCTTCATTGCAATACAAGATAGAAGTACTTTCGGGCAGAATAGCCCTAGAGATAAGATCGCATCTAAATGCTCAAGTTGTTAACCGCGATAGCAACTACGACGAACAATTCTGGGAAAGTACGGCGCAGGGTAAGGAGGGCGATCACATTTTTGTGGCCGCACGTACCAAGAAGACAGGTTTCGAGGTTTATGCGATGCTGGAAAACAAACTGAGCTCTTCTGATGGCAGCGTTGAAATACAGGATATAATCACAAGCGCTGGTTATATGGCGGAGGTTTTTACAACGGATCTCGCCGAATCTCAAATATGTTGTTTTGAGAAGCGCGTTGCTATTGTGACTTCGCAAAATCATGCGGTATCCCAATTAAAAGAAGCTGCTTCGGACAATTTACGCCAGCTAAAAATGCTGAGTTATGAGCAGCTTAAAGAGAAGCAGGCCGCAGCTTGGCAGCAGATCTGGGCAGAAAGTGACATCGAAATCAGCGGTGATGTCGCTGCGCAGCAAGCGATCAGGTATAATATCTTTCAGCTCAATCAGACTTATACGGGAGAGGACGAGCGCCTCAATATTGGTCCCAAAGGTTTTACAGGTGAGAAATATGGCGGTGTTACCTATTGGGATACCGAAGCCTATTGTATCCCTTTTTACCTCGCTACGCAATCGCCAAAGATTGCCCGTAATTTATTGATTTATCGTCATCAGCAATTGGGCAAGGCGATCGAAAATGCCGAAAAACTCGGCTTTACCAATGGAGCTGCACTCTATCCGATGGTGACGATCAATGGCGAGGAATGCCACAATGAATGGGAAATCACCTTTGAGGAAATTCATCGTAATGGAGCAATAGCATTTGCAATATATAATTATGTCCGCTATACTGGAGATCAGGATTACATTTGGTCCCATGGGTTGGAAGTCTTGGTAGCGATAAGCCGATTCTGGGCACAACGTGTCAATTGGAGCTCGGAACGCGAGCAATATGTGATGTTGGGAGTTACAGGACCGAATGAGTATGAAAACAATGTCAACAATAACTGGTATACCAATCGTATTGCATCCTGGTGTTTAGAATATACCTTGCACTGTCTGGAAAAACTGGAGCAGCTGGCTTCTGATAACTCAGCTTCATTAAAAGGCAAATTGGCAATCCGGACTGAAGAGCTGCAAAAATGGCAATATATTATCGATAAGATGTATTATCCTTTTGATGCGCAGCGCAATGTATTTTTGCAGCAAGATGGTTTCCTGGACAAAGAGTTAATTCCTGTCGCGCAGCTTGATCCGGCTCAACGTCCGATCAACCAGCATTGGAGCTGGGATAGAATTTTACGTTCGTGCTACATCAAACAGGCGGATGTATTGCAGGGTTTTTATTTCCTCGAAGAACAGTTTGATGTGGAGGCCCTACAGCGGCATTATGAATTCTACGAGCCATTTACGGTACATGAAAGCTCTCTTTCGCCTTGCGTACATGCGATATTGGCGGCCAAGCTTGATAAACCTGAGAAAGCTTATGAGTTTTATCTGCGGACCGCACGCCTTGATCTGGATGATTATAACAACGATACCGAAGATGGCCTGCACATTACTTCCATGGCCGGTACTTGGATGACCATTGTAGAAGGTTTTGCCGGCATGCGGATTAAGGATGGAAAGCTCTATTTGAACCCGATGTTACCGAAAGAATGGGCGGGATACAAATTCCGTGTTTTATTTCGCGGAGCGACCTTGTCAATTGCTGTACATGCCGATGGTTATACGATCGAAAATATCAGTGATACCGCAGCACAGATCCTGACAGAAACTCAAGCTTTCCTATTGGCTGGACAGAGCAAAAAGCAGGTGTCTCAGGCTAGATAAATCCCTGTATTCAGCAGTGAAAGAACCGATCTTCTGCTGCTGAAAATAGGAAATAAGTGATAATTAAATTGTATTTTGTCTTAAATTTTGATAGCCTATTATGGGAAAAAAACCTGAATTAAGCATTAGCCAGGTCATCAATATGAGTTTTGGGTTTTTGGGGATACAAATGGGTTTTGCTTTGCAAAATGGCAATGCTTCCCGTATTCTCCAGACATTTGGCGCTGATGTGGAACATCTCTCGCTGTTTTGGCTTGCGGCCCCAATTACGGGAATGATTGTGCAGCCTATTATAGGGCATTATAGTGATCGAACTTGGAATAAATTAGGACGTCGGCGTCCTTATATTTTAGTAGGTGCCCTGCTGACGACAATCACCTTGTTTTTAATGCCCAATGCGGCATTATTTACGGCATTGCTCGCACCACTTTGGATAGGGGCAGGATTATTGATGTTTATGGATGCCTCTATCAATGTGACGATGGAACCATTTCGTGCACTGATCGGGGATAATCTACCGAGCAGTCAACGCAGTCTCGGTTTTTCGGTACAAACTTTTTTAATTGGTATTGGGGCAGTCTTGGGATCGCTACTTCCTTTTATATTGACGAAGTATTTTGATGTTGCTGGAACTTCTGAAGTCGGACAGGTACCGAGTAATGTCATTTACTCCTTTTATCTAGGTGGTTTTGTGCTGCTCCTAACGGTATTGTGGTCTGTCTTCAAAACCAAAGAATATACCCCAGCTGAACTCCAGACTTTTTCAGATACTATTGCTGTTGAACAGGAGGCGGCTCCAAAATTTGGGCTGCGATCTATTGTCGGTGATATTGCTAAGATGCCTTTGATCATGCGCAAACTTGGCTGGGTACAATTTTTCTCCTGGTTTGCTCTTTTTATGATGTGGGTATATACCACGCCGGCCATCGCAGATTCGGTTTTCTACCTTCGGGCAGGGAATCGACAGGATCTCTATATGGAGGCCGCGAATTGGGTAGGCGTACTTTTTGGTATCTATAATGGAGTTTCAGCCATTTATGCCCTGTTTATTCCACAGATAGCCAAACGTTTTGGACGTAGCAAAACGCATGCGCTTGGCCTTTCCATCGGCGGACTTTCCTTAATTTCTTTATTTCTAATTAAAGATGCCAATTTACTGATCCTTCCCATGATCGGTATAGGTATTGCTTGGGGAAGTATTTTGGCAATGCCCTATGCAATTTTGAGCGATCATTTGCCAGCGGGTAAAATGGGTGTTTATATGGGACTTTTTAATTTCTTTATTACTTTGCCTCAGATTGTCTGTGGCTTTTTCGGTGGCATGATTATTAAGTATTTTTTCCATAGCCAATCCATTTATGGCTTGTTGTTGGCAGGGGTGTTTATGTTATTGGCTGCGTTCTTTGTCCCCAAAAGTAAAAACTAAGCTATTTTCGTAGACGTATTCCAAGTCAGTATACGTCTACGTTATTTTTTTCCTCATAACAGATGAGTAGACCATTTCCCTTAGCTAATTTAGCTGTTCTCAGCCTTTGTTCAGGAGCGTTTACCTACATTGACTTTCCATCATTTACTTATTGGGACGATATTTCAACAGTACCTAATTCATGTGGCAGTTATATCGCAGTGGAGTAGTTCCACTTAACACCTATTTGCTATTTTCAAGAATATAGGTACTCGGTGGCATCCCGTAATGTTTATGAAAATCTCGCGAAAAATTTGATTGCACCGTATAACCCACCATCGTGGAGATCTGTGTAATATTATATTCTTTTTGCGTCAGCAGTTCTGCAGCTTTTTTTAACCTTGAAATATTGATCAATTCGTTTGGGGTTAGATCAGAGAGACCTTTGATTTTACGATAGAGCGTAGGACGGCTCATGTTCATCAGTTTTGCAAGTTCGTCGACGTTGAGGTCGATATCTGAAATATTTTCATAAATAATATTATTCAGTTTACTGATAAAGTCTTTGTCCCGTGCGGAAACATGAATATCCACTAAATTGCTGGAAGAATTGGTGAAGTAATTTTTAATAATGCGACGGTTCTTTAGGATATTGCGTATTTGAACCATTAAGAACTCGAGCGAAAAGGGTTTTTCGATATAAGCATCAGCACCATTTTTTAATCCTTGAATTTTTGAATCCAGCGCGTTTTTTGCCGTCAGGAAAATCACCGGAATATGGCTATAAAGAATGTCTGTTTTTATCCGCTTACATAAGGCAAGGCCATCCATAATAGGCATCATAATATCGGTCAGTACCAGCTGTACATTCGCGTGATCTAATATGTCGAGTGCCTCGGCACCGTTGCTAGCCCTGAGGATAGTGTAACTGGTTTTTAATTCTTTATTCAGGTAGGCCAGTATTTCTTTATTATCTTCGACCAATAGAATCACAGGTTTTTCTTCATCCTGTTCCTCCGCTTTATCAACAGATTCAGTATCCTCCAGCTCTTCTTGGAAAGATTTAATATCCAAGGATTGTTCCTGAAAAATTGGGATGGATAGAAGAAATATGTTGCGGTTTTCTTCTAAATGTACGAGGCATAGTGTTCCCTGATGCAGTTCCACCAAAGAACGTGATAGGGGAAGGCCAATGCCGGTCCCGGTATCTTTGTCGGATTCATTTAAACGATAAAAGGGCTCGAATATTTTTTCTCTTTTCTCAAAGGGAATAAGTGCTCCATCATTCTTAAATTCGATGTTGAACATAATATCATCACTATTAAACGGAAGAAGTTTAACGAGTACCTCATATTCGGCATATTTGATGGCATTATGGATGAGGTTAGTAAATATTTTTCGCAAGGCTTCTTCATCCACATACGCTGTAAGACTGATTCGAGGCAAGAATAGCTCATAATGTAACAATTTATCTTTGGCAAGATAATTTAAATCGTTGAATACTTCGGACAGCAGGGAATTGATATCCGTTTTCGTAAAAATAAGACTCATATTATTAGTTTCTGCTTTTCTAAAATCCAGTAATTGGTTGGTAAGACGGATCAGCCGCGCTGTGTTTTTTTCAATGAGCGCGAGATCTTTGACCGTGTCGCGGTCGGAGAATCTGTGATTATTGATTATTTTCTCGAGTGGCATTTTAATAAGCGTAAGTGGCGTGCGGATTTCGTGCGCTAAGTTGGTGAAAAATTCCAGTTTGAGGTTGTATATTTCCTGCTCTTTTTTCCGCTCGTAGCTATCCATCTTCTGGGCATTGTTGGCCTTTATGAGCAGAAAATAATAACGCAATACCAGCAGCACTATTGTACCGAAAGTTAGGAAATAAAGAATGTACGCCCAGCTGGACAACCACCAAGGGGGAGAAACAATAATCAGAAGTTTTTTTTCTGTCGGGTTCCAGACGCTATTATTGTTGGCGCCTCTGAATTTAAACGTATAAGTGCCTGGTGGAAGTTTGTTGTAATAGATTTTTTGGTTGCCGGTAATATCTGTCCAGTCTTTATCATAGCCTTCCATGATGTACCGATAGGCGTTGCTTTTTGGAGACACAAAGCTCAAAGCGGCAATATTGAAACTGATATTGGAATTGTCGTAAGTGAGGTGGATTTCTTTCGAGAGGGAAATGGATTGTTTTAGTATGCCATTTTCACGTACAGGAACGCTGCTATTGTTGATCTGAATACCGCTGATAAATATAGGTGGAACGAAGCTATTCTTGATAGATTTTGTTGGATTGAAGCTAACCATTCCCTTAATGGTACCGAAATATAAAGTGCCGTCGCTATCCTTAAAAGCTGAATTATAGTTGAACTGATCTGCAGGAAGACCGTCTCTCGATGTATAGATAACCCTCCGGGGGACATTTTCCTCAAGTTTGACCAATCCTCCGCCAGTTGATATCCATATGGTATGGTTGTCGTCTTCCAACACTTTGAATACCTGGTTGGATGGCAAACCCGATTCTGTGAGATAGTTGGTGAAATGCCCATCACGACGGTATTTTGAAAGCCCGCTTTCCGTACAGAACCAAAGGTTTTTCTTGCTGTCCTCAAAGAGGCCATTGACATAATTATTGATCAGCGTATTTTGTTTGCCTTGTTCAGAATACAAATGGCGTATGTCTCCCGAGCGGCGATTATACTGATAGACACCGCTGCCATAGGTATTGACCCAGAGGATGCCCGAATCATCTTCATAAATACCTTGTATCCATGCGCTGATCGGGAGTAGATCGAAACGGTCTCTGTTTTTGTTATAGCGGTATAATGCGCGGTCCGTCCCCACATATAGGCTGTTGTCTCTGGCTTTATACAGGCAAACCGCGAAGGTGCTTCGTAAAGGTCCCTGACCGATGTGATCATAATGTTTTTTTAATTTCCCCGTTCTTACATCAAGTATATCCAGTCCATGCGTCGTGGAACCGACCCATAAGTCATCGCCGATGATAGCTAATCCATGAACATTGTTGTGCGCAATACTTCTCTTTTTTCCATTGGCGACAAAGTGCTGAATCTGTTGTGTATAAGCATCTATTTTATTGAGACCACCATCTTCTGTCCCTATCCAAAAATTCCCATATTTATCTTTGTTGATCTCATGGACAATATTTCCTGATAAGGCTGACTTCCCGAATCCGGACAGATATTTTTTAAAGTTGTCGAATTGATTGCTATACTGGTTGAAACCGCCAAAAAATGTTCCGAACCAGATATTGTCTTCGCGGTCCCTATAGAAATTCAGCACTGCATTATCAGATATGGCAAATGGATTGAGTAGGTCTTTTTTGATATGTTGGCTTTGACCTGTATGGATATCATAGGTATATATTCCTGTTTCTGTTCCGATCCAAAATATAGACGCTGTCTGTTGAATAATGCAGTTCGCCTGGATAACCCTGTTGGGGTACTGCGTTGCAAAAAGATTTTTTAGCGTTCCATTTTTGAAATCAAAGAGGTAAGCCGTGTTGATGGTACCCAGCATAAGCAGCGAGTCGTTGATGGCATAGACCGTCTTGGTGTTTGCCAGTGCTTTTCGATCTATTTTTTTGAGATCAATTTGGATAAATTTACCACTGTTGACTTGGTACCGTTGTATTGTATTGTTATTGTCTGCAAACCAGAGCCCTGCTTTCTTGCTGCTTGTAACAGCGACAATGGTATTCTTGAATTGATCGAATGGCATTACTTCCTTTGTATAAGGATTGTAACGGTAGAGTTTTCCATTGGACAGTAACCAGATATAACCCGCATATTCCAGTAAGGCATTTACTTCACCTATTGGGATACGGTTGAATGGTTTGAAGTTCTCTTTTATGGGATCGTAACAATAGGTACCTCGCGTTGTTCCGACCCACATAAGCCCTCTGCTATCTGTCAGGAGACTTAAAATGGAAGAGCTCCCAATACTGGAGGAATCGGCAGTATTGTGTCTAAATACCTTAAATTGATTGCCGTCAAAACGATTAAGACCATTTCTTGTTCCTAACCACAAAAAGCCCTGAATATCCTGTGTAATGCACTTGACAGAGCTATTGGATAGGCCATCATGCGTCTGATAGTTTTTAAAATAGATCGATTGTGCCTGCAGTACAACAGATACAAGCAATAAGTGAATTAGGATTATGGTGGTTACTCTTTTCAAAACGTATTAAGTTGAGTTAAAAATAATCAATAAAAAGATAAAACCTTCATGTTTTCGCAAGCATCAGCGGTCATGAAAACAGAAGAAGATTTTTTTTGCCAATAGCTGAGCATAGCGAGCTCATTGATGCCTTACTGGAAAAAACACGAATCAATACAACGACCATTCCTAAAAAAGAATTTTGCTGATACGCTGTGATATAAAATTGAGACGCTCTGATTGGGTTTGGTGCAAGTATTTGCTGATTTTTATAGAACAATAATAACCAAATGTAAACGTATGTTTCGTCCTAGAATTATGACCGGAAAGTCCTGTGTCTTTGTTTTTCAGTTTGTTAGCTTTCTATATTATTCTGTGAGATCGCATCTTCATGCTGTTTTGTTGCGGCATTCAGTCTTCAGGAGCGATCATATCGATAATTGTGCGATCGAAATTTCCGCGGCTGATTATGCTCATTTCAAATAAGAACTGAGTATGATAAAATACCATTAAAAATCACTTAGTATCATTTGTGCATCCCAGATGCACAACATAAAAATCAATTAAACCACCAATCAAAAAGCGTATGAAAAATAAACTACTTGCACAATGCGTAATGACGCTCACCTGTATGCTCGTATCTTTTATTGCAGTTGCCCAGACGAAAGTCTTGAAGGGAAAGGTTGTGGATGAAACACAAAGTCCACTGGCGGGTGCTACAATCAAAGTAAAAGGGGGCACAGCGGCAACAACAACCGACACTGAGGGAGCTTTTACATTTACGATACCCAATGATGCAAAAGCATTGGAAGTGTCTTTTATAGGCTATTCATTAAAAGAAGTGCCTATTGTGGGCAATGATATGACGATATCGTTAGAGCCTAGCGCTGGTCAAGGTCTGGATGAAGTCGTTGTTATCGGTTATGGTACGGCCCGAAAAAAGGATCTAACAGGATCTATGGTCACTATTGGAGCGAAGAATTTCAACAAGGGGATTATGACAAGCCCTGACCAATTGATACAAGGAAAGACACCTGGCGTGATGGTGATTAATAATACAGGCCAACCGGGTGGATCGACTACTGTCCGTATTCGGGGTAACTCATCGATCCGGGCAAGTAACAATCCGTTATTTGTGCTTGATGGCGTGCCTATGTCGGGCAATTCGCCATTACCAGAAGGGAGAGGTGGTTTTTCGTCCGATCGCGGAAATCCGTTGACCTATTTGAATCCGGGCGATATTGCGAGTATGGATATCCTTAAAGATGCTTCAGCTACGGCAATCTATGGTTCAAGAGGAGCAAATGGTGTTGTGATTATTACAACGAAAAAAGGGAAAGTGGGTTCTCCTGAAATCTCTGTAGGAGCTTCGGCGGGTGTATCGTCCATGCGGGAATATCCTGATGTATTGGATGCTGCCCGGTTTAGAGAAGCGTTAAAATATTACACGCCGTCTGAGGTGACTAACGCAGATTTTGGTGGTAATGAGGATGCTTTTAAAGCGATCACAAGAAAGGCCATTACACAAAACTATTACGCGGATGTTGCGGGCGGAAGCGAATATGGAAAATATCGTCTTTCAGGTGGTTATTTAAACCAAAATGGAATTATTCGTGGTTCACAATTGAAGAAATATACGGCCAATTTTACGGGTAATTTCCGTTTCTTGGAAAATAAGCGGTTGGGATTGGATTTTGCGGTCTTTTTGACGCAGATGGATAACAAATATGCGCCGATCAATGCCATGGTAGGTTCGGAGGGAAATGTGATCTCCCAAGCCTTACAATGGAACCCTACAAGACCGTTGTGGGATGATCAGGGTAATTTGACTTTTGTCAGTTCAACTACCCGAAATCCGTTAACAAGTATTGAAGCTTTCAAGGATTTGGCGACAACCAATACCATGGTCGTTAATTTAGCGCCATACTATAAAATCACCGATGATTTGGAATATCGGTTTATTTATAGTGCCATGAGACAAACGGGCAATCGGGAAGGGATGTATCGTGCAGGACTTATCGATCCTTCAGCTGTGAATAACGAGCAGGCTTTTATCTCGAATAATGGCGAGACCAACCTGCAAATGACGCATATGCTTTCTTATAATAAACAGATCAATGAAGACTGGAGTGTAAACGCTGTAGCGGGTTACGAATACTTGGACTATAACTACAATAATAATATTTCTTTTGGCGGTGGATTTCGCTATATGGGATTAGATTATTTTGATTATCTCCAATATTCACCTGTTTCAACGCGTGAAATATCATCGTACAGAAGCCCGACCAACCAATTACAATCCCTGTTTTTGCGTGGGGGATTCAATTACCTTGATCGCTATTTGTTGACTGCAACGGTGCGGAGAGATGGTTCGACCAAATTCGGTTCGAACAACAAATATGCAATGTTCCCATCTCTTGCAGTAGCTTGGAACATTAATCAAGAGGAGTTTTTAAAATCTTCAGGTGTATTTGATCAGTTGAAAGTAAGATTGGGCTGGGGGAAAACCGGTAATCAAGAGTTTCCTTCTGGTGCATCATTAAATAGATTGGTGTTTGGTAATCAGAGTGTAAGCCAGGCTAACTATGGTAATCCTGATTTGAAATGGGAAACCTCAACAACCATCAATGCGGGGATTGACTTTGGAATTTGGGGTAACCGTCTATATGGATCGATCGATTATTTTAACAAAAAGACAACAGATGCGTTATTTGAGCAAACGCTTGCACAGCCAGCTCCTGCGGGACGTATTTGGGTGAATTTGGACGGTGAGATCGTTAATAAAGGGGTAGAGGTCGCATTGACTGGTACGATCATCAAGAATGATAATTGGACCTGGGATTTGACGGGTAATGCTACTTTTCTTAAAAATAGTGTAAGTGGTCTTGTCGGATATTATGAAACAGGTGCGCTACGGGGACAAGGTTTCTCAGGTGTATTAGGACAACGCATGGTGAACGGGCAACCATTGAATGTATGGTATTTAGCCGATTATCAAGGTATTGATCCGCAAACAGGGATGAGCATGTACCGCGGACAAGATGGCAGCATCAGCACAGCAAATGATCCTGCTATTAATAAGTTCTATATGCATAGTCCAAATCCAACGACTTTATTAGGTCTTTCTACCAACGTCAATTACAAGCAATTTTCATTGGCGGCCAATATGAACGGTGCCTTCGGACATTATCTATTTAATAATACCGCGGCAACAACCTTGGGACTGAGTAATTTATCATCACGGAATATCGGATCCGCATTTTTTAATACGTCGGTGAAAGAGTCGACTTCTAATTCGGCAGCACCATCTACTCGATTCCTTGAAAAGGGAGATTACCTAAAAATGGCGAATCTGACTTTAAGTTACCGTGTTGGCAATGTCGGTAGAACACTCAAGAATTTGAATGTCTCGCTTACTGGCCAAAATCTTTTCATTATCACGAAATATACAGGTTTTGATCCGGAGGTCAACACGGATGGGGCGACAAATGGTATCCCTTCATTGGGTATTGAATATTTGCCGTATCCGCCTGCAAGAAATATTCTATTAGGTGTTAACTTCTCACTTTAAGCGTATACTATAGGTCATTGGCTAATAAAAATAGGAGACCATCACGATTTATTCGAACGCATAGAGAAACGAATAAAGCTGATCGTTTTCATGAATGCCTTATAGTCAAAATGGATAAATGAATAATCAAATTTAGACGGATGAAAAAGATGAAATTAAGAACTTTATTATATATCGGAATAATAGGCTCAATAGTGACAAGTACAATTTCCTGTACGAAGCTAAAGGAGGAATTTAAAGGAGAATTGGAAGAGGGAACTTCAAACGTTGATCCCGGAAGTTTGCTGATAACCGCTTACAATTCGTTAAACACACCTTATCAACAGGAGCAGCGCTGGGTGATGCAGGAAATTTCAACTGATGCAGCGATGGCTCCTACACGGGGCGGTGACTGGGACGACAATGGTATGCACCGGGCGATCCATTTACACACTTGGAACGCGGATAACGGCTATATGAACAATACGTTTGTTAGTCTGGGGACAGCGATCTATAACGCAGGAAATGTATTGCGTTACAAACCGAGTGCACAGCAGGGCGCTGAAGCAAGGTTTATTCGTGCATTGGTGATGTTTGATATGTTGGATCTTTATGGAGTAGTACCTTTCCGTGAAGGGGATTCTTTTGAAGATTTCAGAATAGCCCCGCAGGTACTGCAACCTCAGGCTGCAATTGATTTTATGGTGAAGGAACTCAATGAAATCATCGCAAGTTTACCGGCAAACGGGCCCAAAGCGGCTTATGTAGCTAATAAAAATGCAGCGAAGGCATTGCTGATGAAAATTTACTTAAATAAGGGAACTTTTTTAAATAGACAATCGCCATCTTTTGCTGCCGAAGATATGAATAAGGTCGTGACCTTAGCCAAGGAAATTACAGCAACGGGAGCGTATACAATTTCGGCAAAGGGTAAATACTTTGATAATTTTGCACCCGATAATGACGAGAAGTCTACAGAAAATATTTTTACCCTCTACAATAAAAATGGAGATCGGGGTGGCAATGTGGACCGGACCTGGAATACCATTGCCCATTATAATATGAACCCAGGGGGCTGGAATGGATGGTGTACCTTATCGGATTATTACGATAAGTTTTCGAATACGGATGAAAGAAGAGGTATTTACTACGACTATGCCGCCGATACAACCTCAAATAAAAAGAAGGAATTTAAACGTCAAAATGTTGGATTTTTTGCAGGCCAACAGTATAACTGGAGTACAAACAAACCGTTAATGGCTAGAAATCCAGCCAACGCACCACTCGTCTTTACGCGTGAGGTTACCATCCGCACCTCGGGAGCGACCTTGGAAACAGCTGGTATTCGTCCGATGAAGTATGCTTTTGACTATGCCGTCACAGGTCAGCGAAATAACGACTGGGTTGTCTTTCGTTATGCAGATATATTGTTGATGCAAGCAGAAGCTATATTGCGGGGAGGAACAGGAACAGCAATCGAGGCGCTGGCTTTGGTCAATGATATTCGGACCAATCGCGGTGTGAATAGCTTTACAGCTTTGACACTCGATAATTTATTGGATGAGCGTGCGCGCGAGCTGTACTGGGAAGGTTGGCGAAGACAAGATTTGATCCGCTTTGGCAAATTTTTATTGGCTTGGCAGGAGAAAGCAGCAGATGCTGATCCGAAAACATTGGTCTATCCAATTCCGAGTCAACAAATTGCCGTGAATCCAAACCTGAAACAAAACACAGGATACTAGGTTTCTATTGAGATTTATAAAACAGGCAGGTTTAAGAAGTTTGTTTTAATTAGAAGGTCTTTAGCGGGTAAGTGATTTCACTTATCTTCTAAAGACCTTCTTTTTTTCTGAAAAGTGTTCGTTTTTAATCATTGCCACAATTGCCTGATTAAAACTATTAAGATAAAAATTAAACGGGAAACATTCTAATACCAACTTATTCCTAATCACAATTTTTAATCAATATTTAGACAGTGATCAGTCACTGGTTATTCAGTCTACACTGAGTGATCACTGAGCAAGCACTGAACGATCACTGAACAAGCACTGTTAAAAGCGCGAATTTGGTCTCTATTTGAACCTCCTTTGCTGTCCCTAAAAATTAAAGGAGAAAAAGGAAAAAAGCGACGTTTACGTAACGAAAAGATTGCCGCTGTGCGGTAATAGATCATTGTGAGATGATAGTCGGCCGTTTCCTAAAGGGGCATGACCATGAGCAACATTTCTATTAAAAATATTGTCTTGTTTTTTTAATAAAAAATAATCACTTTAGTTGTGAGTAACTAGCCAAAGAGCATTGGTTATTTTGATGGATCAATTTGAAATTCCGTCAGATGCCAATTTCAATATTCTTTTTAAAAAGGACAACTGCATTGAAAAAAGAAGATTTAAATGTAGATTATGATGGATAAAATCCTACAGCGGGCACCTACTAACGAAAAAGAGTTTTTTTTAGCTTATCGTTATTGGTACAGGAAATTATACTATTTTCTGTATCAGAAGACCCAATGTTCAAACCTTGCCGAGGATGTCGTCCAACAAACCTTTTTAATTGTCTGGGAGCGCAAAAACAATGCGAATCAACAAATCCAATTCAGTACCCAGCTCTTTCAGATTGCGCGGACAAAATTGATCGATGAATTGCGGCGGCGTGCTTTGAACAGAAGGTATGTCGACTATGAGAAGCCCTTTGTACTGACCCAATATGAAGATCTTGAGCGACAAATCGCCTATAAGGGCGAGCTAGAATACGTGAAAGAGTTGATTACACAAATGCCCTTTATGCGGCAACAGGTATTTTACCTTCATAAAATTGAAGAATTGAGTTATAAAGAAATTGCGGTCAAGTTGTCTATCTCTCCGAAGACCGTAGAAAATCACGTTAGCATTGGTCTGAAATTTATCAAAAAATTTTTTAAACTGCCTTAGGGGATAAGCCTATCCTTATTCGTATAACATGTATATGCGCATCCAGCTAAATGGATGGAAACTGTTATGAATCGCAAATCCTTATTAAACAAATTCTTGGCAAATGAGTGCTCTGCCGAAGAGGCGAAGCTTGTATTCTCCTGGCTGAATGAAGATCCCAAACTATTGGACGATCTCATTTCGGAAGATGACTGGGTCACTTATATCAATCAAGAAAATAAGTCAAGACGTGGTGGGGACAATCTGTTGAAAATTATCACCGTGTTTCTATTATTTGGCTTTTTGTTTATTCTTTCAAATCTATTCACTATCTCCACTTATACATCTAGACAGCTGACAAACATCGTCAATGAAATTTATTATAACCCCTCAGCCAAACCTAAAGAAATTATAGCTGCAGACAATTCCCTGTTGACGCTGGAACCCGGAGCACTGATTCAACTTTATATCAGACCGAATCTCGATTTTAGACGGGTCAAGTTATTGAATGGAAGGGTCAATTTTATAGTTTCCAAAGATCCTTCCAAACCCTTTATTGTTGAAAGTGGAACCTTAATGACAACAGCATTAGGGACAGAATTCAGTGTGGATTATCAGACGAAGGCTGATCACGTTTTGATCAGACTATTTGAGGGGAAGGTTCGGGTTGAATATGTAGAGCCATCCATCAGAGAGACGAAAATTCTGAAACCGGGCCAACAAATCTATTTTTCCGGAACCAGCAAGATGGTTCTTTCAGATTTCAGAGGTGCCATAAAGTTAAGAGCGAAGGAAAATGTACCCCATCAAGTTTTGCTTTCATCGCCGGAAAAATTATATCGCAATCCGGCAACAATTCATCAAAGTCCAAACTGGCTCCAATTGGAGGAGACCTCGGTGTCAGAAATTATTCAGTACATCAATCATGAACTTGATGTCCCGATATCCTATGATTCATTGATCGTCAAAAATTATCGGATCAAAGGTAGGTTTAGCAAGAAACCAACAATGGATCTGCAGGACAAAGCGGATCTGGCGGCGTCCATTCTACAGCTGATTGTGGAGGTCAATCCTTTTATTCTCGAAAAACAACATAATACATATATACTCAAACCTAAAAAATAGAATCATGGTAAATTTCAACTTAACCAAGAAGCCATTTTTTGTTTTTCTTGTCTTGACGCTGTTATCATTTCAATGTCTGGCGGGAACAATAAATGGTGTCATCAAAAACTCGTCGGGACAACGACTGGCAGGGGTAAGTATAATTTTGAAAAATCCCAGCAGCAGTTTTTCGACCGCAGCTTCCAGTGCGAGCGACGGTAGTTTTCGTTTTGCTGACGTACCCAATGCGAAAGGCTACGAGCTGACGTTTTCATACATCGGGTATCAAAGCTATGTGGAACGCAATGTTCAGGTTTCAGCTGCTGGAGCTACGACACTTTCCATCATTCTAGAAGATCAGGTGAATCAGCTGGAAGACGTTGTCGTGATCGGATACGGCAAACAAAAGAAAAGTGATCTGACAGGAGCTATTGCATCCCTTTCCAGCAATGAGCTAACGAAGGGAGGAGCCATAAGTAATGTGGGGCAAGCCTTACAGGGTAAGGCCTCAGGTGTGGTGGTAACGCAGAATTCGAAGGCTCCGGGCGGAAGTACATCAATCAGAATCCGGGGAACAAATTCCATCAGTGGAAGCAACGACCCTCTTTATGTTATTGATGGATTCCCAACAAATAACGGAATCAACATCAATCCCGATGATATTGCATCCATGGATATCCTCAAGGATGCTTCGGCAACGGCTATCTACGGATCAAGAGGTGCAAATGGTGTAATTATCATTACGACAAAACGCGGGCGGACAGATCAAAATAATATTACTTATAGTGGTTATGTAGGGACACAGAAGCCAATTGTTCCTTTTACCTTTCTCGATGGTAAACAGTATATGAATCTTGCGAATGCGCTCTATAAAGAAATTCAAGGCCAGGAAAATCAAGAATATGCCGTTTACACAAAGTCACAGCTCGAGTCTGATGTGAATACGGATTGGGTGAAGGAAACCATGCGTAATGGCATTCTGCAAAACCATAATCTACAATTTTCCGGAGGTGGGGAAAAAACGAAGGTGTTGACAAGTATAGGTTATTTTGATCAAAAGGGTGTTTTAAAAACGACAGACTTTAATCGGATTTCAGGCCGTATCAATGTGGATCAAAAGGTAAATGATTATATCCGGACAGGGGCGAGTCTATCGGCGCAGCGGGAAAAATCCAATATGCAAGTTTATGATGGAAATATTCTCAATTCAAATGTATTATATAGCATATTGACCTATGATCCGACCGTACCTGTTTACAATGCGGATGGAAGCTTTGGACGACCTCCGGGAGGACAGGGAGATAATCCGCTTGCCAACTTAATGTCGCGTATCAATGACGTGCAGCGGGATAAATTGAATGGAAATATCTTTCTTGAAGTTAATCCGATCAAAGAGCTGACTTTGCGCATGGATGCAGGAACTGAAATAACGCATGATCAACTGGGAAGTTATCTGACCCGAGATTCTTATCAAGGTGGGATAGATGATGGTGTGGCAAGTCAGGCTGATTATAACGAAACCCATAACCTGATTGACTTTTATGCTACATACGCGAAAGTTTTCAATGAGAAGCACAATTTGAGTGTGATGGGGGGCTATTCGTATGAGAAATATGTGCGTAACAATAAAGGAATCAATGTAAAAGGATTTTCGACTGATCTGCTCGAGTATAATAATTTAGGTATGGCTTCGAGTATTACAGGGGTAAATTCTGCCAAAGCTGAAAATCTGGTGATCTCTTTTTTTGGACGGGTAAATTATACCTATGCTGATAAGTACCTGCTGACTGCGACGCTGCGTCGTGATGGGTCATCACGATTCAGTCCCAACCACCGCTGGGGCACGTTTCCTTCAGCAGCTTTTGCATGGAAAATCAACAATGAAGATTTCATGAAAGAGCAGCAGCTATTTTCGGACTTAAAATTTAGACTGGGGTATGGTCAGACGGGAAATGATCGCGTAGCTGATTATGCGTCTTATGGGTTGATGGATAATGGCCATTATACCTTTGACGGTGTGACCAACGCCGGTGGGGTTAAACAAAATCCCACTTATCCCGAAAATGATAAACTAAAATGGGAATCCACCACGCAATATAACGTTGGACTTGATTTTTCATTTTTTAAAAATCGGTTAGCCTTTACCTTGGATGCCTATTATAAGAAAACCAACGATCTTCTGATTAAGAGTATATTGCCTTATTACACCGGATATACCTCCGGACAGCGTAACCTGGGTACAATGAATAACAAAGGATTGGAGTTTTCCGTAACAAGTAAGAATATGACCGGAGCGTTTACCTGGGAAACAAAATTGAATTTAACGATGAACCGCAATAAAGTATCGAGCTTAGGCGGAGAACCTGAACAATTGTTGACTTCATCTAAACCAATGGGTAATGTATCCGAAGAAGCTTATTCAGTCATTCGTGTGGGAGAGTCCTTAGGATCGTTATTCGGTTATAAATACTTGGGCGTTATTCAGCAAGGAGAGCATTATGCGCCACAGCCAAATTCGAAACCGGGAGATCCTAAATTTGCCGATGTGAACGGCGACGGAACGATTAATTCAGCGGATCGTACGATAATCGGGCGTGGTTATCCGAAGTTCAATTTTGGTATGACCAATACATTCGCCTACAAGAACTTTGATCTGACTGCATTCATTTATGGAAATGTCGGAAACGATCTACTCAATATGACACGGATGAATCTGGAGTGGAAACGTACCACAGAGGCCCTAAATCGGTGGACACCGACAAATACCAATACGGATATTCCAAGAAACGGATTCTACTATATGAACTATGGTGGCTACATCAATGATCATTTTATTGAGAATGCTTCTTTTTTGCGGTTGCGAAATCTGACTCTGGGCTATACAATCCCATTGAAAACAAAAGCTGTTCAGTCGATTCGTGTATATGGTATGGCGGAGAACTTATTTACGATTAGCAATTATTCCGGATGGGATCCTGAGGTGGATACAAAAGGCTATGAAAATGATGCTTTGGTTAAAAATAGAGCCGGGAATAATCAGAGTGCCAATGCAGGTGTCGGTCTGGATTTTAATTCATACCCTTCGATGCGCTCCTTTACTTTCGGTGTAAGTGCAACATTTTAATAGCTGATATCTAAATTCGAAATGACATGAAGACGATTAAAAATAATATAAAATATATCTTAGGCATGGCAGGCTTAGCTTCTGTTTTGAGTCTAAGTTTGAATAGCTGTACCAAACTGGATCCTAAATTATATAGTGATCTGACGACAAAAAATGCTTATTCAACAGAAAGCGATATCAATGCGGCTTTAACGGGAGTCTATACCAGTTTGTCTCCTTATCCGGGAGATGCCTATCTGTATTATGCAGGATATTTGGTCATGATCACTGATTACGCCACCGATATGGGTTTTTCAACTGCGGCAGGTGATCCCACGCGGATGAGCAATTTTACATACGATGATAATAATAGGTATTTTAAATTCAATTATCAGAATATGTATCAGGTGATCAGTAATGCCAATATGCTGATTGACCGTATCGAGAGTGTAACTATTCCAGAGGACCGCAAGAAGAAAATTATTGCGCAGGCTAGATTCCTGCGATCATTGTCTTATATGGATCTTACAGATGCCTGGGGACCGGTGCCGTTGATAACGACGGTCAAGAATCCGACGGAAAGCTACAATGAACCCTTGGTTGCTGTCGAAAAGATCGATGCACAAATTGCTGAAGACTGCCAGTATGCGATCGATAACTTACCGGAGAAATGGTCGGATGAGCTGGGCATTGGTAGGGCTACCAAGGGTGCTGCACTGACCTTGATGGGAAAGATGTATATGCGTTCGCACCACTATGAACAAGCAAAAACGTATATCGATCAGGTTCTCGCCCTACGTGATAAAGGTGTATACACGCTAAATCCGGATTTTAAGAAGGAATGGTCCGACAACAATAAAATGGATATGGGTTTGATCTTTGGCATCTTGCATGAACCTACATTAAACGGCGGCGAGATCACCAATCACTTTGGACCTACTGATAATCCTGAAGTTCCTGACAGATGGCAGTACTATGGTGTTTCCCTTGATTTCTGGCGAAAATATAGTGACCTGGATCCACGTAAAAAGTTTTTCTATTATAATTACACCGGAAAAGCCGTACGGGACAAAAACACAAAGTATGGTTTCTTTTATATGTTGCCAGCCAAAGGTCAGACCACACCGCCAAGTGATACGGTAAAATTCCTCCAAAACGTTGCAACAAAGAAGTATTCTTATGATATGGTCAATAACTCCTATCTGGATGGACGGACGATACAGGTCTTTCGTTTAGCGGATGTTATTTTGTGCAAGGCTGAGATTGAAAATGCCTTGAACGGACCTGCAGCTGCGTTGCCTTATATCAATGAGGTGCGGAAAAGAGCTGGTGCACCTGAATATGGCAAACACCCCGATTTTCCAAGCCCTTCGAGTAAAGAAAGTATGATCGACGCCCTGGTTGACGAACGTGGATTTGAACTTGTGTTTGAATACAAAAGACGTCAGGATCTGATCCGTCTGGGACGTTATGAAAAAGTGAGCAATGCTTATTTGAAAGGCCGTGGATTGAAAGAAAATGTCACCGAATCAATGCGCTATTTCCCTTATCCATTGGAAGAAGCACGTTTGCATCAAGAAATGACGACGGCCAATCCTTCGCGATTGCCTAAATAAGCAGATAAAAAGCGCACTACAATGTGTGGTGCCCCCATTTGAATGATCAATGGAATTGAAATTATTTACAGATGAAACCAATTAAAGCAATTGTCGTATTGATTGTGATCGGGCTAGCATCATTTGCAGCTTACTATTATTACGCGAAACAAGTTGAAATTGAGAATATTCAGTTGACTTCGCCCAATAATCTACCGCTCAACGCTGCTATACAAGTGAATTTAAACAGCGCTGAGGAAGTCTATATTGAGTATTGGAAAGAGGGAGATGCGGAGCTTCATAAAACGGCTGTTTCAAAGCCTGCTGTTCAGCATAACATTCACTTAATGACGCTTGAACCCAATACAAGTTATAAGTTTCGGGTTATTATTGACCGGATTATTCCGATAAAATCAAGTGAACAGTCTTTTAAAACAAGACCGCAGTCGCCTTGGATGGTACACGACTGGATTAAATCCAACCATCCGCACGATGAAAAAGCATTGGGCAATGGTCTGGTGTTATTATGCTATCGGGGATTTCCGGGTTACATGGCCATGGTTGATGGTAAGGGGACCATTAGATGGTATTGGCAAGATGAAAAGCTGGGGGTACGCCTGGCTTCCCTGACACCTCGGGGAACTATCCTTGCTTTATTGGCTCCGGCGAGTAAAGATGAATTTAACAAGCCCAATCAGCCCAGCAAGAAATCGACAAATGCAAGTTATTACCTAAGAAGTGGACGCATTGGATTTGTGGGTGGGACAGTGCTGGTGGAAATCGATCTGACGGGTAAAGAAATTGCACGTATTGATTTAGATAAAAAGGGGATTATCATGCATCATGATGTGCAGATGGATGACAAGAATAATATTGTTGGCATTGTGCGGGATTTCAGAATTGACGACCGGCCCAATCACCCAAAAGATACGCTTTGGGGCGACGCAATTTTGACGATGGATACAAAAGGCAATATCTTAAATAAATGGTCACCTTGGGAAAAATGGGATATTCAGCAGGATAAAAAACTAGATAGCTTAAAGCATGACCGATTTCATTTCAATACGATTTCCTTCGATCGTGATAACAATTATCTGACTTCTTCGCCCATTGAAAATCAGGTTTGGAAAATTGATGCGAAAACTGGTGATATTCTTTGGAAACTGGGGAAAGGTGGTGATTATAAATTAAAAGACGAGGAATTGTTTTATTTCCAACATGCTCCACATATCACAAAAACAGGTGAACTGCTACTTTTTGATAATGGCGATTTTTCTCCACGTGATAGTACAACCGCCAACAAACAATCTCGGGCAATCGCTTTTAAACTTGACCAAAAGAATAAAACGGCAAGAGTAGCTTACGTAGCTCCCATTCCAAAAAAGCAGTTTACAGCGAGAATGGGCAGTGCCTATGAATTGGATAACGGTAATTTGCTGCAGACAAGCTCGAAGACTGGCAGTGTACTGGTGACGGACAAGGCCGGGAAAGTCCTTTGGGAATTAAACGCTTATTTTATTCCGTATCGCGCTATTTATGTGCCTGAGGAAACCTGGCGTAAATACAGGCAAAATTAAGCAAAGATGTTCGGAATAAAACTTATTTTTAGACCGCATAATAGCCAATAAAAGTAGGTGCATTGCTGTCTCATTTTTGATGAAGCAGTGGACGTATAAACCGTGCCGGGTATATGAGAATGCCCGGTAAAGACAAAAATATACAGAATAAATACGATTCGAATGAGAAAAAGAACAGCCTCATATCAGCTGGCAATTATCCTTGCCGTATCCTTATTGACAAATTCGGTCCAAGCGCAATTGGCCTATCCTCCGGAGACACAGAAGTGGGATGCTGACCTGCTCGGTAATCATCGTGCTGTACTTCGTGTAAACACGGATCAGAAGGAGGTTCAGGTGGATATTCCGTGGCGAAATCGCTGGGTTGAAGCCAACCAGCAGGTGATTATTGTCGATAGTGCAAGCAATAAACAAATTGTGCCAAGCGCCTATCTTTGGATGAATATGGAGTCTGGGGGACCACGGTTTAAGCCAGTTTCAGGAAAGGGCGTTTACTATGTCTATTATTTACCCTATCAGATGGGAGGGCGCAGCCGCAATTATCCGGATGCGATATATCTTAAAAATGCTGTGTCAGCCCCGGCAAAAGGAACGCAACATGTAGGTGGAAACTCCAAAGGAGTTACTGTTGCACGTTTTGAGGCCGTTGATCAGTACAATAGTAATGATCCGATGGAAGTGATTGCGCGAAAGGAAGAAGTTCAAAGTTTTTTGAGCAGAAATGCCAATAGCGCTTATTATCTTTTTCCCGAATTAAGAGAGTTTCCCATCAAGATGGAAAGCAACCTTCCAAAACGTTGGATTGAGAAAGAAAAAGCGATGAATACCTTGAAAGGGATAGGACAACAGGGCGAGTTCTATGCATTTCAATTAGGATTGTGGTCACCTAAACAGGAACTCAATGATGTTCAGATTTCTTTCTCGGATTTTAAAGCAAAGGATGGGGCCATTATTTCCGCGAATAGCCTGAATTGTATCAATACGCAGGGCACAGACTATACAGGAAGACCAATGACACTAAAGGTGGATGTACCCAAAGACAGGGTGCAGGCATTGTGGTGTGGTATTCAGATTCCAGCAAACACAACAACGGGAACCTACCGCGGCGTGGTCACTGTGAAACCCAAAAACGCTGTAGCGAAACAGGTGCATGTGGAGTTAAAGGTTTCAAATACTCCGGGAGATGTCGCTAGTGTTGATCAACCTTGGAAAATGACACGATTACCCTGGCTCAACTCGACATTAGCGCAAAAAAATACTGTTATAGCACCCTATACGGCTATCGAATTAAAAGCCGACTCTACCTTACATATTTTGGGACGGGAGGTGAAACTTCATCCGAGTGGTTTCCCAAAACAAATTAGTACATTTTTCACACCTGAATTGACCGAAATAGGATCGAAGGCGAATGACTTACTATTTGAACCGATTCACTTTCATTTCTATCAAGCTTCAGATGGAAAGGAAATCCAGTTAAAGGCGGGTGGGGTTCAATTCCAAACCAAAAGTGAAGGTGAATACAGCTGGCTGGCAAAAAGTGAGTCAGCGGAGCTGCGTATGGAAGTCGAGGGCAAACTGGAATTTGATGGCTATATGCATTATGTGGTTAAGCTGACCGCGCTTAATGACCTATCGTTAAAAGATGCCACGATGCATATCCCAATGATGCCCAATAAGACGGATTATTTTATGGGACTTGGGCAAAAAGGAGGAAAGAGGCCTGAACAACTCTCCTGGAAATGGGATGTGGCTCACAAAAATCAGGATGGTGGCTGGATAGGGGCAGTCGACGCCGGACTCCAATTTTCACTTCGCGATGAACATTATTCCCGTCCGCTCAATACGAATTTCTATCTTCAAAAACCACTTGTCTTGCCGCAGTCCTGGGGCAATGAAAATAAAGGCGGTATAGATATTGGCCTAAAAGGCAAATCAGTGTTGGTCAATAGCTATAGTGGCGCCCGTGAACTAAAAAAAGGTGATATGCTCTATTACAATTTTAACCTATTGATTACCCCTTTTCACCCGATCAACACAGAAGCACAGTGGAACGAGCGTTATTATCATGCATACAAACCTGTGGATTCTGTAGTTGCCAGTGGATCCAATGTGATCAATATCCATCATGGAAATGAAATAAATCCTTACATCAATTATCCGTTTATTGCGACGAAAGAAATGAAGCAATATATCGATCAGGCCCATGATAAGGGGTTAAAAGTCAAGATCTACAATACCGTTCGTGAGGTGTCAAATCGGGTCTATGAGCTCTATCCTTTGCGTAGCCTAGGCACGGAAGTGTTTTCGCCCGGAAAAGGAGGTGGTTATTCCTGGTTGCAGGAGCACGTGGGTAAAAATTACATCGCAGCCTGGTATGTTCCCCAATTTAAAGACGCGGCAATTATCAATAGCGGAATGAATAGATGGCACAACTATTATGTCGAAGGAATGAATTGGCTGGTCGATCATATCGGTATTGATGGAATTTACCTGGATGATGTTGCCTTCGACCGGGTCACGATGAAAAGAATAAAACGGGTACTGACAAAAAATGGAAAGTCGGGCCTGATCGATTTACATTCGGCAAATCAATACAATAAAAGTGATGGGTTCAATAATAGTGCGAACCTGTATCTTGAGCATTTTCCGTACATCAATAGACTATGGTTTGGTGAGTACTTTGATTACGAGAATAATCAACCTGATTTTTTCCTCACAGAAGTGAGCGGTATTCCGTTTGGTTTAATGGGTGAAATGCTGCAAGATGGTGGAAATCCGTGGCGGGGTATGCTTTATGGCATGACCAACAGGATGCCTTATCAAAAATTGACACCAGCCGATTTATGGAAAGCCTGGGATCAATTCGGCATAAAAGGTAGCAAAATGATCGGTTATTGGTCACCAAACATTCCTGTCAAAACCGACAATGATAAGGTCTTGACAACCGTCTATAGCCGCGCCGGCAAGGCGATGGTAGCTGTCGCCAGCTGGGCTGAAAGTGATGTTGCGGTCAAATTGGCGATAGATTGGGGAAAATTAGGGATAGATCCGGGAAAGGCAAAATTATCCGTCCCTGAAATCCCAAATTTCCAAAAAGGAACAGCGTATAAATTGGGGGATGCGATTACGGTAGAAAAGAATAAGGGTCTTTTATTGATGATTGAATAATAGGATAATCCCTTGCATGAGAAATCTATCATGGGTCTTTTGTCTATGTAAAAGATGCAAATGCCCTATGATAGATTCATTCCTGCTGTGGAAGGACGTGAAGTAATGCCTGTCATGACGAATTTATCCATAAGGGATGAATATATGGTGCAGGAAGAATTCTATTGAAATTATGAACTTTTTTAAATTATAAATACGAATGAAAAAGTGGATTTTGTTATGGGCAATGGGCAATTGTGTGCTTGGAGTTTTTGCGCAGCATCCTGCAAAGGTCTCTGAGGTGAAAAAACGCTATACAACCTATCCATTTACGGATCCGGATCCAATAGCCTCAGCTCAAAAATTATACCCTTATTTTCGCTTCGATGGTTTCACAAATACGGCTATCGAAAAGGACTGGAATGCCGTGATCTTGGAAAACGATTACATTCGGGTACAGGTGATGCCAGAGATCGGCGGCAAGATTTGGTCGGCCTATGATAAGGTCAATAAGCGGGATTATATTTACAACAATGGCGTTGTAAAGTTTAGGGATATTGCTATGCGGGGGCCCTGGACGAGTGGGGGTATTGAAGCTAATTATGGTATTATTGGTCATACACCCAATACATCTACGCCTGTAGATTACCTGATGCGGGAGAATACGGATGGAAGCGCCAGTTGTTTTATCCATGCTTACGATATGCTGAGTAGGAGTAACTGGACTTTGGAAATTCGACTGGAAAAGGATAAGGGCTATTTTTCAACACGCTCTTTCTGGTCTAACACCAATGCCGTCGAACAACCCTATTATACCTGGATGAACCTAGGGGTTGCGGCCGGACAGGATCTCAAGTTTCTGTATCCGGGAAATCAATACATAGGTCATGACGGCGATGCACACGCTTGGCCTATCGATAACCAGGGGCGGGATCTTTCTAACTATCGTGAGAATGCTTTTGGCAGTTCTAAATCATACCATGTACTGGGGGCACATAGCAATGCTTTCGGGGTTTATTATCAGGATCATAACTATGGAATGGCCCGTTATGCGCTTCGGGAAGATAAATTAGGGAAAAAGATCTTTCTATGGTCTCAGGCTGGAGATGGCAAGATATGGGAAAATTTACTGACCGATAAGAGCGGGCAGTATGTGGAAATCCAAAGTGGACGCCTGTTTAATCAAAATGTCCCATCAAGTAGTCTGACCCCCTTTAAACAAATTGGTTTCGCTCCTTATCAAAGTGACACCTGGACGGAATACTGGATGCCATTTTCGGGAATAGGCAAACCGAAGGATATTCAGCTTTCAGCAGCTATGCAGCTAAAAAAAGGAAACGATGAGATTTTATTGGAGATAGATCCGAAGCGACCTTTAAAAGATAGTATTTATGTTCTTGATAGTGTTGGTAATGTGTTGAATAGGAGTTTTATAGAAGCCAAATTGGGCGAACCTACAAAATTTTCCTTGAAAGTAGCGACTGGGTCGAGACCTGGCTATCTTAAATTGGGGCAGGATTATTTTAATCTCAGAACAGAAGAGTCCTGGCCAAAACTGAACAGGCCAACCGTCATTTCGGCGGAAGCAAGCTCGGATACCTCTCAGACCAAATTATTGGAGATTCGTGATCTTATTCGTTTTAGGCAATATGCGTTTGCCGAAGTCAAATTAAAAGAATTGGCTCTACAAGCACCTACTTCGCAGACCTATCTTGAAATGGCCAAGCTGGCCTGGTTTAAAATGGAATATCAGTCAGTTTATACCTATGCCCAAAAGGCATTGTCTATGGATGCTTATGATGCACAGGCAAATTATTATTATGGTTTGGCTGCAATCAAGCTAAAAAAAGAGAACGACGCTTTGGATGGTTTTGAAGTTGCTTCATTAAACCCGGCCTGGCGCAGTGCTTCGTATGTACAACTGGCCAAATACTATTACCGGATAAAACAATATGAACGGGCTGGAGATTATCTCGGCAAAGCTTTGGTTGCCAATCCATTAAATGTTGATGCCTTACAGATGAACTTGCTGGTTCAGCGCAAAAAAGGAGGTTTAGCTGATACAATTTCCCGTCAGACAATTCTTCAATATGATCCGTTTAATGCCTTTTTCCAATTTGAGGAAAAAAAGACTGTTTCATCCAGGCAGGAGTTTGCCTCCGAAAAACTGTTGGAACTAGCGATATGGTATGCGGACCTTGGTGAGTATAATGCTGCGACTGATTTACTCAGTTCAGGGCCGAAGAACACAGAAGCCTTACTTTGGCTTGCTTGGCTGACAAGATCGGATAAGTCGATCAGTCAAGGATGGTTAGCCCAGGCCGCGCAAAGCAAGCCTAGTTTTGTCTTCCCGTTCCGAGAAGAAAGTAATAGCGTATTTCAATGGGCAAAGGATAACAGCAAAAGCTGGACGATCGATTATCTGTCGGCGCTATTGTACCGCTTCAGAAACCAATCGCAAAAAGCAAAAGAAATCTTGTCAGCAGTGGAGCGGGAGCCAACAGATTTTGCAGCCTATTATGCGCTGAAATCAAGTCTGCAAGATACAAGCCGTCATGATCTGGCGGTACAGATGATGCAGCAGGCAACAGTAGTAGATCCACAAGAATGGCGATATGGACTGCATTTGGTGGAGCTCCTAAACAATAGTGCGTCTTACGAGAAGGCGCTTCAGGTAAGTACAGCATATCATCTCAAATTTCCAAAAAATTATATACTAACGCTGGCACATGTACGTACTTTATTGTTGGCTAAAGAATATGCGCGAGCCGAGAAGGAATTAGAGGATGTAAACATACTTCCTTTTGAAGGTGCAACGGAAGGTCATCGGTATTATGTGCAGGCCAAGCTCATGTTGGCCTACCAAAATATAGTGGAGAAAAAATATAAAGAGGCCAAGTTGAAGATTGCAGAATCGAGGTTATGGCCGATGAACTTAGGGGTAGGTGAACCTTATGCGGAGGAAAAAAATGAAATATTGGCTGACTGGCTTGAACAGCAGCTGGGGCCGACGGATAAAAAAGGAAATGCAGATCTTTTGAAAAAAATTGTCCACAGTAAACCATCAAAGAATAGGTATGAGCTGATGCTTCGTGAACTAGCAGAACAACAATTAAAGCTGTCAGGAGCGGAAATTGCTGTCGCGGAGAGAAATGATCTAAAAGAAATAAGCCAGTCGGATCAGGACCTTTGGAATCAAATTAAAAAAGGTTCTTTAGCAACTTACTGGCCAGTACTTATTCGAAAAATCTATTTTGAACAGGACAAACGGCTGTTTTGATGTCGAAGGGGGGGATGAAATAATCGAATGACCGTAAAGATAAAAAGTCGGGATGGCCGGATTTGAACCGACGACCTCCAGCACCCCATGCTGGCGCGATACCGGGCTACGCTACATCCCGTTATTCCAATTTGATACAAAGGCTTATCTGAAATAAAGCCGTTATCGGGAATAATTTTTGGTACGGCTAAAATAATAATTATTGACAAAAAATAAAATGTAAATGCATAAAAAACGCCATTCAATTTAGAATGGCGTTTTTTATGCAACTATGTGCTCATTAGAATTTGTAACCTACCATAATGCCGATTGTTTTATTTTTTGCATCTAGCGTTTTGTCGACACTGGTAAAACCGTGACTATAATAGGCGTCTAAGGTCAGGTGACTAATATCTACGCCAATGCCTACTCTTCCGTCAAAGGAAAATTTCTTATAATCGGTATTTACGCTGGACTTAACCGTTTTGACATCATAGTTCAGCTGTGGTCCCAGTAATCCACGCAGGTTAAAGTCGCCATTTTCCAAAAATTTGTAACCTACTTGAAGCGGTAGATTTATTTGATAGAATTTAGGTGTTTTCTGTCCATTTTCGAAGTTATATTCTTTGCGCAAAAGGCTGGCACCGATTCCGGGCTGGAAGAATACACGATCGCCAATACGTGCAAACCCAGCAACTGATACCCCAACTTTGCCATTATTATCCTTTACAGCCTTGTTGCCAAAGGAACTCATATGATAATTGCTTCCGACCTGTAAGCCATACGTGATCTCTTGCGCTTGTGCAGTACCTGTTATTCCTAATAATGTCAATCCCAACAGGGCTACTTTGAATGTTGTTTTCATTTTCAAATTATTTTTGTTGTCAATTCTATGTTGCTCTTTCCTTTATGACAATGGAAAATCCTTCTACCCTTAGAAAAAAATTAATTTTATAAAATAGATGGCTTACCTTTAACCACAAACAGGAAGTTTTCTATAAAAGTCTGGTATGGTGAATCTCATTTGACTGATGGGAGATTGTACAGTGCGCCCTAGCGTATGTATATGAAAAGAATAACAAACAGGGACAAATAACAGATCTGCAATCATATTGTCCTTATCATCG
>JALAGS010000082.1 GCA_022712315.1 Sphingobacterium sp. | reverse complement strand
ATTCGAAGGGATGCAACGATTTGCTAATGAGCTTAAAGCCTTAACACAATATTTTTTATTTTGGTTAATTGTCTGTTTTATAGATAGATTGATTTTTGTTACTGCTTTTTTTGAGAAAATAGGTTTTTCCAATTTTACGGAAGTTTTCAGAATTTATTACCACGGTCTGAATCTGGATTTTTCTGCTGTTTCCTACATATGTGCTTTGCCGTTTCTTGTATATTGCGTGTTAAGTTTTTTTCCAAAACTGAAACCCAAAAGACTGATCTTGGATATTTATACTATTATCGTCCTGGTTTTGTTTTTTGTGACGAGCTTTATCAATGTCAATATCTATCGTGAATGGGGCGACAAAATTTCTAAGCGCGCTATTGATGCATTTTTTGCTTCGCCTTCGGGTGCTGTAGCATCGGCAGAGTCTACGCCAGTATTTCTCCCCATCGTTGGCATGTTGATCGGCATATTTTGCGGTTATTTTCTATACCGTTGGATGTTTAAAAAGGTCTCTTTTTTCAATATCAAGTCGCCTGTTGGCAATTTTTTCAAATTAGCAATCGGGGTTTTTGTGCTTTTCACCTTTATCCGTGGCGGTTATGGAAGAGCAACCTTAAACCCTAGTAAAGCCTATTATTCCGAAGAAACATTTTACAACCATGCTGCGGTTAATACGCAATGGTCTTTTTTAAGGGATTTCTTTGCAGAAAGTACCAAACTGAAAAATCCATATAGTTACTATGGTGATCAGAAGGAGATCCAAGACAAGTTGCGTCCTGCCTTTCAAAGTCAGCCCGATTCGGCTGTTGAGGTACTTTCCACTACACGACCAAATGTCGTTATTATTATGTTGGAGAGTTTTGTTGGGGATCTTATCCAGTCTCTTGGAGGCGAAAAGGGAATTACGCCTCATATGGAAGAATTGATTAAGGGCGGTATTTTGTTCGATCATATTTATTCAGCTGCTGACCGATCCGACAAAGGCATGGTAGCGGTGCTAAGTGGTTTTCCGGCGCAGGGGCCCGAGAGCATTATCAAGTATATAGATAAACACGAAAATATGCCCGCGATAGGACAGGAGTTCGACCATGCCGGCTACGAAACATCATTTTATCATGGTGGTCAGAGCGAGTTTTATAATTTTAAATCATATATGCTGACTCATGGGATGTCGAGGGTTGTGGATAATGCTAATTTTGGGTTAGATGCAGAACGTGCCTCATGGGGGGTATATGACCATGTGGTCTTTAATCAGATGATTAAGGATTTCAGAAAGGAAAAACAACCGTTCTTCTCGACCATTTTTACCTTGATTAATCACGAACCATTTGAATTAAAACATGGTTATAAATTTGGTAATGCCACCAATGCGGATAAATTCAGAAGTACGGCAAATTATACAGATTCGGCTGTTTTTGATTTTATCAATAAAGCTAAAAAGGAAGCTTGGTATAAAAATACACTTTTCGTTATTGTGGCCGATCATGGACATCGCCTTCCCTCAGAAAAATGGGAGCTATTTCACCCCAATCGCTTTCATATTCCGCTGATCTTTTTCGGTGATGTGATCAAACCTGAATATCGAGGGAAAATATTCAATAGAATCGGTAACCAAACGGATTTGGCAGCCACTTTATTGACACAGTTGAAGCTTCCCACAGATCGTTATCATTGGAGCCGGGATTTGTTTAACCCGACTACTCCTCAGATCGCATTTTATAATTCGAAGGATGCCTTTGGTGTGATTACACCACAACAGGCGGTTTCTTTCGATAATGTAGGAAGGATTATCAATTACAGATCAAATAAAGAATATCCTGCTGGCAAAACTGACAGCTTATTGAATATCGGCAAAGCGTATTATCAAGACGTATATCGTGAATTTTTAAAATATTAGGGCTATGAAATTAAAAGGAGTATTTGCACCTTATTTTGCTGTCGCAATTCGTTTTATCTTTCTATTAGTCATCTATGCATTATTGCGGTTGGGGTTTTATGGCATCAATGCTTCCTTATTTCCTCATGTCGATGCTGGAAAGCTCCTGGTGATGTTTGCTGGTGGTGTACGCTTCGACATTGTAGCCCTGCTGTATTTGAATATTCTTTATATTGTGATGCTGACTGTTCCGGGGCCGTTTAAGGATAACCGGACCTACCAGCAAGTTGCCAAATGGATCTTTATTGTGGTCAATTCACTTGGTATAGCGTTAAACCTGATTGATTTCGCCTATTATCCATTTACACTTAAAAGGACCACCGGAACGGTGATCGACCAGTTTTCCAATGAATCCAACCTGATGAAATTGGCTTTTGACTTCTGTCTGGATTATTGGTACCTCATCATACTGTTGATACTGATTGTTTATGGTTTGATTAAATCCTACAAACTTATTCAGATTGAAAAGACTAGGAAATATAGCTGGAAGTCATTTTTGATCCAATTGCCTTTATTTTTATTGACGGCTTTTCTTTTCATCGGTGGTGTGCGTGGAGGCTGGGCGCATAGCACTCGTCCCATTACATTAAGCAATGCCGGGGATTATGTAGAGACACCAGAAGAAATGAATATTGTACTGAACACACCATTCAGTATATTGAAAACATTAAAGGCTGTCAATCTTAAGCCTGTTCATTATTATTCCGAACAAGAGCTTGAGCAGTTATACAATCCTATTCATATACCAAAAGCAGACCAGCCTTTTGCAAAGAAAAATGTTGTCGTTCTGATATTGGAGAGTTTTGCGAAAGAGCATTTTGGTGAATTGAATAAAGATATCCAAGGTGGAAAATACAAAGGTTATACACCTTTTTTGGATTCATTGATCCGCAATGCTTACACATTTACAGATACCTATGCCAATGGTCGTAAATCAATTGATGCGCTACCATCAGTCATTACGGGTATTCCTTCCGTAGGTGAGCCTTTTGTACTTTCGATATATTCTGGAAATGAAACCACCAGCTTAGCGAAGCTCTTAGGAAAAAAGGGCTATGAGACTGCTTTTTTTCACGGAGCACCCAACGGCAGCATGGGCTTTTCAGCTTATATGAAACTGGCAGGTATCCAGCATTATTTTGGTAAAAATGAATATAACAATGACGCTGATTTTGATGGTATATGGGGAATTTGGGATGAGCCGTTTTTGCAATTTGTAGCAAATAAGATCAATACTTTTCATCAACCATTTTTCGCCAGTTTCTTCTCTTTATCTTCGCATCATCCATTTAAGGTGCCCGAAAAGTATCAGGGGAAATTTCCTAAAGGACCTTTGCCCGTGCAGGAACCAATTGGATATACAGATAATGCGCTGCGTGAATTTTTTGCAACGGCATCCAAAATGCCTTGGTACAAGAATACCGTATTCGTTATCTGCGCAGACCATGCTACTGTAAGCTACCTGCCGGAATATCAAACGGCAGCAGGAGGCTTCCAAATTCCTATTATATTTTATGCACCAGGCGATAACCTAGTTGGCAAAGCGGATAAACTGGTACAGCAAATAGATATTATGCCTACCATTTTGAATTATTTGCATTACGATGAACCTTATTTTGCCTTTGGTTCAGATGCCTTCAAACCAGGTAAGGATAATTTTGTGCTGAATAACAATGCGGGGAGCTATAACCTCTATTATAAAGATTATATGATGTCTTATGATGGACTGAAAGTGACATCATTTTATGACTTAAAAAAGGACCGCTTGATGAAACAGGATCTGCTGAAACAGCATCCCGCGGTATTGGATACGATGGAGACCAAGATGAAAGCATTTATTCAGCAGTATAACAACCGCATGATTGAAAATAAGCTGACCTATAAAAAGTAGGCTGCTGGTTTTCTAGGCGGGGAACCTTGATCGAATGCTTCTGTCGATCATAAATAAAACCAAGTCGTAAATGAGGTAGATCAAGGGTAAGGTGACGATAACTAGCAGCATAAAGCCCCGGGACTTCTCGTCAAATGAACCGTTGATCAGGTAGTTGGCCAGACTGGACCAAAACCAGCAGAAGAAATAGAAGGAGCTTGGAATAATCAGGTTTCCAATTAACAGTGCATAGCGGTATTTGCCACTTCTGTATTTTAGATAGATACATCGGATATGTAGGTATAGCAAAAATAGCGATCCGATCAGCGCAAGCAGCTCAGGGTGTACCCAAAGAATTGCTTTTGCTAACAGGGAGGTCTTCAGGCCGACTTCTATATGGAACCTCTCTCTCTTTTCTACCTGATCAATGACCCAGTGCGCGATCGAACCCGTCTGTAATTTGGCAGTTCCTAGGTCCTGTGTAAGGACTTCCATGTCACCGTTTAGATGTAGATACAGGTCAATCGTGCCAAAGGAAGACCAGTATCTGGAAGGAAATAAGAGATAATCAATTTCGTATCTAGTCTGGATATCGCGTCGGTCATAACCCATATATGCGCTGTATTGAACCTGAATACTGTTTTCACCTTTGTGTAGCTTAGCGTTAAAATAAAATGCATCATTCATCGAAATACGCTTCCATTCATCTCTGTCATAACTGATTTCATAATAGCCATCCTTTAAACGTAAAAAAGGGAACTTCGAACCGGGCTGATCCATCGTCTTTGCTTTTATTTCTTTCCGATTGACAAGTACCTGATCCAATCCGTCCATATTTAAAGCGAGAAATACGAGCGGCAATTCGATATCTTGTTCAGCATGGATATTATATACAATACTGAAGTGGCTACGATAGTCCGAATAATCATCCGAGGTGTCCGCTACAAGGCGGATGTCTATACGCTCATGGGTGACTTTTACCTTACCGGCAGGAACGAGCTGTCCTGTTATGCTATGTGGAGCATAAGGATTGGCCATGTTGGCAAACAAGGTTGTTATAGTGAGTAAAAGATATGCAGCTGTTATTAAAATTTTCATTTTGTTTGATAAGGTCTACTTAATAGTCAATTCCATGTTCGCATAAGAGCTTTTACGTTATAGAAGCTACTGTATATTAAGATATGCTTGATCTTTAACAAGATGAAAGTAGAAATTAAAAGGGAGAAATTAAAAAGACGATTTATATTCGGCTATCTCTGATTTATATTCGTTAAGTAGATCGTTTCTTTCCTGAAGGTTCTTTCTGGCCCATAAGATCAGTCACTTTCAGAAAAAAAAAGACCTATACCACAAAGGGATAGGTCTTTTTTATATTTCCATACTTTATTGCGGTTTAAACACCCAACAATAAACGAGCTGGATCTTCCAATAATTGTTTTACACGAACCAAGAAGCTTACTGATTCACGACCATCGATGATGCGGTGATCGTAAGAAAGCGCAATGTACATCATTGGACGGATCACCACTTGGCCATTTTCAGCGATAGGACGTTGGATGATGTTGTGCATACCCAGGATTGCCGATTGTGGTGCGTTGATGATCGGCGTAGACATCATTGATCCGAATACACCACCGTTGGTAATTGTAAATGTACCACCAGTCATTTCATCGATCGTTAATTTGTTGTCACGCGCTTTACCTGCCAATGCAGCGATCGCTTTTTCGATTTGTTCCAATGACATGGCATCAGCGTTACGGATAACTGGAACAACCAAACCTTTAGGTGCAGAAACCGCGATTGAAACATCTGCGAAATCAGAATATACAATTTCGTTATCTTCAATACGAGCATTTACTGCAGGCCATTCAGCCAATGCAGTTGTTACTGCTTTTGTAAAGAATGACATGAAACCTAAACCGATTCCAAATTTCTCTTTAAAGGTATCTTTATATTTAGCACGTAGATCCATGATCGGCTGCATATTGACCTCATTGAATGTTGTCAACATCGCTGTTTCGTTTTTAACGGCAACTAGGCGTTTTGCGATCGTTTTACGTAATGAAGATAATTTCTCACGACGTTCGTTTCTAGAACCCGCTACAGGAGCAACTGTCGCAGCTGGGGCCGCAGCAGGTTTTGCAGCTGGCGCAGCAGCTTTAGCAACAGGTTGAGCTTTTTCGGCATCTTCTTTTGTGATGCGACCTTCTTTACCTGTTCCTTTTATTGTAGAAGGATCAATTCCTTTTTCTCTTAAGATTTTTGCAGCAGCAGGAGAAGCTGTACCAGCAGCGTAGCTATCTGGATCTTCATCTTTTGCAGCGGCAGCCGCAACTGGAGCTGCATTTGATGCTTCTGCAGCAGGGGCAGCAGCTGGAGCTGAACCACCAGCAGGAGCAGCACCTTCTTCAATTGTACAAACAACAGCACCGATTTCTAAAGTATCACCTTCTTGTGCAATGATTCTTAAGATACCCGCTTTTTCAGCTGGTAATTCAAACGTTGCTTTGTCTGATTCCAGTTCGGCGATGTTTTCATCCATCTCCACATAATCGCCATCTTGTTTCAACCATTGTGATAAGGTTACCTCCGTGATTGATTCACCTACGGTTGGTACTTTAATTTCTAAGCTCATATATAATGTTCTTTATTGACAATTGCGTCCTATAGATAAGACGCAATTGATTTTAAATTGTTTTTATTCGAATGATTTATTTAAGATTTCTGCTTGTTGCGCAACGTGTTGTTTCATGTAACCTGTCGCTGTACTTCCACTTTCTTTACGGGCAACAAAACCTGTAAATGCAATCTCAGTACCCATTAGTTTACGGCAGTAATAAGACCATGCACCCATGTTCTCATTTTCTTCCTGAACCCAAACAAATTCTTTTGCCTTGTTGTATTTTTTACGGATTGCTTTCAATTGATCTGTAGGAATTGGGAACAATTGCTCCAATCTTACGATAGCGATATCTTTGCGTTTGTCCGCTTCTTGTTTCTCTAATAAGTCGTAGTAAACCTTACCCGAACAGAATAACACGCGTTTAACGTCTTTCGCTGCAACATTGGCATCATCGATCACCTCTTGGAAAGCTCCTTCTGTAAAGTCTTTCAATGGCGATACCACTTTAGGGTGGCGTAACAATGATTTTGGTGTAAATACAACCAATGGTTTACGGAATTCACGTACCAGCTGACGGCGCAACAGGTGGAAATAGTTAGCAGGAGTAGTACAGTTTGCTAAGATCATATTCTCATCTGCACATAACTCTAAGAATCTTTCGATACGTGCCGAAGAGTGCTCAGGACCTTGACCTTCCATACCATGAGGAAGCATCATAACCAAACCGTTAGAACGTTTCCATTTTGTCTCTGCACTCGATAGATATTGATCTACAATGATTTGAGCACCGTTATAGAAATCTCCGAATTGCGCTTCCCAAATGGTCAATGAATTTGGATTAGAAGATGCATAACCATATTCAAAGCCCAAAACAGCATATTCTGAAAGTAATGAATTATAGATAGAGAATTTATCACCCCCTTTGATATTGGCTAAAGGAACATATTTCTCTTCGGAATCTTCCAGTGTCAATACGGCATGACGGTGTGAGAATGTACCACGTTGTACATCTTGACCCGAGATACGAACACGGTTACCTTGATCCAATAATGTCGCGTAAGCCATCAATTCGCCCATTGCCCAATCGTATGAATCAGCCGTGATCATTTTGGCACGATCTTCAAACAAACGTGTAATCTTACGGAAGAATTTTTTGTCCGAAGGTAAGGTGGTGATTTCTTTCGCTAATTTTAAGAATAGATCCTTTGCAACTTTCGTTTTATCCGAAGTTGTTAATACTTCACCTTTTTTAGCAGGACGCAATCCTTCCCATGCACCTTTAAACATTGGGATCTCTTCAGTCAATACCTCAACTGTTTTAGATTCCTCAAATTTAGTTTGCAATTCAGCTTTAAATTCTTTCTCGATATTTTTAGAATACGCCTCGTCAATACTTCCTTCAGTAATTAATTTTTTAGCGTAAACTTCTTTCGGGTTCGGATGTTTTTCGATGATTTTATACAACAATGGTTGCGTGAACTTTGGTTCATCTGCCTCATTGTGTCCGAATCTTCTATAACATAACAGATCGATAAATACGTCTGTTTTATATTTTTGGCGGTATTCAACCGCTAAATTAATCGCATAAACGACTGCTTCAGCATCATCACCGTTCACATGGAACACAGGTGAAGAAGTGATTTTTGCTACGTCTGTACAGTATGTTCCAGAACGCGCATCCTTGTAGTTCGTTGTAAATCCAATCTGGTTGTTGATCACAATATGTACCGTACCGCCAGTTTTGTAACCATCGAGTTTGGACATTTGAGTTACTTCATACACGACACCTTGACCAGCAATTGCTGCGTCACCATGAATGATGATCGGTGCAATTTTAGAAGAATCACCTTCGTATTTGAAATCAATCTTAGAACGGACCATACCCTCAACGATTGGATCTACAGTTTCCAAATGCGAAGGGTTCGGTGCCAAACTTAAGTGGACAGATTTGCCATCGTTTGTTTTGACCTCAGATGAAAAGCCCAAGTGGTATTTTACGTCACCACCAAAGTTTACTTCAGGATCATCAGCGTAAGTCTTACCTTCAAATTCAGAGAATACTGATTTGTAAGATTTACCCATGATATTAGTCAATACATTCAGACGGCCACGGTGAGCCATACCGATAACAAATTCCTGGATACCGATTTCTGCACCTTTTTCAATGACTGAATCTAATGCTGGGATTAAACTTTCCGCACCTTCCAATGAGAAACGTTTTTGACCTAAAAACTTAGTGCCTAAAAAGTTTTCGAATACAACGGCGTGGTTTAATTTGTTTAGGATTCTCTTTTTTGTGTCCAAAGAGAATTTTGGCATGTTACGGTCCGCTTCCATGCGGTCCTGTAACCATTTAATTTTCTCTGGGTTACGGATATATTTGAATTCTGCACCAATAGAACGGCAGTAAGTATCCTCCACCAATTGACGGATGTCTTTTAATGTTGCTGGACCTAAACCGACCTCAACACCTGCATTAAAAACGGTGTTCATGTCTGCTTCAGCAAGACCAAACGTTTCTAATTCCTTGCCAGGATAGTATTTACGTCTTTCACGAACAGGGTTAGTGTGTGTGAATAGGTGGCCGCGATCGCGGTAGCCATTGATCATGTTAAGCACATTGATTTCTTTCAATACGTGCTCAGGAGTAGCCTCGCCTACTGAACTTGTTGTTCCACCAGCATTTTGACCGAAATCAAAACCTTCAAAGAATTTTTGCCATCCGAAATCTACCGATTGGGGATCTTGCTTGTACGATTGATATAAGCCATCGACATAAGCCGAATCAGCATTACTCAAATATGTCAGATTGTCCATTTACAATTAAAACTATGAAATTTGTCAAAGTTATGAATAAAAAAAGAGTTTCTAATACTGAAATTGAATAATTTAATCAATAAATCTATCCAATTCTTAACATTTTTAGCAGGATTTAAAAGAGGCTTCCAGCGCACTACAAATTTATTTTCTATTGGAATTATTTATTTCTGCCGAAGATTTATTTAACCAATATTTCATCCAGTTTGGGTAGTCCATTTGGGAAATGTGTTTTGATCAATTTTTGCCAGTCCAATGCTTTATTGTCTTTTTCGCTTGTTCCCACTCCGGCGACATGTGACCACTGACCGTACACCGTTGCCGGAGAATAGTCCAATAGGTGTTCTTCGTACCAGGAAGCGCCACGAAGCCAGTTGACCCGATATTCATGCACCAAATAACTGGCTGCAATCAGGCGCGCCTGATAGGGGATATAGCCTGTTTTTTGCAACTGGATCATCACACTGTTGATAAAATCATGTTCCGTATGGCCTGATTTCCATTTTTCAAATAATTCATCATTCCCTTCCAGTGCCAAATGATCCTGTTGTGTACCGTTTTTGGAGCCCTGTGGTTTAAAAAATATATTTGGATATTTTTTAAGCATAAACCTAAAATAGTCGCGCCAGAGGAGAATGTCGATGATTTTTTCAAATCGTTTATCCTTTTTGCCTTCACCCAGCTTTTTGATATTGTTGTACAATAGAATGGGCGATAAAGCTCCGGATGCTATAAAAGGGCCTAGAATTAGCGGATCTTGTTCGGTTTCAGGATAGGTTGACAATACCGCATGCATAATGCTGAGGGCGGTATCCTCACCCCCGAGAATATAAATATCATTAACAGATTTGATTTCCTCTTCCGAATAGCCTAGATCTTTCAATGAAGGAATTTTGGTGTCCTCAAGATGTGGCGGGGTAAGGAAATTGGTCGGAAATGGAATAGGTTGCCGAACCAAACTTTCCCGCTCGACTTTTTTCTTGAAAATCGAAAAGCCATTGGGTATATCCTTGATCGGAAAAGGAAGGTCTTCTTTATGGTAAAGGGTATGACCTATGAAATGACGTAGATTTATTTTGCTGCTCCAAAGCTCACTTTCTACTTTTTCAGAAATAGATGTTTCTCGAAGTGCAACTTCGCGATGGTGATAGACCTCATTGACTTGATATTTTTGGGCAATACGTGGAATGATATCTTCAGGCTTACCGATATAGGTCAGCAGATCACTACCATGGCTTTTTAATTTTTCTTTTAAGGCAGTGACAGCTTCGATAACAAAGGCCGCCCGCAAGACACCTGTATTTAAGGTGCCAAATTGATTACGGTCAAAATATCGGGGATCAAAACAGTATACCGGGATGATAAATGAACTTTTTTCAGAAGCTTGATAAAAAACCTCATTGTCATGAAGTCTTAAATCATTTCTAAACCAGATCATTGTAGCCCTTTTGTCCATAGAGGTGAAGATAAATACTTTTTAGTGCAGCCTATTTTCAGAAGATTTACAAATATAGAAGGATATTGTGTTCTTGAAAGTATTTATGCGTGAATTGACAAAAAAAGGACAATGGCCGCACCTGTCCGGCTGCTTTGATCTATTTTGGTTAGGAAAAAATAAAAATAGTGTTAAACTTATTCAATGTTTCTCTGTTCTAAAATCAGGGAATTATGATATTTGTGGGTTATTACTGTTGCTCTGGATGCAATCGGAGCAGAATATTAAAAGCGGAAGAAAAACATGGAAAAAATAGCTGCATCACCGATGAAACCATCCTAAGAATTTTGTTCATTTAAAGGGGCGAGATGATAATAAATAGAGACAGAATACGAGGAAGAAATGGTCGTGTTGGATCGTTCGCAATAATACGGGCGAATAATTGAGCATGATGGTTCATAGCCATAAAAAATAGAATTTGATGAAAAAGGTTTTAATCAGCGGGCTAAATACCTATCTGGGGCGACGGGCATCCTGTTATTTGCAATCCAGAGATTTTGATGTGACGGGATTGGTGCGCAACTTATCCCTTTTTAATAAAATAGTGAAGGAAAAGGTGACGGCAAAGCTTTTTGAACTAGATCTGTTACGAAAAGGGGAAGCTTTTGAGAAATTTCAAATCACCGATCTCAATTTTGGGATCTATTTTACACAGGTTCCTTCGCTTGATAATGATATTCAGCTTCAGCTTGAATTGCTGGGTCTACGTAATTTTGTGGAAATCTGTAAACGGGCCGGAAATAACCGTGTCATTTATGTCGCCCGGCTAATGGATGAACATTTTCTGGAACCAGTGCGCAATCTGCTTGAAAATTTACGTGTCCAATATACGATTGTGATTAAAAGCAGCGTAGTGGGGAAGGAAAGTGTTTTAAATCGGATTTTTACGAAACTCGCCAAGCGGCAGACCATATTTTATTGGAACTGGGTGGCTTCTCTAAAGTTTCGACCGCTGCCTTTACTCGATGTATACCGATGGTTAAGGGAAATGCCATGGGAAAATAATTTTATATCAGAGGTTATTTACCTTGGTGGAAATGAGGAAATGACATTTAGAGGTTTGTTTTATCACTTTTTGACCTGTACTTCGGAAAGTCAGAAAAGGGAGATAGGTGTCAACAAATTCTTTGCTAAACTCTTGCTGACTAGATTGAATGATATCAATAAAGAAGATATTGACGAGTTTAGAAGAGTACTTTATTATGAAAAGAATGTCGATAATTCAACTTGGCAGAAGGTTCAGCCATTTGAATTCACGCCCCTGAAGGCCTATGTCTGCATGGATACATAGTTTAAGCGGAGGTTTTTTCTTTATAGCCGGTTTAATAAATTATTCTGTTAAATTTGTGGATTAACGTGTTGAAGCAGATTTAATATATGGGATACAATAGTTTAGAAGCGTGTGTTGCCGATCTTGAAAAACATGGTCATTTAATCCGGATCAAAGAAGAAGTAGACCCTTATCTGGAAATGGCCGCAATCCACATGCGGGTGTTTGATGTTGAAGGCCCGGCACTGTATTTTGAAAATATTAAAGGTTCGGAGTTTCCGGCTGTATCCAATTTATTTGGAACGCTGGATCGTTCGAAGTTTATGTTTCGGGATTCGCTGGACCACCTGAAGAAATTGGTCGACGTGAAGATGAATCCTGCAGCGGTACTGAAAAATCCTTTTCAATATATTGGTTCGTCCATGACCGCTCTGGGAGCGCTACCTTGGAAAAAGAAGTCCGGTGCCCCTATACTTCATGGCAAAACCTCGATCAGTAAACTTCCGCAGATTGTCAACTGGCCAATGGACGGTGGCGCGTTCGTTACCATGCCACAGGTTTATACGGAAGATGTGGCCAAACCTGGAATTATGCAGGCCAACTTGGGTATGTATCGTATCCAGTTATCAGGCAATGATTATGTGAAAGACCAAGAGATTGGTTTGCATTATCAGTTACATCGTGGGATAGGGATCCACCAAACAAAAGCCAATGCGCTCGGTAAACCTTTAAAGGTGAGTATCTTTGTTGGTGGGCCGCCAGCTCATCCTTTGTCGGCTGTGATGCCTTTGCCCGAAGGACTCTCTGAAATGATTTTCGCAGGAGCATTGGGGAATAGGAGATTTCGTTATTTCTATGATGATGAAGGATTCTGTATTTCGGCAGATGCTGACTTTGTGATTACCGGAACTGTCTACCCGAACGAAAATAAACCGGAAGGTCCTTTTGGTGATCACATCGGATATTATAGCTTAACCCATCCGTTCCCATTGATGAAAGTACACAATGTGTACCATAAGAAAAATCCGATTTGGTCATTTACAGTGGTGGGGCGTCCACCGCAGGAAGATACCAGTTTTGGAGCCTTGATTCACGAAATCACGGGAGCAGCTATTCCAAAAGAAATTTCAGGACTTCATGCTGTCAATGCCGTTGATGCGGCGGGTGTGCATCCACTACTTTTTGCAATAGGTTCTGAACGTTATACGCCGTACCAACGTGTGGATCGACCGCAGGAAATTTTAACGATAGCGAATCAGATACTCGGTAAAAATCAGCTTAGTCTTGCTAAATATTTGTTTATTTCAGCACATGAAGATAATCCGCAATTGGATATCTACGATATTCCAGCGTTTTTTGGACATATCATTGAGCGAATAGACCTAACTCGTGATATCCATTTTCAGACAAATACAACAATAGATACCTTGGATTATTCTGGCGATGGACTGAATGCGGGGTCAAAGGTGGTCTTTGCTGCGGCCGGGACAAAGAAGAGAACACTGGGACGTGAATTACCGGCTAATTTTGACCTGCCGCGACCTTTCAATCAGGCAAAATTTGTTATGCCGGGTGTTGTGGCGATCGATGGCCAAGCGTTTTCTACCTATGCGCATGAATCGAAGATTATAGCGGAATGGTGCCAGATGGCGGCTGGACTTTCCTGGGAAGGTTTCCCATTGATCGTTTTATGTGATGATGCTCATTTCACCGCAGCAACGGTTAATAACTTTGTCTGGACAACGTTTACACGCAGTAATCCTGCATTCGATATTTATGGAATAAATAGTTTTACAGCCTTTAAACATTGGGGTTGTGAGGGGCCGCTTATTATCGATGCCCGGACAAAGCCGCACCATGCACCCGCATTGATTAAAGATGAATCTGTAGAAAGAAGAGTCGATCAGCTTGGTGCAAAAGGAGGTTCGCTGCACGGAATTATTTAGAATGGATTAATACTTGTCAGTTCAGGTTAGAACCCGTCGATTTAAATTAGATTTTTATAAAGAACATCATCATCATGAAAACAGAAGAATTGTTGAATAAATCAAAGGAAGGTGAATTGCAGTTTCAGGAAGTATTGGAGCATATTGCCGATCAGTACAATTATCGTGCTAGTGCTTTTCAGAATGGAACACTGAAAAATTCAAAGGAAGAAAATCAGGGCAGTGCAAAAGTTTTCTATTTTGCAAAATTGAATAATCTCTCACCAGAAGAAACTTTGGGCCTGTTTGCTGAGCATTATCAAAATGTACTCGACAATCCGACTGGAGAAGGACATCAGAATATACGTCAATTTATGTCTAATGGTTGGGACGCTGTGTTATTTGAGCAGGAAGTACTAACAAAAAAATAAGAAGTCCAGCTGTAAGGTGAAAGCCTTCGGTGGAACAAGAGCACTTCCTTTCGCAGTGGTTTCAATTGAAATTGCGCAAATTAGGGGGGAGTCGTAGAAAATGGAAAGGGCGGTATACTATTGTTACCGCCCTTTTGTATCAGATATCTTGTTGACTGTTCAGCTAGCTTAAGGCTTGCTTTCGCAATCCTGTTCTTTATTTCCGCCAAAATAAACCATCCAGCAAATGCCGAATTGATCCTGAAAAGCACTGTATAGTTCGGCAAAAAATGTTTCTCCGAGCGGCATTTCAACAACCTTTGCGTTGGTACTTAATGCGTCATACAATGTTTTTGCCTCTGCTGTGCTTTCACACATCAGCATGACGTAGCTGTTGTTTCCCTGAATATATTGTTGACCAAAAGCAGGAATGACATCAGCTCCCATCAGCATGCTATCTCCATTGATAGAAATTGCTGTATGGCAGATTTTGTTTTTTGCCTCATCTGGAACAGGTGGCATTTGTGGATCAGCGGGGATATCTCCGTAGCGCATGTAGCCCGGGTTTTTTGTGTTGAAGACTTTTTCATAAAAGTTGAATGCTTCTTCACAGTTTCCGTTGAAATTTAAATAAGCGTGTAATTTTGCCATGATTTCTAATTTTTGAATATAATGATTACTTCTTTTTCTCAAATTGTCATGCTCATCGGGTCGAGGTAAATTTCCCTGAGGATGCTTTGATAAAATTAAGCTGAAGTTTTCTTAAAAATCTTGCCTTAAGGCAAGATTTCAGAAAGTAGTCTTCTATTCATTGAAATGGGCTAATTTCCGTGGACAATTTCTTTGCGGATACGGCTTAAGGAAGTGTCGGTAATGCCCAGATAGGAGGCAATATGTTTTAAAGGAGCCTGTTGTATCAATATTGGTTTTTCTTTGATTAACCGCAGGTAACGCGTAGTGGCAGGTTCTGTAATCATGGCAATCGCTCTATTTTTACTATGGACAAGCTCTTTAGCCATCCAGGAGCGTCCCCACTCCCTAAATTCAGGAATCTGATGAAAGAGTTCCTGAAAATCTTCAAATTTTATTTTCCAAAGACGGGTTTCCATGAGCGCCTGAATATTTTCCACTGTGGGGCTGCGTTGAAAAAAAGAAGCTACTTCAATGACGACATCATTGTCGCTGCAGAAACCAATTGTAACTTCATTGCCTTCATAATCATGTAAATAGGAACGCGTAAGTCCATACTCTATCAAGTAGTAAGCATTTGAAACCTGCCCTTTGGTCAATATAAAATCGCCCTTCTTGACTGTTATGGCTTCATGTTTCTCCGTGATGGCATTTAATTCTTGTGGCGTGAGCGCAAGCTCGCTATAGAAAGTTCTAATTAGATCCATGTCCTGGTTATTTGATTACGAAGTTAATTTAACGATAAATCTGGAGACCAATTGTTAAACTATTGTGTGATTATTGTAAATAAATAAGTGTTTCATTGATAATTTTGTTTGTTTTAAAAGTGTTTTTTAGTAAAAACACAATAAATATTAAAAATCATTATGAATTTAATTTTTAATTGTTTTACTTTGTATCAATAACATAATGTAAAAACGAAATATTTAAAATTTTCATAATATGTGTGGAATTATTGGCGCTTTTGAATTAAAGCAACCTGCAAGCTCATTGAGATCTCAAGTATTAGAAATGTCAAAACGTATTCGTCACCGTGGTCCTGATTGGTCGGGCATATTTACGGGTGACAAAGCCTTATTGGCACACGAGAGATTAGCTATCGTTGATCCCAAATCGGGAAGTCAACCTTTGTACAGTCCGGATGGAAAAGTTGTACTAGCTGTTAATGGCGAAATCTATAACCACCATGAATTAAGAAATAGTCTTCCTGATTATGAGTTTTCGACACAAAGTGATTCTGAAGTTGTGTTGGCTTTATATTTAGCGAAAGGCCCCTCATTTGTTGATGAATTAAATGGCATTTTTGGTTTTGCATTATATGATTCACGTGACGATTCTTTTTTTGTTGCACGTGACCATATGGGTATTATCCCCTTATATTATGGCAAGGATGAACGAGGGCAATTATTTGTTGCGTCAGAATTAAAGTCATTGGAGGGTTTCTGTGCGACGATCGAACAATTTCCTCCGGGACATTATCTTTATAGCAAAACGGGGGCAGTTCCGCAGCGCTGGTACCAACGCGACTGGGAAAGTTATGATGCCGTCAAAGATAAGGAGACCGATATCGCTGTTTTACGTAAAGCGTTAGAAGATGCTGTGCACCGCCAGTTGATGTCGGACGTTCCTTATGGTGTGCTTCTGTCTGGAGGATTGGATTCATCCGTTATTGCTGCGGTAACGAAGAAGTTTGCATCCAAGCGGATTGAAAGCGACGATCAGGAAGAAGCATGGTATCCTCAGCTGCATTCCTTTGCGGTGGGGCTGAAAGGCGCGCCAGATTTAATTGCCGCACAGAAAGCTGCAGATCATATCGGAACGATACATCATGAGATCAACTTTACCATTCAAGAAGGATTGGATGCAATCCGTGACGTGATCTATCATTTGGAGACTTATGACGTCACTACAGTGCGTGCTTCCACACCGATGTATCTATTAGCACGTGTGATCAAATCGATGGGCATCAAAATGGTGTTGTCGGGTGAAGGTTCAGACGAGCTTTTTGGCGGATATCTTTATTTCCATAAGGCGCCTAATGCACGGGAATTTCATGAAGAAACGGTACGTAAGCTGAAAAAGCTTTACCTATACGATTGTCTGCGGGCAAATAAATCACTTGCAGCCTGGGGGGTAGAAGGACGTGTGCCTTTCTTGGACAAAGAATTTATGGATATTGCCATGCGTATCAACCCTTCGGATAAAATGATCCGTGACGGAAGAATGGAAAAATGGGTGGTACGTAAAGCCTTTGAAGACTATTTGCCAGAAAGTATTGCATGGCGCCAGAAAGAACAATTTTCTGACGGTGTGGGCTACAGCTGGATCGACACGCTGAAAGAGCAGGCAGAAAGCAAAGTGTCCGACCAGGAATTTGCTGAGGCCTCGGTACGATTCCCGATCAACACGCCGAAAAATAAAGAAGAGTTTTTATACCGGACGATTTTTGAATCACATTTCCCCTCAGCAGCGGCAGCGCAAACTGTTCCTTCGGTAAAATCTGTTGCATGCAGTACCCCAGAGGCATTGGCTTGGGATGCTTCTTTCCAGAATCTGAATGATCCTTCTGGCAGAGCTGTGGCTTCAGTTCATCAAGAGAGCTATGAGAAATCCAAAGTAGAAGCAGTGTAAATAATCAACCATCACATTTTATATTTAGTAAAGCCCAGGAAGATTCTTCCCGGGCTTTTTTATGTTTTTTCTTTAAGCTTTTTTAGCGAAACAGGGATAATTAATTTGAGGAGAATGAAAAAGAATGTGTTTTTTTAAATATTCTTTAGTAATTTTCGGGAAAACCAATCACAAGGAACTTTGGGTTTCTAAATTAACTATAGGTGGTCAAAGCAGCTTCTTTTCCCGAGTCTTTTTTTAGGCGATGAATTGAATGCGCGAAGAAGTAGATCGCGATTGTGGTGTTAGCTTATTAACGGATAATTATAAAATAAATAATGATATACATGAAGATAGGTTCAATGAAACAGCGTAAGATGAAATCTTTGGGACTTGCATTGCTATTATTGGGTACGGGGAGTGTATTTGCTCAAAATAAAGAAGCAATGGTCACCTCGATTGTTCAGGAAGCAAATGCAAATTCACAATTGGAAAAGTATGCGTTTGAGCTGATCGATATGATCGGTCCCCGTCTTGTCGGAAGTCCGCAGATGCAGCAGGCGCATGATTGGGTGGTTAAAAATTATAGCGCACTTGGAGCTGAAGCACGTAATGAAGCGTATGGCGAGTGGCGTTCATGGGAACGAGGGACTTCACAGGTGACGATGACCTATCCGAGAATTAAATCTTTAGAAGGTACACAATTGGCGTTTAGTCCTATGACAAAAGAGAAGGGAATAGAGGCTGAGGTGGTGGCTATGCCGCTATTTGGTTCCCAGTCCGATTTTCAGTCTTGGCTTAAAACGGTAAAAGGTAAGATTGTACTGATTGGGGTGAATCCCATATCGGGAAGGTCAGATGCCAATTGGAAGGAGTCTGCTTCTGTTAAGGGCTATGAAAAATATCAATCCTTAAAAAATGATCAGTTAAAAAAATGGGAGAGTAGCATTTCCTATACGGGAAGTACCCGCCGGACACTGCCTTTGGCGCTGGAAAATGCAGGAGCAGTTGGCGTAATTGATTCGTATTGGACCGAATTGCCGGGTATTACGCGGGTATTTGATGCAAAGTCCAAAAAGATTCCGGTATTTAATGTCGGATTGGAGGACTACGGTTTGTTATACCGCATGGCGGAGCATGGTATTAAACCACGGGTATCCCTGCAGGGAAATTCAAAAGAGCTGGGAATATCAAAAACATACAATAGTATTGCGGAGATCAAAGGCAAGGAGAAACCAAATGAATATGTCGTACTTTCGGCACATCTGGATTCTTGGGATGGCGCTTCGGGTGCTACTGATAATGCGACGGGGGTGATTACGATGATGGAGGCTGTCCGTATTTTAAGAAAGGTTTATCCAGAAAATAAAAGAACCATTTTAGTCGGGAACTGGGGAAGTGAAGAGCAGGGGCTCAATGGCTCTTCTGCATTTGTGGAAGATCATCCTGAGATTGCCAAAAATATACAGGTGGTATGGAATCAGGATAACGGAACAGGTCGCATTGTTCGTATAGGGGGCAGTGGCTTTGAAAAATCGTATGAATATATCAGCCGTTGGCTGCAATATTTGCCTGAAGATTTTCGTAATGAAATTCAGACCAGTTTTCCGGGGATGCCGGGAACAGGCGGGAGTGATCATTCTTCGTTCGTTCAAAAGGGAATCCCTGCTTTCGGTCTTTCTTCTACTTCCTGGGACTACGGTAAAGTGACTTGGCACACCAATCGGGATACCTATGATAAGATTGTCTTTGACGAGGTGAAGCAAAATGCTATTATTGTGGCGATTTTGACCTATCTCGCTTGTGAAGAGCCGACATTGGTTTCACGGGAAAAAATCGTATTGCCAATTGATAAAGAAGGTAAGCCGATGATCTGGCCAACAAACCTTCAATCGAAAAGAACCAGCGGCAATTAGTTAGCAATTAGTTATGAAACAACTCATCTTCGTCTATCTGTTTCTCGTATGTGGTCTTTTTTCGTTTGGACAGGTTTCCTTTACCAATTTGGAAAAGTACAGGACCGAATGGGTGATCCTTCGTGAAAATGATCGGTCTTTGGTGGGGATACGCAGTTTCACGTCGAATGCTGTAAAATATTACTTAGCGGTAGATCCTACTACGCTGCAAACGCGTGTAGTAGGTGACCGGTCTGTCCAGGTTATCAGCAAAGATTCTGCTCAGGTTGCTAAAAGTCTGCGTGGTTCGGTCTATGAAAGTTGTTTCTCCCTGGTCAGGAAAACCGAGAATAACTTACAGGATGCTGGTTTGAATTTTAGACTTCCCAAAGAAGCAGGTATTAATCTGACGATTGATTTATGTCCTTCCCATAAACCTTTGGACAAAGTTATTTTTGAAGACCTCATCCTTGCATTTAAGGGAGTCGATAGTTCCTTGCCATTGGCTGTTTCTGTTTCGGGTAAATGGATGTTGAACCATGTAGCTGATTTAGAATGGCTCAAATCATTGGATACAAAAGGGGTGAAGATTACCTGGATCAATCATACGTATGACCATATTTTTAATAATAGCCCCCTAACATCCAACTTCCTGCTCTCTAAAAATACCGATCTACGCTATGAAGTGTTGGAAAATGAGAAACTGATGCTCAGGAATGGTCTTATACCTTCGGTATTTTTTCGTTGTCCGGGCTTGGTTTCCGATCGGAGTATCATCGAACGGCTGTTGTCTTATGGCCTTATTGCGGTTGGTTCAGATGCTTGGCTGGCTAAAGGGCAGCAGGCCAAAAATGGAAGTATTGTCCTCATACATGGTAACGGAAATGAGGAGCTTGGGGTGCATGACTTTATCAAATTGCTTCAGACAGAATCTGCGGCAATAAAAGCGAAGCATTGGACATTGTATAGTTTATCGGCGGGCTTGGATGAGGAGCCGTATTAACTATTGAAAAACTTGTTTTTAAGGATCGCCTTTCCTTTGCGTAGCTGGATAGCGTGGTAGATGCTTGGGATATCGTTAGACCAGTTTCTGAGCGTCAAAATAATAGCAATGATTTCCAGACGTGTAAGAAGGCCTAGCCAGATCGTTAACTGAAATAAGATTGTTGATTGGCAATGTAGGAGTAATTCAACTAAAAGGGCAAATAAAAATAGCGTCCATATCTTTGCTCCAAAGGAGTGTGTTGCGATTTCTTTTTTAAATTTTACAAAGCTAATGATGTAGGTTAGCATCTCTGATCCTATCAGGATCAAAATCAATGTGGCATTATCCATAAAAAATTGGGGACAGCTCAGGTAACTTACTAATGAGACACAGGCAAAAAACAGGAGATCAACACTGGAGTCCCATCGACGTAACAGTGCGGTAGAAACAGCTAGCCTACGGGCAATAATGCCGTCAAATACATCGCTCAATAATCCGATCACAAGAAATGAAATAGCATACCATTTAAAATGATCCACCTTAAGCCAGTAAAAGAACAACAGAAGCAGTCCTAAGACAAGGCGGAGTATAATCAGGGCAAAAGGAATGTTCTTTTTCAAAGTATGTGGATAATTGGGTTATACGTTGCTATTAAAGATACTTATTGTACATTATAAAACCAAAAAGGCACCTTTCATATTGAAAGATGCCTTTTTGATTTTATTGTTTTCCAAAGTTTTAGGATGGGTTTTTGAGATGCTGATTAAAATAGTCAGCAATTTTTTCGTACATGTGGATACGGTCTTTACCCATTACATTATGTTCATGGGTAGGGTAGAGGAAGTAATCTACCTGCTTGCCGGCTTTGATACAAGCTTCTAAAAATTCCATGCTATTTTGCTGTACAACGACCGGGTCCTGTGCGCCGTGGATGATCAATAATCGTCCTTTTAGCTGATCGGCTTTATTGAGCAAGGAAGTCAATTTATAGCCTTCCGGATTTTCCTGCGGCGTGTCCATATAGCGTTCTCCATACATAACCTCGTAAAATTTCCAGTCAATTACAGGGCCTCCGGCAACGGCAGCTTTGAAGATGTCGTTGTGATGCAACATAAACGAAGTCGTCATAAAACCGCCAAAACTCCAGCCGAAAATTCCCATGCGCTGTTGGTCAACAAAGGATTTTGACTTAAGGAACTCAATTCCTTTCATCTGGTCGGCCATTTCGTTTTGACCAAGGTTGCGATGTGTGGCGGTGTAGAAATCACGGCCTCTGTAGTTTGTGCCACGATTGTCCATCGTAAAGACAATATAACCCTGTTGAGCCATGTACATATCAAAATAACCTGCTCCCCCTAGCCATTTATTGGAAACGAGCTGCGAATGTGATCCGCCATATAGGTAGTACATGACCGGATATTTTTTTGCGGGATCAAAATCATTTGGATAAATGATACGTCCTGTTAATGGGTATTTTCCATCCGCGGATGTCAATTGTACAAATTCGATTTTAGGATCATTAATTTTTCCGGAAAAAGGGTTTTCTGCATGAACTAAAGTTGTTTCCTTAGCAGATTTAACTTCCTTGATCTGAATTTTATTCGGTGTTTTTAAGTTGCTATATTGATCATAGATATATTTGCCATCGTCACTTAAAGAAGCATGGTGTATACCCGATTCATTGGTTAATTGAGTCGTTTTTCCTGATTTTAGATCAACTTCGAATAACTGGCGATCCAAACCATTATTGGTTACGCCGGTATAACTTACTTTGTTGCCATCGGACGAGAAGTCGAGTAATGTTTCCATGACAATGTCTTTATGGCCTAATTTTTTAATCAGATTGCCCTCGGTATTGTAAAGGTAAAGCTGATTGTAGCCGTCTTTATCGGATTGATAAAGGAATTGATCCGGTTTGTTTGGCAAAAATGTCAACGGATTTTCTGGTTCCACCCAGGTTGTTGCGGTTTCCTCAAACAGGGTTTTGACCAAGGAACCGTTTTCAGCATTGTATTTGTTGACTTTAAGGTCGTTTTGACCACGGTTGAGGAGTCCGACGTAGATGTATTTTCCGGATGGATCCCAGGTAACCATGGTTAAATATTGCTCCGAATGCTCGCCGGTTTGAAGGGTTACTTTTTGTCCGGTCGTGGTATTGTAAACGACCAAAGAAACTTCTTCTGACTTTTGGCCTGTCATCGGATATTTTATCCATTTGATGTCGGCGATTTTTGAACTCCATTGCGGTAATGGATAGTTGGCAACCATCGTTTCATCTTTACGGTAGTAAAGTAATTTGTCATTTTGATTGTTCCACCACATTCCTTTCTTGATGCCAAATTCCTGGCGGTGTGTATAATCGCTTCCATTGACAATCCCTTTGTCGGTGTCGTTCGTTACAGGAGTAATTTTGCCGCTCTTGTCAACAATCACAATGTTATTGTCGACTAAATAGGCAATTTTTGAAAAATCAGCGCTTAACTCGCGGTTAGCTCCTTTGTTGTCATTGCCAATAAAGCTTTCAATATTTTTTGATTTAATGTTGTAAGCTACAGAATAGGTTTTATCTTTTCCATCGATCTGGAGTAATAAGGAGTTTCCGTCACGCCATTTATAGTCATAGGGAAATTGACGCAGATTGAAAGTTTCGTTCGGAATGGCCGCTTTTAATGCTGTTTCGAGATCTGCTTTAGTGACCAGATTCGTTTCATTCCATTTGCCAGCGGCACTTTTGGATAGCAGATTTTGATACGATTTATCGAGATAGGAGAAGCTGTTGGATTTTGGGATCCACGATGCTCCAGCTATCGATGCCGGTGCATAGGTGCGGGGGCCAAAGACGGTTTCTTCTAAATTAAGGTTGCGTTGTGCATAGCTGCTGATGGAGCTTGCCAACAAGAAGAATAGCGCAATTCTTTTCATTAAACTTTAATATTGAGTGAATGTGTTTATACTCAACGGCATAATTGAGCCTGTTATCTGTGGTTATTTGCGCTTCATTGATCTACTCAGCTTGAGCTTAGCAGCCTGCTGCGGTAGGAAATTATGGGCACAAACAGCTCATTACATTCCGTTTGTTTTTAATTTTATAGGGCTAAATTAGGGAAATAGCCCTATAAAACCTAGTACAGAATTGTTGCTTTTCTAACTAAAATTGCTTGCTGCAAACCTATAGTTTACGTAGCCAGATGTTTCTGAACTGCACCAGATCACCGTGATCTTGCAATATAATTGGACCTGGGCCATGGCTTATTTGCTTTGGCAGCCCGATATATTCTGTTGTACCGTCGATTTGGGTGTTGTTTTGTACAACGACTCCATTATGTAAAACCGTTACCGTTCCTTTGCTGGTCAATATTCCGTCTTTATTGAATTGGGGGGCCTTGTAAATGATATCATAGACGTGCCATTTGTCCGGAGCAATTACTTGTGCCAGCGGTGGACGTTGTTTGTAAAGACTGCCTGCGCCGCCATTGACATAGGTTGGGTTGTTATTGTTGTCCAGTACTTGAATTTCATAAAGTCCTTGCAAGAAAATGCCGCTATTGCCTCGGCCCTGACCCTCGCCTTTGATTACTTCGGGGCTTTTCCACTCCACATGTAACTGGAAATCTGTAAAATTTTCGGTGGTTTCAATAGCTCCAGCGCCCGGTTTCACTTCGAGTACGTTGTTGGCGACAGTCCAGCTTGCTTTCCCTTTTTCGCTTTTCCATTTGCTGAGGTCCTTGCCGTCAAAAAGGACAATAGCATCGCTTGGAATACCATGATTGATCGTTAATGTCGGTGGCACCGGACTATAATATTCGGTGTCGCTGGGTTTCATATTTGTTTGGGCCTGTAATGCAGTGGCACCAAATAAGAGCGTTGTTGCTATCGCTGATGATAAAGAAAAGTTCATCTGTTGGGTTTTTGGTATGCCTAAATATACAAATAATCCCACTTGTTTGGAACAATTTCGTTAGGTTTGTGCATGGCAACCATTTTACAGACAGTATCGCTGAAAGAAGCAAGGTTCTATGCACCTATAGGTTACTATGAAGAAGAACAGGTACTTGGCAATGAGTTTTTTGTTTCTATTGACGTATGTTTTCCATTTTTAAATGCAGAAACGGAGAATTTGAAAAATACACTCAATTACGAGGAGCTTTACCAGATTACCGCCGGCGTTATGCAGCCTAAACGCAAGCTGCTGGAATCTGCAGCTGCAGAAATACTGGATCAGATTAGGGAAAAGGTTACACATGCGGTTACAATTGAGGTTGTGATACGTAAATCGAATCCGCCTTTCGGAGGAGATCTTTCCTGCTCCCAGGTTAGCCTCAAATATTTTAAGGATTAAAACTAAACTGGACCAGCTGTATATCGACCGAAGATCTAGGTTTGCAGCCGGTTACCTGATAGTCTTAAATGAACATTATGAATATTTACGATCTCGTCATTGCTGATAAGGAAAAGATAGCCTTGGAAGACGTTTTCTTAGAAGAAGAAAGCCGTCGGAAACTCCATCAGTTGATTAAAGAACATCGTTATATAAAAGAGCTTTCACAATACGGTCTGCCGGTCAGCAATAAGATTTTATTGCACGGTTATTCTGGCTGCGGAAAGACAACAACAGCCAAGGCTTTGGCTACAGCACTGGAAAAGCCGATCTATGTGTTGAATCTGAGTAATCTCATTTCTTCGCGTATTGGGGAAACTTCGCAGCATATTAAACAGGTTTTTGATAAGGCGGGGCGTGAAAAAGCAGTCCTATTTTTAGACGAATTCGATCAGATCGGAAAAGCGCGGATCAGTGAGGAGAAGGATGTGGGAGAGATGCGCCGTCTCGTGAATACCATTATTCAGCTAATCGATTATTTTCCGGCTGAGGCTGTGTTGATTGCAGCAACCAATCATCCCGAAATATTGGACACAGCCATTATCCGGCGTTTTCAGCTTCGTCTAGCTTTTGAGTTGCCGACAGTGATACAGCTGGATGCTTACTATGATAAACTATTTAAACCGTTTCCGCATTATTCAGATGGTGTACCACGACGCTATGGAATATCCTATGCGGAAGCCAAGGACTATATTTATGATGCAGTCAAATCCTTATTGATTGCTGCGTTGGAACAACATCAATCTTAGCGATTTTTTTTGAACCATTGTCCTAAAATTAGCAGGGCGCAATATCTTTAGGAATCCGATGAAGACTTGGTTTCCTATGGTCTATGAAAGATATTCGTTTTACAGCTATTATACGCTCTTTATAAAAAATTAACAGTTTTTGATAAACCGTTTTGCCTCTTACACGTTAATCTGTGTAAGGAACTGTTTTTGTGCTATCAATAGAGGGCTGAACGATGACAAATAGGTCATCTGGTCGTTGCGAAACAGTTTGTGTTTAAGTCAAAATGGCATTTGTTTTTGTTTTGAAGTGACATTTTGTCTTTTGAATAGGGCTGGTACGCTAATTGAATATCACCTTTCAAATAGTTAGAACAAAAAAGCTTAACAACAATAAAACAAAAAATTAGGAGGACAAAAAATGGCATTAATTAAATTCCCTACAAAAAGTTTAAATACTGATGCAGTAAATCCATTCGTAAACACTGTATTCGACAATTTATTCAATGATAACTTTATCTCAGATCGTTTGGTATCCCGTGTACCTGCGGTAAATATATCAGAATCCGAAAAATCATTTAAAATTGAGATGGCTGCGCCAGGATTAGACAAATCTGACTTTAAGATTAATGTAGATAAAAATCTAATTACGATTTCAGCTGAGAAAAAAGAGGAAACTGTTAGTGAAGAAAAATTATACAGCAAAAAAGAATTCAATTATTCTTCGTTCTCGCGGTCATTTACGTTACCAGAGACGGTAGATTACAGCAATATCGAAGCTGCCTATGAAGGTGGGATATTGGTTTTGACTGTTGGGAAGAAAGAAGATGCTATCATCGCAAAGCGTTTGATTGAAGTTAAATAATCCAGCAGCATACAACAAGAAATAGTTCATTTTGGAAATGACCAAAGGTGACTAAAAGGCAATAGTTTTTAGGTTTAGTTTATGTTTTAATCCCTCGGAGTTCCGTTTGTGTTCCGAGGGATTTTTCATTTATAATGATGGTCTACTTGTCTTGAATAGATTATTCGGTTTCCTCATAATTCGCAGCGCGAGGAACTTTGGCAAGATAAGGCTCCATTTCTTCTGGCAATTTCGTTAATTTCCGCTTTTGAAGGTCCAGCCAGGCGCCATCGACGTTGACTGTGCAGCACAATACACCGTCATGACGAAAAACCTGATGAACAAATGAAAAACGGCTATTGGTTTTGTTGTATTTTGTCATTTCTACTTTTACCTGTACATATTCATCCAAATGCACTTCTTTAAAATAGATCAGTTCCTCCCTGAATAAAATCGGACCGATATGATATTCGGCAAATTTATCCAGTGAAAAACCCATTTTGTTCAACATATTACTACGGGCCTGCGCGCAGATATCAGCGTAAGCAGAGTGCCGCATATGTCTATTTGCATCGATCTGTGCCCATATAATCTGGCCTTGATAAAATATATTTTCCATAATCTTCAACGATAAGCCTCTTTTTTAATAACAATTTACATATTTTTAAATAAAGCTGTAACACATTGTTTGTTTGCTATACTTATTACCTAAATATATTTAAAGAAAAATCGCTAGGTGAACCCATCGGAAATAGAATTTCTTAGATTGATTGACGAGAATAAGGGTATTCTCGTTAAGGTGAGCCGTATGTATATGGATGATCATGAGGGGAGGCAGGATCTTTATCAGGAGATCGTCTTTCAGCTATGGAAATCCTATGCGACATTTAAGCAACAGAGTAAATTTTCAACATGGATGTATCGTGTTGCCCTCAATACCGCAATGGTATTCTTAAAAAAGGAAAAGAAACATCAGATTTATGATGCATTGGAGGAACGGCATGATTTTGCAGAAGAAACTTATGACAGCGACAGAGACGAGCAACTAAAAGTCTTTTATCAGGCGGTGCAAGAACTTAATGCAATTGAAAAGGCGCTAATCTTTTTGTTTTTGGAAGGTCAGAGTCATCGCGAGATTGCAGAAAATCTGGGCATATCGGAAGTTAATGCCCGTGTAAAATTAAACCGCACAAAGGAGCGAATCCAACAAATCATTAAAAAATACAATTATGAATTTTGATGAGTTAAAAAAATCTTGGCAGGAACAGCCTACAGATGAGGATTTACAGAATCCAAATCTCAAATACTATAAGGAAGTTGGTAATATCATGGGCAAGTTGCGCAAGAATATCAAGCGCGAGTTTATCTCCTGGGCTGTCTGTATGGGTTTTCTGTTTTTGGTGCCTCTCTTGCCGATGTATAAGATTGAAGGTTATGCTGCATTTGCGTATTACTTTTTTATCGTACAAATATCGTTGTCAAGTCTTTTATATTATCGCCGGTTCTTTTATCTGGTAAAGAGCACGAAAAAGATCGAATTGCTGGCATCGCGTGAGCATTTGCTTAAGCTGTATTACGATTTGAAATATGCCGTAGAGACTTACCGTATAGCGGCCTATGTCATGATTCCCCAAGCTTTATTTCTTTATCTTATTATGATTGCTCAGAACAGGACTACTGTTTGGTTTGATAGATTGTACCATTTCAAGGAGACTTTTCAACAGGAACCGAACTTTATTGTGTGGATGATCCTTTCTGCAATTATATCCATTATTCTTGTTGTTGGTCTGACAGAATTTATGATTCGTGCTTATTATAGCAATTATATTAAACAGATAAAAGAGAAGCTCGATCAAATAGAGGCCGAATAGTATTGTATATCTCTACATACTATGCTGTTGAGGACCTGATTTTCTGATCAGGATGACTAGAACCAAAATAGGTAAGGTTTTTGTTTCATATGCTTATGATTAGTTTTTTTAGTCCATATGGAATATCCGCTTCATTTTTATACTTGGTTGTGTTTTGAGGCATGGATATTTCGTATATTGTTATCGAAAACCATTGTCCGTTATGTATAATCCGACGAAGAAGTTACAGCGTAGTTCCCAGATCTTAAGTATATTGGCCAAGTATGGTTTTAAAGATGCGATCGCCCGATTGCCGTGGAAAGGACCCAGGTCAGCCGTAGAACATGCTATTGACGTCGATAATATCAGTGTTTATGCGCGTATTCGGATGGCGCTTGAGGAGCTCGGTCCAGCTTTTATCAAGCTTGGGCAATCTGCTTCGACGCGGGAAGGATTATTACCCAAAGATCTCGTAGATGAACTTAAGCGCCTAGAGGATAATGTTCCGCCTTTTGAAGTTGATATTAGAACTTATCTGGCAGAGGAACTTGAGCTGGATGTTGAAGCGTATTTCCAGGAGATTGCTCCTGAACCCTTCGCTGCCGCCTCTATTGCCCAGGTGTATCGTGCGACCTTAAAAGATGGAACTCAAACGGTTTTGAAAGTCCGTCGTCCCGGCATTGATGAGGTTATGCGCGTTGATCTGGCCCTCATGCGTGATATTGCCAAAATTCTGACCATGTACAATGATGCATTGGAAAACCTGAATCTTTCCCTAATTGTTGAGTCTTTCGCAATGACTTTGCAGGAAGAGATGTCTTTGGTGATTGAGCGGCATAATATTGAGCGCTTCGCAAAGAACTTTAAAGGGAATAAGCTGATTAAAGTGCCTCGGGTTTATCCTGAAGTCTCCTCGGATCGTGTTCTATGTATGGAGTATCTGGATGGTTTTAAGGTAACCGATGCCGTTGAAATTAAGCGTCGGGGAATGGATGTCCAGACTCTGGTAAAAAATGGGATCAATTTATACCTTGAGCAAGTGATTATTCATGGTTTCTTTCATGGCGATCCCCATCCCGGGAATATGATGGTGATGCCAGATGGGCGGATCGCTTTTTTGGATTTTGGAAATATGGGTAAATTATTGGGTATAGACCGTAGGCAGCTGGAAGAATTTATTCAATCGGCGATTTCTGAAGATGCTGTCCGACTTGCAGACGTAATTGAAGATGTTGCTGTGGTTAGCCATATTCCAGATCGTAATCAGTTTGAACGGTCTCTCTACGAGATCTTTGATATGATCGATAATGTATCGCTCGGCGATCTGAGCTTAGACTTATTGTTTAATAAATTGTGGAAAATCATTGGTGATAATCGCTTGTATTTTCCGGAGTATATCTATCAACTGATGCGGGGTATTTCCCTGATGGAAGGCATCGGGCGCCAGTTGTATCCCGACCTCAATATTATGGAGAGCATCAAACCTTTTGCCCGCAGAATAATGATGGAGCGGCTCTCTCCTGAGGCGATATTCAAAAAAGGAAAACATAAAATTGAATCTTTTGCGCGCGATGTCGAAAAACTTCCAGAGGATATGCGCGCGCTCGTGCGCTTATTTCGGACAGGAAATTTCACACTCAACCATCGCCTGATCAGTGCGCGATCCTTTAATACAATCCTCCGCAAAGGCGTTAATCGCATCGTTATCGGTATTATGTTTATGTCGCTCAATCTATTGGGCGGAATGGTTATCGTGGCAAGGGTGGAACCACAGTGGTGGGGGATCCCTGTATTTGCCTGGATATGTCTGGCGTCGGCATGGGTCTTTGCAGTCTATTTATTTATTGCTATGATCCGTGCCAAAGATAATGACTAATCACATACATATATTAGGTTGAGCGGAACCTATTGGTTCGATTGAGTATCAACAACAAACGGAAAATAAGAAAATATGGAAATCAATCTACATGAGAAAAAAGCATTAGTAGGAGCGAGTTCTGCAGGTATAGGTGCGGGGATCGCTCAAGTGCTCGCGTCTTGCGGTGCATCGGTAACCTTGGCTTCCCGTCATGAGGAAAAGTTAAAGCGGACCTGCGAAGGTCTTGACAGGTCAAAGGGACAGATTCATCAATATATTCTGGTGGATTATAACGATCACGAAGCCTACAAAAAACAGATTGAACATTATTTTCAATCGAATCAGGTCGATATATTGATCAACAATTCAAATGGTCCTCAAGCGGGTACCATAGACCAAAAAAATCTGGCGGATTACCAGCACGCCTTTGAGCTGTTATTTCAAAACCATTGTTATACAACCTCTTGTGCGCTACCTTATATGCTGGCAAACGGCTATGGCCGCGTTATTAATGTTTCTTCTTCCACGGTGAAGGAACCGGTATCTAATCTAGTATTGTCCAATACGATTCGTACAGCATTGATTAGCTGGAGCAAATCGCTGGCTGAGGATGTGGCCAAAGATGGTGTCACTGTCAACAGTATCTTAACAGGTTTGTTTGATACGGATCGCATCCAGTCACTGACAAAACTAGATGCGCAACGGCTGGGGGTATCCTACGAAGAAGCATTGCAATTACGGTTAAAACAGGTGCCTGCACAACGTTTGGGTAGACCCGAAGAATATGGATATCTCGTTGCTTTTCTCTGCTCGGAATATGCTAGTTATCTAACGGGTACAAATATTCCGCTTGATGGCGGTATGTTGAAAGGCTTATAAAAAAAAGTGGCTATCCTATATCAGACAGGATAGCCACTAAGTTAGTGTGATTTATTATTTTTCAATTAGTTCAAAACCAATTCGGTATTAACAATGATATCCACATCAGAAGCAACGGCTTCTACACCGGAAGGTAATTTGTCATTGTATTTTATGCCAAAATCCTGACGGTTGATTTTTGTTTTAGCGGTAAAGCCTGCACGTGTTTTTCCCCAAGGATCAGTAATGATTCCTCCATTTTGAGTCACGTCGAAAGTTACTTTTTTCGTTACATCACGGATGGTTAAATCTGCCACCATAATATATTTTCCTTTTACTTTTGCATTTTTAAAACTGATAGATTTCAAAGTCATTTTAGGGAATTTATCCGCAGCAAAGAAATCATCGGTCTTCAAATGGTTATCGCGGGCAGCGATACGTGTATCAATGCTATTAACGTCAATAGAGAAATTAATTTTAGCATTGTTGAAACTTGTTCCTGTTGCAGTTTCAACTGTACCTTCTACTTTGGTGAATTCACCATCGACAAAACTGATACCCAGATGTTTTACATCGAATCTAGCATTCGTATGTGCAGGATCTGCAGACCATTTTACCTGCGCCACAGCAACATTAACCATTAATACTGCCGCTGCTAAAATTTGGAAAAATTTATTCATGTTGTTTTCTTTTTATTTATCTAACCTTCAAAAGTTCAAAATGTTTGTTTGAACAAGCTTTTGCAAAGGTGGGATAAACTAACAAAGAAAAAATTGATGTAGGTCAAGAATTTCGGCTGGGCTTCAATATTTGTCTTTTGAGACGGCTCAGAAATTCTTGTGTGACACCAAGATAGGATGCGAGTTGCATGTTGGAAATCCTCGGATAGATTTTTGGATACCTTTTGATGAAATCCAGGTAGCGCTCTTGGGCTGTAAAACCTATGCTTGAGATAATGCGGTGCTGAGATGCAATCTGCGCGCGTTGGGCCATTATCCGGGAGAGCTTCTCGAAGATAGGATGGTCTTCATAAAGCTTGTCTTTATTTTTCTTAGAAAGCGTAAGTACCACTGAATTCTCTAGCGCCTGAATATTTTGCAGTGCCGGCTCCTGATAATTAAAGCTGGCAATATCACCAATCCACCAATCTTCAATGGCAAACTGTAGGATATGTTCAATGCCATCAGCCGTGACATAGAATGATTTAAATAAACCACTGATCACGTAGGCTTCGTAGTGACAGACTTCCCCCGCTTGGAGAAAATATTCCTTTTTCTTTATTTTCCTTACTTGATAACGTGAAACAATGTCATCCAACTCTTCTTCGGTGACATCAATACGCTGTTTTACAAATTTCTTGAATTGTTCCATTTGGCTGTAAAATACAAAATTTTGCAATGCGAATTTAACAAGCTCTCTTATTCCAGTCAATTCTGAGAAAAAATAATTCAGCGGCTGCCTATCGCTTAGTTTCTAATTTTATCCTAAGCACAGTGGAATCGACATTTTGGTGTAATATTTGACTGGATATTACCGTAATTCAGATATTTTCATCAATAATTGGTATATTCTGTAGGAATTAGAATATTTTGAATCGCTAAACTATAAATGTGTCTCATGAAGTTTGTCGCACCCAACACCCTTGAAAACGATCAGGTCGTATTAAAAATTATTGAACCAGCGGATTTTGATACGCTTTACCAAGTTGCCAGAGATCCCCTGATCTGGGAGCAGCATCCGAATAAGGACCGATGGAAAGAAGATGTTTTTCGTGGATTTTTTGAAGGCGCTTTGGCGAGTAAATCAGCCTATTTAATCTTGGATAAGAAAAGTGGTGCTTGTATCGGAAGCACGCGGTATTATGGTCTCAATGAGGCAGAAAAATCAATTTTTGTTGGGTATACGTTTTATGCGCGTGCTTATTGGGGAGCAGGAATCAATCCGCTAGTGAAAGAGATGATGTTTGATTTTGCATTCAATTTTGTTGACAGAATTTATCTGCACGTAGGTGCGGAAAATTATCGCTCTCAGAAGGCAGTGGAGCGCTTGAGGGCCGTTAAAGTGGCCGAAAAGATGGTTAGTTATGTAAATGAGCCTGAACGGAAAAACTTTGAATATGCGTTGGAAAAATCCACTTGGTTGCGGGCCAAGAGATAAGCTCATTATCCCTTGACGCCACTGAGTATACTGCCTATGATGACTGTTAATACAATCAGCGTGATGATAATGTAAAGTCTGTCCTTTTCGATTACAAATCCAAATAACGAACCTATCACGCGTACGATAGGGGTGCAGATCAATAGCAGCACACCTAGCTGTATAACCTGTGGAATGTTTCGGCTAAAAGCGCCTGTAATAATTCCAGTAATTGTTGTGTTGGAATTTCCCTCACCGACAAAATCTCTATAGTTTGGTACGGCGTCCTGGCCATGAACAATGAGATAGAGGATGCCGCCGAGGATAAGAATGGAGGAAGCGAGTATAACACCTATGCGTAAAATTTGTCCTACCAACAGCGAGATGTCCTTGTCTCCCCAATAGTGTTTCGAAAATACTTGTTTCATTTTGATTAATTATTTCCTTCACCGTATAGCGGAAGGAGGTTGCAAAACTGAAATTCTAAATCGTGTAAACTTCCGTTTTAGAATTTATGCTGGAATCCGTTAAAGATCATCTCTAATGCTACCAGTGTAATCGCGACGGCAAAAATAATGCGTAAAGTCTTCGGATTCATTCGTTTTAAGAGCTTGGATCCCGTGATGGCACCACATAATACACCCAAGATAACCGGAAAAGCAATACCTGGATCCATATAGCCTCTTTGTAAATACACGACCGCAGAAGCAGCTGCGGTGACACCAATCATAAAGTTGCTCGTTGTGGTACTAACTTTAAAGGGGATTTTCATCATGCTGTCCATTGCGAGTACTTTGAGAGAGCCGGAACCAATTCCTAATAAACCAGAAAGAATTCCTGCAACACCCATCAAAGAGAATCCTCCGGCTATGTTGGTCAATTTGTAGGGAACTAATTTTCCGTCAGCGGGATAAGTACTGTTCAGCTTCAATTTTTCAGCCAGGGCCGAACCACCGGAAAGTGCATGTTCGTTCTTCTTGCGGACCGTCATTGCCGCAGAGAAGATAAGTACAACACCGAAGATGATCGCAATGGTGTTCGTCGGCATGTAAATGGCGATAACAGCACCGATGACAGCTCCAATGGTGGTTGCGATTTCTAGAAACATCCCGAGCCGGATATTGGTGATGCCTTCCTTAACGTAAGCTGTCGCTGCACCGGATGAAGTTGCGATGGAAGCCAACAAGGCCGCTCCAATGGCATAACGGATATCTACATGAAATAGAAGAGTCAATAAGGGGATGACAACGACCCCTCCGCCTAAGCCTGTCAGGGATCCTAAGAGCCCTGCTACAAATGCACCCAGGAGCAGGATGATTGTAAAGGTGAGAATAGTCATAAATATGTGTTTGTTTGTGTGATCCAAAAAACAGCAGCTGCTTAATGGAAGGTAATTTGTTGTAAACTTAAGGGCTTTTTATTGTTTTTGAAATTTTTAAGCCGGAATAGATACAAATGTTACATCAAAAGTATCATCAAAAAAATGATACTGCCCTTCACTTCACAGCGTGGGGCAGTACCGATGGCCTTTATCGGCCTAAGTATATAGTATATAAAATATGGACGACATTATTCAGCGATTGTTTGCTGTACTTTTTCTTTTCTGTTGAAGATATCATAGATTATCGGGAATACCAGCAGCGTCAGTATCGTTGCTGAAATAAGCCCGCCAATGATGACGATGGCCAAAGGTTTTTGTGATTCCGAACCTATACCCGTAGATAATGCAGCCGGCAATAGTCCGATGGAAGCCATTAGCGCTGTCATGACCACAGGTCGTGTTCGCGATTTTACACCTTTATAAATCGATTGGTCATTGGGTAGACCTTCCTTCTTGTTCTGATGGAATTCCGAGATCAGGATAACCCCATTCTGTATACAGATCCCGAACAGTGCAATCATACCTACCCCTGCCGAAATTCCAAAATTCATACCTGTTACATGTAAGGCAATAATCCCGCCGATTAAGGCAAAGGGAACGTTGGCCAATACGAGTAGCGAATCTTTGATATTTCCGAAGAGAATAAACAATAGGAAAAAGATGACGATCAAACTGATCGGTACAACTTGTGCTAAACGGTGTGTAGCACGTTGTTGATTTTCAAATTGGCCAGTCCAACCAATGGAATATCCCTCCGGGAGCTTGATTTTGCTGACTTTTTGTTGGGCTTCTGCAATGGTACTTCCCAAGTCACGGTCACGGATGGAAAATTTGATACCGATATAGCGTTTGATGTTGTCGCGGTAGATAAAAGCGGCGCCATTGTCTTTTTCAATCGTAGCGATACTTTTCAGTGGAATTAAGGTGCCATCACCACATGGTACCATCAGTTGCGCAATATCTTTCTCTGTTTTCCGATATTCCGGTGCATAGCGCAGACGAATGTTGAATTTGCGTTCGCCATCGTATAAAACGGAAGCTGTCTTTCCGCCAAATGCCATTTCCAATACCGCCTGCGCATCGGCTGGCAACACGTTGAATGCAGCCATACGGGTTCGATCCAATACTACACTAACTTCAGGCTGGCCGATATTTAAGATAATACCCGGTTCTTTGATACCTTGAATACCTTTGACCTGTGCATATACTTCTTTTGCGAGACGGTCTAAGGTTGCAAGGTTGTCACCAAAAATCTTAATGCCATTTTCGGCTTTGAATCCTGCAACCGCTTCGGCAACGTTATCGGAAATAGGCTGTGAATAGTTATAGGTGATCCCCTGAAATTGCTTGAGTTTATGGTCCATCTCTTCGATCAGCTGATCCATGGTAATTTTACGTGTCCATTCCTCTTTCGGTTTTAGGGCTACGGCAAACTGGACAAAACCAAAGCCATTGGGGTCGGTACCATCGTTGCTCCGCCCTGTCTGGGAGAGCACACCGGTGACCTCAGGGAAGGTTTCCAATGTACTTTTTAACAGCTTGGTTGTTTTGACCGATTCCCGTAAAGATGTACTCATAGGCATCTCGGCAGTAACCCAAAGGGACCCTTCGTTTAATGTCGGTAAAAATTCTGTTCCCAAGAATTTTGCAGAAAACAAGACGGCAGCCAATAAAGTAATCGCGACGATCATACTTAGGCGCTTGTTTCTGAATGTAAATCCAAAACCCTTGGCGACAATTCGATTCCAGAATTCAACAAATGGATTGTGCCGTTCTTTCACATTTTTATTGAGCAGAATATGCGATAAGGCCGGAACAAGCGTCAATGTAAACAGTAATGCGCCTAATAAGGCAAACCCCAGGGTAAAGGCGAGTGGCGAAAACATTTTACCTTCTACCTTCTGGAAGGAGAAGATAGGAATCAAGGAAGTAATGATAATCAGTTTGGAAAAAAAGATGGCTTTTCCCAATCCCGTTCCTGTCTGTTTGATCCAGCCCGCTTTGGCCATTTTGTTGAATTTCTCCATACCCAGTTTATGAGCTTGATGGTCCAGCATAACGAATATCCCTTCAACCATGACTACGGCACCGTCGATGATAATACCAAAGTCTACTGCACCTAAAGAAAGCAAGTTGGCACTCATGCCAGCCAGTTTAAGGCATAGAAAGGCAAAAAGTAAGGCGAGTGGTATGATAATGGAAACGATAACCGTGGTGCGCCAGTCTGCCATAAAGAGTAGTACCATCAAGGTGACAAGCACGATACCCTCGATCAAGTTATGCATAACGGTATGTGTCGTGAAATCCATGAGGTTGTCACGGTCATAGAAGGTTTGCATCTTGACGTCTTTGGGAAGGATTTTGTTATTAAGCTCGTCTATTTTCGCTTTTACTGCTGTCAAAACCTCTCTTGGGTTTTCACCTTTGCGCATCACGATGGTTCCTGCTACCACATCATCATTCTTGCCAAAACCTGCTTGGCCCACACGAGGCATCGCGCTTTCCCTTACTTCGGCCACATTTTTAACAAACACAGGATTTCCCTTTTGATTAATTACGGTGATGTTTTCGATATCGTTGATCGAGTTGACCAAACCGATACCGCGTACAACATAAGACTGACCGCTTTTTTCGATAACATCTCCGCCAACATTCAGGTTACTTTTGCTGACCGCATCAAATACCTGCAAAGGAGTCAGGTTAAATTTATCGAGTTTTATAGGGTCTGTGCTGATTTCATAGACTAAATCCTGTCCACCAAAAACATTGATGTCGGCTACACCGGGGACACCTCGGAGTGCCCTGTCAATAACCCATGTCTGCAAAGTAAGGAGATCGCGTGAATTGCGTTGATCGCTATGTAATGTATACCGGAAGATTTCTCCTGTAGGTCCATAAGGGGGCTGTACTTCAGGATCGACATTGTCGGGCAGGCTCACCGACCGCATGAGGTTGTTGACCTGGTTGCGGGCAAAGGTGTCGTCTACACCATCATCAAAGATGATTTTGACGATGGAGAGGCCAAACATCGTCGTGCTCCGTATACTCGTTTTCTTTTGGACCGGACTCATGCCCAACTCAATAGGTGTAGTTACAAAACGTTCGACTTCCTCTGCACTCCTTCCATTCCATTGGGTAATGATGGTTATTTGTGTATTGGTTACATCGGGAAATGCTTCAATGGGCATGCTTTTAAAGCTGATGAAACCAGAAATAGCCAAAATACCGACCCAAATAAAAGTAAAAGCTTTATTTTTAATGGAAAAGGCAATGATATTTTTAATGAATTTGTTCATTCGTATAAATGCTAAGACGGATTAATTATTCAGTGCTCTGTAGATCAAAAGCTTATTGTTGACAACAACTTTTTCGCCTTCCTGTAGCCCTGTAGCCATATAAGTTGTCCCTTCGTTTTGTTTGATCGGCTGTATTTCGCGGATCTTAATATCATTTTGCGATTTATAGATCAATACAAAATATTTGTTTTGATCGAAGATGACTGCATCTGAAGGAACTGCCAATGCCTGTGTATTGGATTGGTGCAGCACTTTAATGGTTGCCTTGCTATCGGGAATGAGTAAACCATCCTTGTTGTCTAGTACCACACGGGCCTGCATTGAATTGGTCTGCGGATCGATAATCTTAAAGATTTTGTCGATGCTGCCCTGGAATTTTTTGTCAGGATAGCTCAATGTTGATACGACAGCTGGCATGCCCATGCTGATCTTGTCAATATCCGTTTCGTTGACGTTAAGAATTGCCCATACATCTTTTGTATTGGCTACATCAAAGATGTTGTCGCTGCGGTCGCTGCGCAACTGCATGTCCTTATTAATATTTTTTTGGACGATGTAGCCATCGATTGGAGATACGACCGAATAAATATTGCCTGTACGGACATTGTAGATCTGACTTACGGCTTCTGAGCGACGTAGCTGCTCTTTGGCTTTGGTTAACTGCCCTTTTGCTTCCAGCATGTCCTTGTCTGTGCTCAGTTTGCCGTTATACATGTCTTCCGCTACCCGGTAGTTTTTTTCAGCAAGTAATACATCGGTTTTGGCATCCGAAAGATCCTTTTGTATACCCGCGACTTCCGTACTTCTGATTGTGGCCAATACCTGACCTTTATGTACATAGTCACCTAGGGAAACATTAACGGATACCACATTGCCCCCAACAAGTGGAAAAATATCGATGTAATTGTTTTGATCGGCAGATATTTTCCCGAAGAAATTGAGTTCTTCGGTCACATTTTCTTTTTTTACCGTTGCAAAACTGGTCGATTTAAGCATCGTCTCACTAATTTCGAAACCTTTGACAATGGCTGCATTGTCCGCTTCTTTATGATTTTGGCAAGAGTAGAGTAACACTACTGCTACAGTGGCTATGATAAGTTTTTTAGTTGGCATGAGTTGAATTGAATATAGAAGTTTGAGCCAGATAGTTTAATTGTTCGGCGTTGAGAATAATTTCCTTTTTCATATCGTAAAGCTTGAGAATAGATATGCGGTAGCTGTCCATAAAATCAGTAAATTCAACCAAAGAGATATTCCCTTTTTTGAAATTGTTGAATACGCCGTCATAGACCAGGGCAATATCACGTAGGTCGTCCGGTGTAATGGTAAAGTACTGGTTATATTGATTTTCCCAGGACTGATAGTTGGAACGTATGTGTGATTCCAGTAACTGCCGTTGGACTTCAATATTTTTCTTTGCTTCCTCTTCGGCATATTTCGCTTTGATCACATTTCCTTTGTTTTGTTTCCACAACGGGATCGGAATGGCGGCTGTGACATTGAGCTCATTGCGGAACACTCCCCCGTTTTGGCTGTAGGAAACGCCAAGGTTAATATCGGGTGTATTTAAAGACTGTTGCCATTTGGTAAATAATTGAGCGCTTTCTGAAGTCTTTAAGGCAAATTGATAATCGGCATTGTTTTCTAGGGCCAATTGGTAGATTTTATCCAAAGGCATAGTCGGTTTTACGGCAAGTTCCTGATCTGCTTCTTGGTCTGTTAATTTGGGAAGCACATCTTCCTGGCTGGAAATAAGCACACGTAATTGCTGCTGTAGATTAATGCTATTATTGATCGCCGTCGTTTTTTCGTTGTTAAGATCGATGGCCATTGTTTGAAGACGGACCTGATCTTTCAAAGAAACGTTTCCTTTTTTTTCCTGTTCTTTATATGCCATGAGGAGACTGTTGAGATAATCCAGCTGAATTTTGATGTCGGCCAACTTATGCTGTTCAAAGTAAAGGGAGTAAAAGGTTGTACGGAGCTGCGCACGAAGACTTGCAAGCAACTGGCTAAATTGCAGCTTAGCCAGTTCAACATTTGATTTGGCAAATTCTACTTCATTTTTCTTTTTTCCACCGAGATAAACCAATTGGGATACGCTCGCTTCCTTAGATTGTCCAACATGAAATGCTTTTTTGTTCTGCGGATCATAAGCATTGACAGACATTTCCAGCTGTGGAAGATCCCAGATTCGGGCTTGTATCACATCTGCCTGAGCTTGACTGATATCATATTGCTGAGCGAGTAGTGAGAGATTATTCTTTATAAATGCTTCCTCGCATTCTTGAAGCGTCATCTGCTGTCCGGAGATCTCACTTTGCTTTTTTCCGAGTGTACTTTCATGAATATTTGCAGAATCTGTTTGTGGCGGTTTTTGCTGCGCAAAAGCCATACTATTGAAAAGCAATAAAAATATTAAAGGTTTCTTTGTCATGTTAATCAAAACTTATGTAACAAAATAACTGGTCGATTATTAAAAGCCCCTTAATAAATGCTTAAAAAAAGCTTAAAATTAGCATGTTTTTTAGGTAGGTAAGATGCTTGATGTGTCGATTAATATATGTATATACTTGTTGCTTAGGTGCTTATGTTTAATTTGGAGCGATTTTTGCAATTAACCTTTTTGGCTGCGAAACAATTTAAATACTAATACAAAAGTATGCGTAGATTGTTTTGCGTCAGCTTGATATTCAATTGTTGCTTGATGGGATTGCATGATTCGCTGGACGATCCGGAGTCCCAATCCCGATCCTGTCGTTTCGCTTGCATTTTCACCACGGCTGAATGCATCGAAAATTCGCTTTTGATCAATTATACTTAGTGCTGGCCCAGTATTGCTGACAAGCACCTTAAGTTCCCAGGTTGATTCCATAATCATCACTTTAACCTCCCTACTATAAGAATAGAGTGCCGCATTTTTAAATAGGTTTACAAAAGCGATTTCAATCAATTGGGAAGAACAGAAAATACTGAGCTTGGGATCTTCGATTCCGCCAATCGAAAAATCCAGTTGTAGTTCGGGAAATACTTTGGCTACTTTTTCATAAGCCATAAAGATAATTTCATCGATTCTCTCTTCCTTATAAGTTATTTTCAAACGCTCTGAGTCGAATTTTGAAAGTAGCATGAGCGAATCAGTTACCTCCGAAAGGTGTAAGGTTTCCTTGGATATATTGCGTAATACCTGCTTTACTTCTTCACTCAGCTGATTTTGATGATAAAGGTTCTCCAATTGAAAGGACATTCGGGCAAGTGGAGTTCGTAACTCGTGGGAAGCACTGGAATTAAATTCTTTTTGTGATTCGAAAGCAGTCGAAAGCCGTAGCAGCATCGTGTTAAATGCACGGGTTAGTACAGCAATCTCGTCGGTATGACCAGTGTACTCAACAGGTTTGGTGAGTTTGCTGGCATTGATCTGCGTGATATTGTCTTTTAATTTATCGAGTGGGATCAACAGGCGCTGAATGAGTTTATAGCTGAATATCCAGACTAAAACAGCACTCAGGACGAATAATATCGTAAGGACAAGAGCTAGATGGTCCATTTTTTCATTGCCGGAATAATCCTGCGCTTTTACGATTATATAATAAGCTGAGCCGTTGATGCGGTAATATTTGGCCAAGGTTTCGTATTGATCCTGATTGTAGAAGATCTGTTTTTCCTGATTAAGCCGGTTGACAATCGAGGCATTCCAGGTAATGGTTTGGTCTTTTACTGTGCTGAATACCAGTTTTTTATTTTGGTCGAGAATGATGACATCTTCATAGAAAAGGCCATCTTCGTCATCGTGAAAATAGTTTTTGTAAGACTGTCGGTTAAAATAGGGGTTGCTGGCAATATAATGAGAAATATTGTCTAATTTATCAATCAGCCGCTGGCGAAATTGATCTTTACGAAAATCGAAACTAGCATAGTAGATAATCAACATCGCAATACCGAAAAGGACGGAGAATGCAATGCTAAAGCTAATCGCTATTTTCTTCTTTAAATTCATTTTTCTGCCGATAGATAATAGCCAAATCCAGGCCTGGTATGGATGAGTTTATTTTCAAAGTTCTTGTCTATTTTCTTTCGCAAAAAGTTGATGTAAACTTCAATGGTATTCTGTGTTGTTTGAAATTGATTTTGCCATACTTCCTCCGAAATATGCTGTTTGGATAAGGTCCGTCCATTGGCCTGTGCGAGAATCAGTAAGAGTTGAAATTCCTTTTGGGTTAGACTTATTTCCTCGTCGGCGCGAAATACGCGAGCCTCGTCGGGATAAATAACCATGTCATCTATTGTTAAGGTTTTTATACTATTGTTTTCATTGTGTTGCTGTCGACGCAATAGGGAAAAGATGCGCATCAGTAATTCATCTAATACAAAAGGTTTGACGAGATAATCGTCTGCTGCCCGGAGAAAAGCTTCTTTTTTGTCGTCTATGTCATCATAAGCCGAAAGAATAATAATGGGAGTAAAGGCATCGTGGCTTCTTATCTTTTTACAGATCTCTAGTCCATTGATTTTGGGTACATTGATGTCCAGTAGATAGAAACCATATTTTTTTTGGTGTGTTTTGGCCAAAAACTCAATACCATCGAATGCCTGGTCACAAGAAAATCCCTGGCTTAATAAAAAAGACCGGATCTCCTTAGAGAGCACCTTGTCGTCTTCGAGCAGCAAAATATCCACCATAGTTGTCTGTATTGTCTTTTCGTAAAAATAAGTAAATTTTTGTCATCCTATCAAGGAGATATTTTCTTAGGGCTTAATTTAGTAACATAAGATTTACACGAAGAAATATGAAACAAAAAGAAATCTAAGTAGATTCAAATCGAAATTATAAATAAGTTTATGGAAAGCAGAAGAGAATTCCTCAGAAAGACCCTACTATTTTCGGGAGCAGCAGGTATTGCCAGTTTTATGCCTGCATCAATACAGAAAGCCTTTGCAATTGATCCTGATCCGGGAAGTAACTTTTTGGATGCCGAACATATCGTCATCCTGATGCAGGAGAACCGATCTTTCGATCATACCCTAGGTAGTCTTTCGGGAGTTCGGGGTTTCAATGATCCACGTTCGATACGTTTACCGAACGGCTTACCTGTATGGTATCAAACCGATAAAGACGGAAAAGTTTACGCTCCTTTTCGATTAAATCTGAAAGAGAGCAAGGTAACCTGGATGGGATCTCTTCCGCATAGCCGCGCAAGTCAGGTAGATGCTTTTAATCAAGGTCGTTATGATCATTGGTTGTTATCAAAACAATCGGGTAATAAACAATATGCGGGGATGCCTTTAACATTGGGGTATTTTACAAGGGAAGATCTACCTTTTCATTATGCGTTAGCGGATGCTTTCACGGTATGTGATCAGAATTTCTGTTCGGGCATGACAAGTACCACACCGAACCGTTCCTTTTTCTGGACCGGCAAGATTACGGAGATGAAAGCGGGGTTGCAAAAAGCGAATATTCGGAACGATGACTTTGGCTATGGGAAAATGACCTGGGAAACTTTTCCGGAACTGCTTGAAAAGAATGGGATAAACTGGCGTTTCTATCAAAATGAAACAAGTTGCGGGGGTGGGTTTTCCGGACAAGAGCGCGCTTGGTTATCTAATTTTGGCTGTAATCTATTGGAGTTTTTTCAGGCTTATCAGGTTAAATTCAAGGATAACTATATCAAAAACCTGGAAGCACAGGTGCGCGATTTGCCTGTACAGATTTCCAGGCTGGAAGAGAAGTCTCCTGCCTCTGAGGAACAGGCTGAAAAAATACGTGCCGATATTCGCAAAAAAAGTGAGGTGCTCGAGCGCGCAGAGGCTGAACTCAAGGAATTCAATCCAGATAATTATAAAAAGCTAAGCGATTTTACTAAATCATTAAATGAGCGGGCATTTACCGTAAACAGGGGCGACAATAATTACAGGTCACTGGATACATTGCGTTTTAAGGAGCAAGGAAAAAAAAGATCACTTGAGGTCCCGAAAGGAGATGTTCTTTATCAATTCAGGAAAGATGTGGATAGCGGTAAATTGCCAGCGGTATCCTGGTTGGCCGGTCCGCAGAATTTCTCAGATCACCCGAGTGCTCCTTGGTATGGAGCTTGGTACGTATCAGAAGTTTTTGATATCCTAACGAAAAACCCTGAGGTCTGGAAAAAAACAATTTTTATTATCACCTATGATGAAAACGATGGTTATTATGACCATGTGAAACCTTTTCTTGTCCCCGATTTAAAGAAGAAAGATACGGGTGCTTGCTCTCCCGGGATCGATACGGAGGTGGAAATGGTACGTTTGGAAAATGAGCTAAAGCAGGGAATTCCTAAAAAACAAGCACGTGAAGGTGCCGTAGGCTTAGGTTTCCGTGTTCCCATGTATATTGCCTCACCTTGGTCGCGAGGCGGCAAGGTATGCTCACAGGTATTTGATCATACTTCTACATTACAATTTTTGGAATCTTTCTTTAACAGCAAACAGAAGAAGAATATTCATCTGGATAACATTAGTGCATGGCGTCGGACAATCTGTGGTGATCTGACCGCAGCTTTTACTCCTTTTACACAGCAAAAGGAACAACTTCCTTTCCTAGATCGAGATGCTTATATCGAAACGATATACAATGCGCAGTTCAAGGATGATCCCCAGGGTTTTGTCGAGGTCAATGATCCTGAGCTCGCGAAGAAAAATGTGTGGATTCCAGCATTTGACCGAATACAGGAGCGGGGGATTAGAAAATCATTGCAGTTACCTTATGCGCATGATGCGGTGGGCTATGTGTTGGATGGACAGTTTTATCTCGCGATGACTGTAGACACCAAGCTTTTTGGAAAAAAAACATCGGGCACGGCTTTCAATGTGTACAGTCCGCTGGCCTATCGTGATGAACAAGGACAAAGCGAAACCTATCGTAACTGGAATTTTGCGGTGAAGGCCGGTGATCGTTTGGGATACCAATGGGACCTGGCAAAGTTTGAAGGAGATCGTTATGCTTTCGAACTGCATGGACCAAATGGTTTTTATCGTAAATTTTCCGGAGAAAAGGGGACAGCAGCAATACAAGCCGCGGTAGCTCCAGAGCTTAGGGCACTGACTCAGGCAGCTACAGGAAAATTACAGCTGAAATTAAAGAACAATAGTGACCAGCGGGTAACCGTTGCGGTTGAGAGCCTCAACTATGAAAAATATGCCACAACAAGAGACATCGCTCCTGCAGAAGAAGTTATATTGATCCTGGATATTGAAAAACAAGGGAATTGGTATGATATTGCAATAAAGCTCAAAGGAGACAACAATCCAATTATTCAGCTTGCAGGGCGCTTGGAAACAGGGACAGAAAGTACAACTGATCCCTTATTAGCATAATTGCTGCTGTTTTAATAAGGATAGTTGCTATTGCTTATTAATTCCATTATCGAATGTGTTATCTTCTATTGCTATAAACACATCAATATAATCTGGAGACCTTATTTATTTACACCCTAATAAATAAGGTCATATAATCTTCCCGTAGCGTTATGCTTTCCATTTATTATTTGTCTTGCTTCTGCTTGGCGAGGTTGCGCTCGATTTTATGTTCCGGTCTCGACCATTTTGGTCTTTCTCCAAGGTCATGATAATGTGCCATCTCCGTCGTGACGGTTTCGGGCTGTTTTTTTTTCTCAAAGGGCTGCTGTGCTACCAGTCCCAATGTTTTAAACATATCCAGGTCTTCGTTGACATCGGGATTGGGCGTGGTGAGGAGTTTGTCGCCCGAGAAAATAGAATTGGCACCTGCGAAAAAGCACAAAGCTTGTCCTTCTACACTCATGTTGGTACGGCCGGCAGATAAACGGACTTGTGTGGAAGGTAATAGAATTCTAGCCGTAGCGACCATGCGTACCATTTCCCAGATGGATGCTGTTTCCATCGTCTCCATTGGCGTGCCCGCTACAGGAACCAGCGCATTGATCGGTACCGATTCGGGCTGTGGGATGAGTGAAGCAAGCGTAATCAACATAGCAGCGCGATCGGCAATACTTTCGCCCATTCCAATTATGCCGCCACTGCATACGGTTATGTTTGTTTTACGTACGTTTTCGATTGTCTGCAGGCGATCGTCGTAGCTTCTGGTCGAGATAATTTCCCTATAGTATTCGTCCGATGAATCGAGATTATGATTATAGGCGTATAATCCGGCCTCTGAAAGACGTCGTGCCTGGTTTTCGGTCAGCATGCCCAGTGTACAGCAGACTTCCATGTCAAGTCTATTCAGTGTGCGCACCATATCAAGTACATGGTCAAACTCCGGACCATCCTTCACATTGCGCCAGGCGGCCCCCATGCAGATCCGTGAGCTGCCACCGGCCTTGGCAGCTAAGGCTTGCTCTTTTACCTGATCTATGCTCATCAACCCTTGGGCCTCTACATTGGTATGGTAACGTGCTGCCTGTGGGCAGTAGGCACAATCTTCTGGACAGCCACCTGTTTTAATTGAGATCAATGTCGATACTTGTACTTTATTTGGGTCGTGGTATTTTCTATGGACCGATGCCGCTTCATAAAGAAGTTCCATCATCGATTTGTTGTATAAAGCAACAACTTCTTCCTGTGTCCATTTTGGTTTTGTTTCCATTTTAATTATAAATTTTCGTTCTAAAATCAGCTTGATATTGCCTGATGACCGTTCGGGTTTAGCATTTCAATACGATTATTTTTATGATGATTGCAAAGATTATAGTTTAAATGATAACTTTGGTAGTCCGAAATAAACATAATGAGTAGTCCGGTTGGTATAGGTTTTCATTCTATTATTAAGATAGATCGACGTAAGGAAGAAGCAGTCTATCTGCAGATCGTTTATCAATTTATCCATGCAGTCAAACGAAATCTATTGGAAGATGGGGATCTGTTGCCCGGAAGTCGGAAGATTGCAGATGAATTAAAAGTGCATCGAAAAACCATCGTTGCAGCTTTAGCAGAGTTGCAGGAGCAGGGCTGGGTGAAAATTTTGCCGAATCGAGGGACTTTTGTGAAAAATCCCGAACGTGCGGGAGCTACGGCGTCAACGATTGAAGCATTTAGACAGCCACCTAACTTTGCCCCTTATTCTTTCCGGAAGGAGCTGATATTGGATATGCCGATGTTAGAAGCTCCGGAAAAGTATTATTTTACAGATGGAACACCCGATTATAGCGTCATTCAGGCCGAGGAGCTTGTTCGTTTTTATGCATCGATGGTGAGACGAAAAAAGAAAAGTGATGATTTGCCGACGACGATGGAGGGGAATCTATTTTTTAGGGACCAGCTAAGTTACTATCTGAACTTAACCAGGGGATTTCATCTTTCCCGGAACTTCCTGTTGCCAATTGCCAGCCGCGAACAGATATTTTCAATTTTATCCCGATTATTAATTCGACGTGACGATATTGTGCTGGTTGAGGATTTAAGCTATTTTCTACCCAATATGATATTTAGTCAGGCAGGAGCCAAGCTAAAAACCGTTCCAGTAGATGCGGATGGGATGATCGTAGATCGGATCGGAGATCAATTTAAGCCCGGAGAGGTCCGATGTGTTTATCTCAACAGCAGATGTCAGTATCCAACGACCGTTAACCTTTCCGAAAAGCGGAAAATTCAACTGTTACAGCTGGCCGAGCATTACGACTTTATCATTATTGAGGATGATGCAGATTTTGAATCTTCCTTTATTAAAACAAAAGGGGAATCGCTTTTTCGGAAAAATGCAGGTAACCGGGTGATTTATACAGGTGCTTTCGGAAGTTTTTTAGACCCCGGCTTCCAAATGAGTTTTTTGATCGCGCCTCAGGATCTGCTGGATGAAGGTAAAAAATATCTGAATATCTTCGGGAAGCCGAATTTTATGATTGAAAAAACATTGGGTGAAATTATCCATCAGGGTGATATCTTTCGCTATCAGCGTAAATTTCAGAAAACAATTGCAGAACGCAAAGAATTGTTTGCAATGTTGTTACGGCGTTATTTTGAAGATGAAGTTACTTTCACCGTTCCAGAGGCTGGCCTGGCCTTTTGGGTGCAGTTTAAGGCTGTTTTTTCATTGACTGTGTTACAGGAAAAAGCACGGGAAAAAGGATTGTTGATCCCGAGCAATTGCCTTTATCAAAATAAAGTGGTTACTGCGTTGCGATTGGGTTTTGCACATCTTGACGAACAAAGTATGGCGGATGCAATTTATTTGTTAAGGTCGGCCTATGGGGACTTGGTGGACAGCTCCACTAGCTGATTTGTAGGATATGGTTCAATTTGTTTTTGGCTTCCTCATAAGGCCCCATAAAATCCACAAAATAGGTGTGCTGCCACTCTTTACTTTTGGTGGCCTGTTTGTTGGTTGGTATGCTCCAGTCTGGGTAAAGACGGAATCCACGTTTGCCCACTTGACAGTCCGCTGTGAGGATGCAATTTTCAATTAACGTCTGTTTTGGAAAAACAAAGAGACCGTTATGCTGCTCCTGTTCCACCGAAATGAGGTAGTAATCGAAATGATCATCTGCAGTAAAGGGAATGGTTTGACCATCGTTACCGCGTTTCCAAAGGGCAACGAATAGCCCTATTTTTTTTGGCGTTACCTTTGCTTTTCTAAATTTGAAGCGATGGTTGTCAAATTGAAAATCAAAACCAAAATAGGCCGCGCCTTCTTGATCTTGGGTTAGCTGTGAGCAATCAAGCGATAGCATGCTTTCGAGCCGATTCAATGTTTCTCTGATTATTTGTGCAGGCAGATCCAATACTATTTTCTCTTATGTTATTTGTTTTAAAACTGCTGCTTGCGCTCCGGTAAATGGGAGCCGGGATAGCTCAGCATCGGATCGTCAAGTTGGTATAAAGATAGGGGAATAATAACTTTTGGGCAAATTGAAGACATTATATAGCAAAATATAACAAAGAAAAAGCCCAGCAAAGAATGTCTGGGCTTTGAGATTATATAAGGGGAATAATACTTGCTTAAAAAGTGAAGACCTAGTCTTCATCGGTGATAATATCATCACCATCCAATTCGAAACCTTCTCCAAGGAAGGTATTCTCTAGTTCGAATAAATCTGAATCTTTAATCAT
>JALAGS010000081.1 GCA_022712315.1 Sphingobacterium sp. | reverse complement strand
TCTATCAAATTTTAAAAATACGGCCTATACCTTATTTTTAATTGGAATAAGTTACCCCAAGCAATTTAATAGAAATATACTTAAAATCTCAATGACCTTCGTCACTTTTATTACATTTTAACACAACCGATTCAGACCGCCATCATTACCATACCCCAACGGACAAAAAATAGACCACCTCTTATCTTATCCTTTGCAGCATATAGATAGAAGCATATCAACGGGGTAAACATTCAAATCGATCCAGAAGATAACAATCTTGCCGATCCAATACAAAAGGATAAAGTCTGCGACTGCACCAATAGAAAACTACATAGAACTTTACAGGCTTCCCAACAGATTAAATAACAAAAAAAGGGTCTTAAAAACCCTTTTTTGTTATTTACCTTATACTAGGTTATTACTTATTTACTTTTTTGATATATTCTTCAACAGCCATTGTCATACTAGGGGCTTTTGGTGTCGGAGCCGGGATATCTAAAATCAATCCATGATCCAAAAGTGCCTGCTGTGTTGATGCACCAAATGCGGCAATCCTGGTATTGTTCTGTTTAAAGTCCGGAAAGTTATCGTATAAAGACTGCACACTGGAAGGACTAAAGAACACAATAACATCGTAGAAAACATCCTTCAGATCAGTCAAATCACTTACCACGGTTCGAAAAAGAACAGCTGGGGTAAACTTATAGCCGTTTTGCTGTAACCAATTACTTGTTTCCTCATTGGCAACATCCGAGCACGGGAATAAAAAATTCTCTCCTTTGTGTTTTTTCAACACCTCCTCAAGATCTTTTGCCGTCTGTTTACCAAAGAAAATCTTCCGTTTCCTATATTGAATATACTTTTGAAGATAAAGGGCAATCGTTTCTGAAATACAGAAATATTTCATTTCTGCAGACACTTCAAATCGCATCTCTTCACAAATTCTAAAATAATGATCTACCGCATTTCTGCTTGTAAATATTACCGCAGAATAATCCGCTAAATTAACCTTATCCCTACGCACATCTTTGGCAGGAACTCCTTCTACGTGTATAAAACCTCGAAAGTCTAATTTCAACCCGTATTTCTTTGCTAAATCATAATAAGGGGACTTATCGTTTTCAGGCTTTGGTAAAGTCACCAGTACACTTTTTACCTTCTTTGCTCTTTCTACGTCTGAAGTTTGCATATTAACCAGTTTTAGCTCAATAATCTTAACAGTATTAATATTGGTGCTATTTCTAGGCAACAAAGGTACAAAATTAAATAGGAAATTGAAAATTTATACATGGACATAATATGAGCCGCTGTCTTAAGAAACCGATAGAAAAAGAGCAAACCGGCTCCAACGATAGCCAAATGCAGCACAACGCCGACCGATGTCAGGGGAACAAGACTCAAAATTAATAACACAGGAAGCATCAAAAAAAGTGTATTGAAATAGATCAGATACAATACCGTCACATACTCTTTTACTAACTTTCTAATTTCAAAAACAAAGGATAAGAATCTGATAAATCCGATTTTTAATGCGAACAATCCCCCAACCATCCCGACAGTCTTCATATAATTAGGGAAAGTAATAAAATCAAATCTATTTAATTCATACGCATAAAATAGACTTACAAATAAACCAATCGCTCCCGAAAATAATATAAATAAAAATATAAATGGCCAAGATGTCAGGATCGTATCCTCCTTGCTCACAGACAATAAAACCCGATCATCCCAATAGCCCTGAAAAACCAATTTGATGTCTGAAGGAAAAAATATCCGAATCATCCCAACACCAAAAATTAACGCAAGAACCGTAAATAGAATCCAGTTTTCACGATGGGCCTTGAGCGTCCCATATTGCCGATCCAAATTGCTACGCCTCATTTCCCCCTGAAAATACTGCTGTACATCAAAATTATTCATGTTATGAACCATTAGTCCTTTCCCTTCCACGGTTACAATTCGATATTGATTTTGTAGTGCCGGATTCAGGGATTCCAACACTTTCTGGTTGGGTGAAATAACAGAATCTTTTACAGCATTTAGACTATCAGTCGCAACTATGTTGCTCTGAATAACAGTCCGCTGCTGCCGCCGCTGTGCTTTCAATCCCGATATTGAAAACAGCAGAAATAGTACAAATAGAATATGATATTTGAAGATTGTCACGCTCATTAAAATGAATTGTCTCTTAACGGCAATGAGATACTCAACAACCGTCTACATTCGAAACTCTTTAATTGTGGTCGTAAAGTTAGGATAAAAAGTTATATTGCATCCAAAAAATCTTATAGAACATGCACAAAGAAATTACACGTTGCCAATGGTGTGGATCTGACGAGCAATACGTTGCCTATCACGATAAAGAATGGGGCCGGCAAGTCAAAGACGACAGAACCTTATTCGAATTTTTAGTACTGGAATCTGCTCAGGCGGGCTTAAGCTGGATCACAATTCTTCGTCGCAGAAGCGCCTACCAAGAAGCTTTTGCCAACTTTGATGTCGATCAAGTAGCGGCCTACACCAACGAAAATGTCGAAGAGTTGCTCAAGGAATCCGGGATTATCAAACATCGCAATAAAATTGAATCCACCATTGCCAACGCACAGCTTTTCAAAAAAGTCCAGGTTGAATATGGCAGTTTTTATAACTACCTTTATGGCTTCCTACCTGAACAGCAGCCCATCGTGAACCATTGGCCAAGTTTACAGCATGTACCTGCTACTACGGAGATTTCAGACAAAATAGCAAAGGACATGAAGAAAAGAGGGTTCAAGTTTTTTGGATCTACCATTTGCTATGCCTATATGCAAGCCGTTGGAATGGTCAATGATCATATCGATACCTGTTCATTTAAATACGAGTAGCCACTTTAGACCACAAAGACCTTTCGCAAAGACCAATTTATACTCGTCAAAACAAACTATTCTAAAAAAACACAACATATGAATCAAATCGACTTAAAACAAAACCAGTTGATATTAAAAGAAAAAAGGGGGGCTCTAATTGCCAGACTATTCATCTATTTACTTACCGCGTTTTCAATAATTCTGCCATTAGGCGGCCTCATTGCCAATGTACTCCATGGCGAGATGACAATTATAAGTATTGCTATCTATGCTATATTCGGAGTAATAGCATTCTATATGCTTCGTGTTTCACTATGGAATACCTATGGCGCTGAGATTATTCATTTTCAAACAAAAAAAATAAATTACACTGCAGACTACCGATGGTTTAAGGGCAATTTAAAAGAATTTGATTTCGATAAGATAGACTTTACGATACAAAAAGCGGGCTATGAGGAAGATCATAAAGGTAACTTAGTCATTAAATTTGATGAAAAGGAGATGTTTGAAACTGTCTCTAAATTACCATTAGCTGACTTGGAAACTTTGGTCATCACACTGAAAGAATTATACAGCCATCAAACACTTGAATAGATCAAAATTCCATAGTTAAAATCTAATTATCACTTGATGGCACATTAAATTGCTATGTTTTTATAAATATCAGGGAGATTGCGACAAAGACCGTTATAATCCATGCCATACCCAACCACAAATTCTTTACTTATTTCAAAACCCACATAGGTCAATTCCTCGAAATGATACTGCAGCGCCTCCGGTTTCACCAAAAGTGCGCAGGCTATAACACTAGCTGGATTTAATTTTTTTACCGCATCTAAGGTATGCTTAAGTGAATGTCCTGAGTCGACAATATCTTCTACAATAATCACATCGCGTCCCTCCAGATCGATACCGAGTCCCAAAAGCTCGTTTAGTTCAGATTGGCCCGTTCCGATATAAGAAGCCAGCTTAATAAATGACATTTCACAAGGAACTTCAATTTGCTTAAGCAAATCTGCCATAAACATAAAACATCCATTCAAAACACCTATAAAAACAGGCTGTTTGTGCTCATAACGCAGGCTTATATCAATCCCCATCAGGCGAACACGTTTCTGAATTTGTTCCTCTTCAAATAAAGGTTCGAAAAGCAATCCGTCAATTTCTATCTTTTTCATCCTAATATTATTCTTTCGTTACAACACTATTTGTGTGCGTCGTTATCTTTTTCCTCTTTTTTACGTCCCAAGATCTTGTCAAACAGCGATCGTTTTGGTTTCTCCTGTTCAACAGCTTCCTCTTCCTTCTTTTCGGTAAGATCTACCTTTTTAAGTTTCTTCGGTACCGACACGCTTTCAAGATTATCGGCAGGAGAAGTACTCTCCAGATTATCGAACAACAATGGATCGTCTCCCATATCGAATATATCCACAGAATCCACAACAGCTGGCCTTGCGGCACGCAGATGCGGTTGCAGAACAACTTCATAAAAACCATAATTTGAAGTTGTTGAATCTACGCTAATCTGTCCTGTTTTGGTCATAATATGACCATAGGTGTTAAAATAGCGCAACATATTTCCCTTCAGGTGTCCTGTCCAGTCAAAAAAGTTCAGCCCTTTTTTTGGTCGCGGAACAATGCTGGACAAAAATATACTTTCACCAAGCCCTAGCTGTGCCGGTGTTTTCCCAAAATAATAGCGCGCCGCTTCGGTAATGCCATATACATTATTTCCCCATTCGATGACATTCAGATAAACCTCATACATGCGTTTTTTGCTGACTTGCTGCGAGTGTTCCATGAGCCATACCAGCAAAATTTCTTCCAGCTTCCGCACAACGGTCTTATTCCGATTTAGAAATACATTTTTTACCAGCTGCATCGATATCGTACTCGCTCCGCGCTTAAATCCTTTCTCCTTGATATTTGTAGCAATGGAGAGCTTAAAAGCCTTCTCCTCAAAACCCTTGTGCTTAAAGAAAAATGGATCTTCTGTATTGATCAAACTTATCTGCATGTAACGGGATATTTGATCGATAGGTGTAAAATTAGGATTCTGAGGCCCCACCACAATCTCCCGCATCGGTTTTCCATCTTCATAGGCCGTATACGTGAAAGGCGTATTTAGCATCGCAATATTGGCCTCCCCCCATTTAACAACTCTTAAATCCTTATCATCCATTTTGGAGGAGAAAAGAAGCTTTTCGGGCTTTTTTAATTCAAGAGCAAAGTTCAGATCGTACTGAATATGCCCCTCCACCTGAATACCATCTAAGCCTGGAAATAATCCAACTGGCATGGCATCAAAAAAGTGCTGTGCCTCGATCTTATCGGTATGAATAGCGAGGAAGAGCTCTTTCTCAGGTCTATGTACATATTTGAGATAAGGAGAAAACACAAAATCTTTAACCTGTACGGTACTTTCTTTGCTTATTTCAATTGACGAAGCTCCAATATTCAATGCCCCCTGCATGACGGCCTCCGGAAAGATAACATCTTTACTAGAAACGCGCCAGTGATTTACTTTCAGATTTTTAAAGCCCCATTGCCCGTGCAATTCCAGTAATTCCTTATTCCTCCTGTGAGCCTTATCCAAGCGGAATGATATTTCATCAAAACTTACTGCAAGGCCAAATTTACGTTGCAACAAGGGAAGATTTACCTCCTTTTTATCAGAAAAAAGGCGAAGGTCGCATTCTTGATTATCCGAATCTATCGTTCCAGTCAGATTCCAGGCCGCCTCATGGTCATTTAACAGGAACTTGGTTTCCATATCTCCACCGTCGATCACAGCGGAAGGAATGACAATGCGCTGTGAAGTACTGTCATCGCGATAAGAAAGCTCAAGATTCTTGAGATCAAGATCATTCGGGACCTTAAAAAACACATTCTTCAACAATCGATCTGCCAGTGCGGCGAGATTCTGTTTTGGATTATCATTTTCCACAGTATCTTTTTTCTGTTTCTTGAACAAGAAATCGTAGTTACTGATCGAGTCTTTTTTAACAAGAGAAACTGTCCCATTATCCAAAATAACCTGCCCCAATTTCACATCTCCAAATAACAGAGGCCACAATTTTACAGATACCGTCAGATCGTTGATCTGTGCCAGTTGATCTCGATGTTTGGGCAACAATTGTATATTCTTAAACTGTACTGCATTAATTCCCTGGAAGGCATAATATTGGATCTTCAGCTCCATATTATACTTTTCAAGCAACTTTGCTTTCGCTTTGTTGATTGCTCCCATGAGCATGGCATCTCTTTTCTGATAAGCATAGGTACCAGCTGCAATAGCCAAAACGAGGATTGTAGCTAGAACAATATAGAGCCACCGCCACTTGCGGGACTTAAAAGATGTTATAAATCGATTGGACATAATTATTACGTAATGCAAATTCGTGCATATCAACAGTCAAATATACAGGAAGTTTTTCTAAGCACACATAGGCGGATAAAAATGATAGAAACCACGCTGACCAATGGCGCTACAGTTTCGAACACGTTTATCTTCCAACAGGTATTTTCAACTAATTTTATAGGGACTTAATAGGTATTTCATAGGGGTTTATCCGAATGAGGTCCCTATCAAGTCCCTGTTAAGTCCGTTTAAATGATAGGGATATTTACTTAACGTTTTAGACTTGAACTACCGAAATTAAGATCCCCTCTCTTTTGAAGCAATATAGCCTTCTTAATCCCATTAAAAACAAAGAAATGACATGAAATTGATCTGCAATGAGTAGTTTTGTAATCCATGATTACAAATGAATAATAGATGGTTACCAAAGAACAAATATTAAATGCATTATCCTATGTTGAAGAGCCTGATTTGAAGAAGGATCTTGTAACATTGAATATGATTCAAAATATCGAGATCGAAGGTCAAAAAATTTCTTTCGATGTCATTTTAACTACTCCAGCTTGTCCGCTTAAGGATCATATTGAGCATGCTTGTCGGAATGCCATAGCGCATTTCATCGACAAAAATCTCGAAGTCGAGATCAATATGACTTCCAATGTGATCGGAAAACAAGGGGCACAGGTGTCAGGCATTAAAAACATCATTTTGGTTTCTTCAGGCAAAGGTGGAGTTGGTAAATCTACAGTTGCAGCCAATCTGGCTCTTGCTCTCCATGCCAAAGGTGCTAAAACAGGACTTTTAGATGCCGACATCTATGGACCATCCCTTCCGATTATGTTTGGACTGGAGGGTGCTAAACCAGGTTCGGTAGAAATGCCAGACGGTCAGGTTAAAATTGAACCGCTTGAAAAATTTGGACTGAAATTACTTTCTATAGGATTTTTTACCGATCCAAACCAGCCTATTCCATGGCGTGGCCCAATGACGACCTCCGCAATCAAGCAGCTTTTTAACGATGCACATTGGGGTGAACTGGATTACTTGGTCGTTGATATGCCTCCAGGCACCGGTGACATCCACATTACCGTGTCACAAACCTTCCCTATTGCTGGAGCTGTGATTGTCACAACACCGCAGCACGTTGCCCTGGCTGATGCTGTTAAAGGAATTGGGATGTTCTTAATGGATAGTATCAATATTCCATTATTGGGCGTCGTGGAAAATATGGCCTATTTTACACCTGCAGAATTACCAGACAATAAATATTATATTTTTGGTAAAGATGGTGGAAAACGTCTGGCAGAAGAATATAAAGTTCCTTTCCTGGGTGAAATCCCTTTATTAAAAGGCATTTCTGATGCCGGAGATAATGGTTTCCCGGTTGCCATAGATACTGAAGATCCAGTAACAAAATCATTTTTAACGATTGCGGAGAAAGTTGCACAACAGCTTTCCATTATTCATAGCCAGGGGAAATAGTTCGTGAATAATGTGCTTTTGCGCTTCATCATAAAAAAGGCTTTCATTTGCATGAAAGCCTTTTTTTGGAATGCAATCTCGTTAGATAGCAAGCTCCAGCAATACTGGACAATGATCGGAATGGACAGCATCCGGCATTATACTGGAAGATTTGATTTGTTCTGTCAAAGGTTTTGAAACCATATTATAATCAATACGCCAACCCAGGTTTTTCGCACGTGCCCCAGCACGGTAACTCCACCAACTGTAATGGTGCGGATCCGGATTTAAATGACGAAAAGAGTCAATATAACCCGAATTAATAAAATTCTCCATCCATTCGCGCTCTTCCGGAAGAAATCCCGAAGAGTTTGCATTTGATTTTGGATTATGGATATCGATGGCGCGATGACAGATATTATAGTCACCGCAAACGACTAAATTTGGTTTTTCCACCAAAAGCTTATCGCTATATAACTGAAAATCCTCCAGAAAACGGTATTTAAAATCCTGTCTTACATCTCCGGTGGTACCCGAAGGAAAATAGGTACTCATGACCGAAACCTGATCAAAGTCAGCACGTATAATACGTCCTTCAAAATCATAATCCTCATGACCACAGCCATACTCAACATGTTTAGGCGTTATTTTGGTAAACAAAGCAACGCCGCTATAGCCCTTCTTTTGAGCCGGATACCAATAATGTTCATACCCCATTTCCTCCAATAAGGCTATTTCGGGTATTTGATCAGGTGTCGCTTTAATCTCCTGAAGACAGATGACATCTGCATTTACAGTTTTTAACCAGCCCAGCCAATCCTTCTTTAAGGCTGCACGTAAACCATTCACATTATAGGTTACTATTTTCATTTTTTTAGATATGAGATTTTGCTTATACAAGCCCGCGGCTTTCAGGTACAGCCATTTTTGACTTTTTTATGTTGACTTTTGACTTCTTTAATAATCCTTTGAAGAGAACAGATCACCGATTTTAGAAAAGAAACCCGTCTGCGGTTTTAATCCTTTTAGTTCTCGCTCCAAGTTTAATGCTTCCCGTCTTGTCAACACGTGCATGGTCATCTTTTGGTCGACCTCTGGTCGATCATGTTTATCTGTTTTTACAGCCGCTATCTGATCAATGACGTCTATTCCTTTTACTAACTCGCCAAATACGGTATAATTCCAATCCAAATGAGGCGCACCACCGATAGTCGTGTAAGCCTGACGCTGTGCTTCAGAAAATTTCTTACCATTCATTCGTGTTTGTTCCAAACGATTGAGGTCCTCAGGGGCGAATACTTTTCCCTGAACAAGATAAAATTGAGACCCCGAAGAAGCCTTTGCCGGATTATTATCTCTAGCCGCTCCGATAGTACCTTTTTTATGGAATAAACCATCCTGAATCTCGGCGGGAATCGTGTAGCCGGGGCCTCCTTCGCCTAACTGGGCACCTCCAACCGCATTTCTTGAGTCAGGGTCCCCCCCCTGAATCATAAAGTTCTGGATGACGCGATGGAACAAGGTTCCGTCGTAGTACTTACTTTTTGCCAATTTGACAAAGTTATCCCGATGTTTTGGAGTTTCATTGTACAACCGCAGTACACAGGTGCCCTTGTCAGTGACAATCTGTACATATTTAAACTCGGGTTTGGCGGCAAATGCCAATACCTGCAAAAAACAAAATACTGCTATTAAACTAGCCTTTAAAAATTTCATCTGTTAAAAATTATATGTTGCATTTTAAATGCACATGTTTCCCTAATTGTTTGATCGCCTAGATAACGTTTAATTCCTCAAAATAATCTATGATCAAAGACTTCATGATCAGTTCTTGTTCTAAGAGGGTATAGTTGGGAATAGGTTTTACCAATTCCCAATGTGGCCAACCTTCCTCATCAAGGCCTTTAAGGTTATAAAAACCCATCGCACTGAAAAGACGACATGTCGCAATGTGCATCAATTCTTCCTTTTCACGTTTTGAGAATTTCTGGGCACCTTTGCCCAATTCCTGAACACCAATAAGGAATAAACAGACCTTGATGTCTGGCTTTTCCATATCGAATAGAGAAGCAATTTCTCCCTGTAGGATACTCCACTTCTTGTTTACTTCTGCTGCCTTCATTTTTTTGTTTTAAACAAACTAAGATAAATTTACGTTGCTTTGCAAGCAAATTAACGCACCGATAAATACACCTATGCTGTTGGATTACCTCCTTCGGCAATAACCTCTGTACAACGTTGATCTATCATCTGAAAAACTGGATCGAACAAATTATCATCAAAATACGGATCAGGGACAACATCATCTCCTAAAAACAATTTAACTTTGTGCAGGTCTTCCTTATCGATCACTTGGGCGCATACATCCGCATAATTTTGTCTATCCATCACAAAGATAAGATCGTATTCGGAAAAAAATTGCGGTTTGAAATGCCGGGCCCGCTGACCGGAAATATCGACGCCGTATTTCTTTGCAATGGCTATAGCTCGACGATCGGGTGCTTCACCAATATGCCAGTCACCTGTACCCGCCGATTCAACGACCCAGTTTAATTGATTATCTGCTGCTTTTTGTTTCAATATACCATGCGCAAGTGGAGAACGACAGATATTTCCCAAACAAACCATTAAAATCTTCATCTCTATAATTTTTAAAAGCTATCAAACAATACCGCGCTGCGATCCGACCAAACGACGCAAAGAACGCGATTAGCCGACATCACTAGGCTTCCATGCTTGTCAATAGCAAGATATGTAATAAATCACAAGGCCAGAAAGGCCAGCATAAAAAGTGCTGGAACTATTTTGGCACTTCACTCCGCAAAATAACTAAACTAAAATGATTAAGGAAACAACCCTCTTAAAATTGACTTACTTCTTACCAAGTGCCGTAGCTTTTCCATAAAAAAGGTGGCCTAACCTTACGATTAGAACCACCTAAACTATATTAATCAACCAATTCTTAATTCAACGCTTAATATTCTACCGGGAAGCTCAATTGAACAGCACCGCCTTGAGGAGATACCCCTTTCAATCGTACAATATTACGTTGTGTCGCACCAAGTGCTGCTTCAACATCATCTACTGTATTTACAGCTTTTCCGTTAACCTCAGTAATAACCAATCCACGCTCAACACCAAAGTAATCAAAGATACCACCGCGGTTCACTTGGGTCACCACAACTCCAGAGTTGACACCAAGCTCTTTTTTCTTCTGAGCAGAAGCCGGTATAAAGCTTGCCCCTAATTTATTATAGATCTCAGTTGCACTCTTCGAGGCTTTTCCACCAGTATTTGCAGATTTTAAGGATTCTTCACCTTTTAATGTCATGGTTACTTGTTTTTCCTTACCATCACGTTTATAAGTAACATTTACCTTATCTCCAGGACGTGCACGGCCTATCGTTTCGCTTAAGACAGGTGAACCTGTGATCACTTTTCCATTAATTTTGGTCAAGATATCTCCTTTTTTGACACCTGCAGCCTCTGCAGCACCACCAGCTACAACATCTTGAACATACAAACCGTCAACATCTGCAAAACCTTTCTCCTTGGCCAGTTCAGGTGTGATTTCAGTATAAGTGACACCTATATAACCGCGTTTTACATTACCATATTCAACAAAATCATCAACAATCTTTTTCACCAAATTGACTGGAATCGCAAAACCATAACCGGCATATGTTCCTGTTGGAGAAGCGATAGCAGAGTTAATACCGATCAATTCTCCGGAAGCATTTGTCAATGCACCCCCACTATTTCCTTTATTGATAACAGCATCTGTTTGGATAAAGGATTCAATCGCTGAACTTACAGGGATTTGGTCCTGTCCACCACCAAATGGGTTACCACGTTGTTGTTGACCTTCACTCAAAATACCGATCTGACGACCTTTTGCACTAATGATACCTGCGGTCACTGTAGATTGAAGTCCAAGTGGATATCCAAAAGCCAATACCCATTCGCCGACATTGACATTATCAGAGTTTCCCATTTTGACAACAGGAAGTCCTTTACCCGATACTTTCAACAGGGCTAAATCTGTATTCGGATCACGTCCAATCAATTTAGCTTCAAACGTACGCTTGTCAGTAAGCACCACCTCTATTTTATCTGCATCTTCCACAACGTGATTGTTGGTTACAATATAACCATCATCGGAGATAATCACACCTGATCCGGAAGCCTGTACAGGCTGGGACTGCATTTGACGACGTCCTCCACCCTGCGGCATGCCAAAAAACTCTTCAAACATATCGAATGGAGAACCTTGCGATTGCTGCGCCCCTTTACGGCTATATGTTGTCTTAATATGTACGACACCAGGTGAGACCGCCGCCGCAGCTTGAGTAAAATCAGGATTACCTGTCGACGATATTACCCCTGTTGGATTGTTTGCAAAATAAACCTTTTGTTTGTCTTCGAAAGACATACCATCAAACTTCTTATTCTCAATAAGCTTGTAACCTCCTAATGCTACCGCTCCACCGAAAACAGCTGTTAATAGCGTTAAACCGACCTTATTCATAAACTTATTTCTATTTTAAAATGTCTTAATATAAGCTGATAACTTTTGCTCTTAAAATTACCGATTTTATTCGGATATGTTCAAATGTAATACCATTTCAAGGCCTTCGGAAAATCCGACACGTTAAAAAATGTTAATTACTAGACAAATGCAATCATTTTAACAAATCTTAACTTTTCTCGGTTTTTTTGTAACAAAAAAACGTACTTTTGTTACTACAAATCAACATAATGGCACCAAAAGTAAGATTTTCAAAATATCAGGGAGCAGGCAATGACTTCATTTTAGTAGACAACCGCGACAACTCATTTGACCGCGCAGATGAAGTATTAGTAGAAAAGCTCTGTGATCGCCGGTTTGGCATCGGTGCCGATGGTTTAATGCTTTTGCAAACCAAAGAAAATTACGATTTTGAGATGATTTATTACAATGCCGATGGCAGAGAGGGGAGCATGTGTGGCAATGGAGGCCGTTGTATCGTCGCGTTTGCACGCGATCTAGGCATTATTACTGACAAAACTGTCTTTTTGGCAGTAGACGGCATACACCACGCGTCTTTATCGGAAGATCTTATCAATCTTCAAATGATCGACGTGCAAGATTTTGCCCGTGATGGAGAAGCCTTCCTGTTACAAACAGGTTCTCCACATTATGTTGAATTTGTTAAAGATCTTCAGCATAAAAATATCTTCCAGGATGGCTACGCCATTCGTAATAACGCTACTTATGGAAAAGAAGGCATCAATGTGAATTTCATTGAAGCTGAAGGACAAGGTTATTTCCTCCGCACATTTGAACGTGGGGTCGAAGATGAAACTTATGCCTGCGGTACCGGAGCAACCGCGGCGGCCATGGCTGTTGCTCTACAGCAAAATTTAGAAGGTGATATTCATATTCCTATCCGCGTCTTGGGAGGTCAGCTTTATATCTCCTTCCATAAGAAAGGTCATCATTTCACAGAGGTTTTCTTAAAAGGACCTGCACAGTTTGTCTTCGAAGGAAACTATTAAGTTTGTACACCCATTAACGAACAAAACTAAGCGCAGCCAAGATCTTTAATCCAAGCAAATCAAGTCTTGAACTGAGGCCTGATCTCCTTGATATTTTACTATAACTGAGCTCTATCCCTTCTTACAGGTTGCGATTAGATTTTATTCAAACTTGAAGCCCCCTATTCTAATCAATTTTTAAAATTTCGTCGGGCAAATTGCGATTAATGGTATATTTTATTGTATATTAGATACCTTTATTTATAAGGTCCGCTATTTTTAATGCAACAGTCAAAGTCATTTCCAGTCTATAAAATCGTTTATTCTATATGTGAGCACCCCTATCTTGGCTATCTCATTGAGCCACACATGGTCAAACTCAATCCCAATGGGACCTACTCACTCCGATATCAACGCATATTTAGTAATACTGTGGATGCCTACGCCGCTGAATTAGATGACGTAGATTACAAACTCATTCGATTACTTGATGAAATCGAACAGACAAACCTCATTAAAAAATACTATAAAAAAGCGATTAGACCTGTAGATTTCTTTTCCAAAGTTTTCGATAAAAAACTTCATGAGCTTCTTCGTCCAAAGATTGATGAAAAAATGATTCAATTTTTTGAGGCTGTTGGTGATAAACCTCTTTTTATGATGAGCAAAGATGGTTATCCGGCAGATCAGGAAATTAAATTAGCAACATCTGCAGCGTCAATCTTATTTCACTTCCGGCGGAACGAAGAAGAAACGCGTTATTTCCCGACCATCAAATACGAAAACCAGCGCCTGGAGTTTATGTTCAAAAATGCTATTGTCCTGACCAATGTACAGGCATGGTTACTTTTAAACAATACCCTCTATTATTTCGATCAGGCACTTGAAGGAAAAAAGCTTAGCCCTTTTCTGAATAAACGCTATATTTCTGTTGGCAGAAGCACTGAAAAAAAATATTTCGAGACCTTTGTATGCGGACTGATTGAGCGCTATCATGTTTATGCGGAGGGGTTTGAGATTCAGACCCACCAGCATCAGGCCATTCCACTCCTTCATCTGATTTATGTCGAAGATGGAGCTTCGCAACTGCAGCTACAATTCAGGTATGGCCCACATACTTTTACAGCGGGAGCTGAGAACAAAGTTACCGTACGCATGGAATATAATAAGGAAGATGATCATTATATCTTTCACCGCGTTAAACGATCCCTCCAATGGGAAGAACAGCAACACGACAGCTTAAAAAAATTAGGATTACAGGATGTTGACCCCCAATTAGGTTTATTAACACCTGCTATCTACGCTGGGAAACGGCTTTCTGTATTTGACTGGATGAACAACCATCAAGAACAGCTTGATACAATGGGATTCCAAATTGTACAAAACAGTGAAGAAAAACGCTTTTTCATAGGGCACACCTCCCTGGATATTTCCATTGATGAAGATAATGATTGGTTTGATATCAGTGCAATTGCAAAATTTGGTCCTTATGAGATTCCATTTATTCAGTTACGCAATCATATTCTTAATAACATCAAAGAATTTACCTTACCGAATGGTGAAATAGCCATGATTCCGGAAGAATGGTTCGCGCAATACAATCATCTCTTTCAATTTTCTGCAGATCGGCATGAGCTTAAACTCAATAAAGTACATATCGGCCTACTCTTTGAAATCAGTGAACATACAAAATTGGTATTCACTCGGAAATTGCAGAACCTGGCTAACTTTGAAGAGATCGCTGATATTCCTGAACCAAAACATTTCAAAGGAAATCTACGTCCATACCAAAAAGCAGGATACAATTGGTTTAATTTTTTGAAGCAATATAAATTTGGAGGCTGTCTTGCTGACGATATGGGACTGGGTAAAACCATACAGACATTGGCGCTATTACAACAGCAAAAGGAACAGCTTCAAAATGAACAGGATGTCCGCACATCACTTCTGGTCCTGCCGACATCACTCGTATACAATTGGCAGAAAGAAGCACAACAATTTGCTCCACAGCTCAATATTCACCTGCATACGGGTAATAACCGGATTAAAGATGCTTCACTTTTCGCCAAATATGATTTGGTCATTACCACCTATGGCATTGCCCGTATCGATGAAGAGACCTTGAGCAGCTTTTATTTCAATTACATCATCCTAGATGAAAGCCAGAATATCAAAAATCCGACATCCAAATCGTTCAAAGCGATCAAAAGCTTAAAAAGTAAAAACAAGTTGGCCTTAAGTGGAACCCCTGTCGAAAATTCCGTTTCGGATCTTTGGGCACAGATGCACTTCACCAACCCAGGACTACTGGGCAGCTACACCTATTTCCAGAAAGAGTTTGTACAGCCCATAGAAAAGAAAAAAGACGAAGAAAAAGCACAGCGCCTACAAGCGATTGTCAAACCATTTATATTAAGACGTACAAAAGATCAGGTGGCAACAGAATTACCACCAAAGACAGAACAGGTGCTCTACTGTGAAATGACGGAAAAACAATCCGAACTTTACGAAAAAGTCAAATCTGAATATCGCAATGCAATCCTTGACGGACAATTGGACAACAAGCCAAAATCTACCCAAATAGCGCTATTACAGGGATTGACCAAACTCCGACAATTAGCTAACCACCCCCGAATGGTGGATGAGAAATTCCTGGGTGATTCCGGTAAGTTCGAAGCTGTCATTGAAACGCTTGAAATGGTCATGCGAAGAGGCAACAAAGTACTGATTTTCTCCCAGTTCGTAAAACAGCTTAATATCTTCCGTCAGTATTTTGATCATAAAGGGATAAATTATGCCTACCTGGATGGCGGCACAAAGAATCGGGATGAGGCAGTCAGTCAATTTCGTAAAAACAACGATACCAAGCTGTTCCTTATATCGATAAAAGCAGGTGGTGTGGGACTCAATCTGATTGAAGCAGACTACGTCTTTATTCTGGATCCGTGGTGGAATCCAGCTGTGGAACAACAGGCCGTCGACCGTTCACACCGCATCGGTCAAACGCGAAATGTGTTTATCTATAAATTTATCAGTAAAGATACCGTCGAAGAAAAGATATTAGCCTTACAGAATAAAAAGAAATCAATTGCACAAAGTCTGATTACCACAGAAGAAAGCTTTATCAAATCGCTATCTCAGGAAGACCTGCAAGAACTTTTAGCTTAAATCAAAACCTTATTGTTTATATGCATTAATCTTCGCCATATATATCGAGGGACGGATACCCGTTACACGTGTAAAAATATTGCTAAAAGAAGAAAGCTCATTGTACCCTACGCGCATAGCGATTTCGAGGATGGAATATTTATTTTCGGACATCAGCTCCAGGGCTTTCGCAATTCGTATGGCTCTTAAAAATCGTATATAACTAATCCCCATATCTTCTTTAAACAATCGAGACAATGAGCGGCTACTCATTCCAAAGCGCGCCGCAATCTGTTCAATGGTAAAGGCCTGATCGATATTGCTATTTAGATATCTAGCTACACTTCGGAGTTTTTCACTCTTAGGATAGGGATGTTGCATCGGGAAAGCATCTACGGGTGAGCTCGTATCTGGAATAATAGCCATCATCGCACGTAAGAGACAATATTTTGAATATTCAGTCCTTTTGCTGACCCCTCCGCTCCAATCCTGAGCAAATAAAAACATTTCACGCATCAGGTCATTGCTTAGAAATATATTCGGCGCTGAAAGCACAGACGGCATACCGTGCCTTTCCTTAAAATAAAAACTGTACAACGGGATACGGGAGCTTGTGCTTTCCAGATGATAAATTGTATTTGCCGGAATCCACATATAAAATCTTGCCGGCAAATACCAGTGCTTTGTGGCTGTAAATACATGAATAATACCACCGTCAGCATAAAGCAGGCGCGCCTTTTTATGTTTATACTCACGAGGATCAATGCGGTCGACATACATGTGATCTACATAAAAATCATATTGGTCAGCATCGATGGCTGCAAGTTTATCCTCTCCCATAATCTAAAATTACACTTTTTATACAATATGGCGCATATAAACAAATATCCGTCCGACTATACAAAACAAAACACTTCTATCCTACAGTATCTTTGTGCAGCCTTACTCCCAAGCGCCCAGACGAAGTTTGTTGGTACTCCGAGCAATCCAGTTTACGTAAAATGAAAGATGCTATTTCAAGCAGATCATAAGCAGAACGAGGATATGATTCCGGACACTTTTTGAGCTGAAAGCTTAGATAATTTTAAAGTGCATATCTACCACTCTTGGCACATTTAGTAAGCACACAAAGTAAATAATTGAAAAACGTGCAATTAAACAATAATGAATAAAGAAGATAAAAGAGAAAAAACAAAAGGATTTAATAAAGTGCTTGTCATATTTGCCAGCCTATTATTATTGATCGGTATTGGAGTCTTAGTCAGACACCTCATTTTTACCAATCAATATGTAACGACAAATGATGCGCAAATTGATCAATACATGACTCCTGTTGCCAGTAGGATTTCTGGTTTTATTAAGGAAGTACGATTTGAAGAAAACCAATATGTACATCGGGGCGACACCCTTTTAATTATAGATGCCAGTGAGTATCAAACCAAGGTGGATATGGCGAATGCCGAACTCCAAAGTAGCCAGAGAAATGCAGAGGTAATCAGCAAAACAGCCCATGCGACAGCCAATAGCATTTCGGTTCAAAAGGCCAGATTAGAAGCTGCAAAAGTAAGTGTATGGCAAACTCAACAGGATTACAATCGATTCAAAAGTTTATTTGAAGCAGAGGCTTCGACCAAACAACAGTACGATAATGCCAAAGCAGCATACGATATAGCATTGGCACAATTGCATACCATCACAGAAGAATATAATTCAGCTCAGCTGAACACCAGCAAAGAAAAGGCAAACGAATTACCTGCAAGAGCGAACATCAATATCAAAAGGGCCGCAAAAACAAATGCACAACTTTTTCTCTCCTATACCGTAGTAACCGCTCCCTACGATGGCTTTGTTGGCAAACGAACGATCCAACCGGGGCAATTTGTAAAGGAAGGTCAGACGCTAGCCAATGTCATAAGCGAAGAGAAATGGATCAACGCCAATTTTAGAGAAACTCAGCTCGAGGACCTGACAGAAGGCACTATAGTCACTATACAGGTCGATGCCTTTCCTAAACTCCGTTTTAAAGGAAAGATCCATTCTTTTTCTCCAGCATCAGGTTCCAAATTTGCCGTGATACCACAAGACAATGCAACTGGCAATTTCGTGAAGATCGAACAACGGATCCCCATTAAAATTGTATTTGACCCACAACAGGATCTCAAGAAATTACGTGCCGGTATGAATGTGGTCATCCATGCCGCCCATCAATCCTAATTACCCATGAGTACAGACAAATCTTTATACTATAGCTGGGTGCCCGAATGGATAAAACTCCCGCTAATGATATTAGCGATGTTCCCACATCTCATGTTAATGTCGCTCTTCCATTCCAATACGGCATTTACCGCGTCGGCGCTGGATATTGAAGCTGAAGATATTCAGTATTTTCTATCCTTGATGTACGGGGCTATTGTCGTTGCTTTACTTATATTTCAGCGGCTGTTTTCTTTTTTTAGGGTAAGGACATATATCCTCTTGACCTGCTGCCTCTCCATCCTGATCCTACTAGGCATTTCGCTGACAAGAGATCCATTTCTTATTGGCATCCTGCGCGTGGTTGAAGGTATTTTTTGTGTGCTGGAAGGAGCTTGCTTTCTTCCATTGCTCATGATGCAGATTAAGCATGCCAAAAGCCGGACAATCGCCTATTTTTTTCTATATACCTTTATGCTTACAGGTTCAACACTAACGACCTCTTTGCTCAAAGAAAGTATTATGGATTATGGATGGCAAGATATGATCCACGTAGTGCTCTATTGGCACTTGATTGTGATTGCAATAGCTTTGCTGTTACTTAACAATAATCGCTTGGGTAAAAAATTCCCCCTCTATCAATTAGATCTGGCAAGTTGTCTATTTCTACTGCTCTCATTAAGCTGCGGTGCCTACGTTTTAATTTATGGCCGTAAATACTATTGGTTTGAACACACCAATATTACCATCAACTTTGCTCTTGCCCTTATTTTTGGGGCACTCTTTGTGATTAAACAAAGCATGGTCAAAAGACCTCTTTTTCACTTTGAAATCTTGAGATACAAAAATGTTATCTTCGGAGTTATCCTATTCTTTCTCTTTTACATTATTCGCAGCTGCCTGAACAATGTGTATACCGTGATGGCCACCGTATGGAAATGGCCCTGGCATTATATTATTGATGTACAGTACATCAATGTCCTCGGCACGATGCTTGGTGTTGGCAGTTCAGGTTTCCTACTCCTACGCGATGTTTCCCCTAAATATATCTTTGGTTTTGGCTTTTTGATATTGGCGGCTTCCTGTTTTCTATTTGTACCCACCTTTTATCCCGATACGACAATCGGTACTATCGGCCTCCCCTTGTTCATCCAGGGAATCGGACAAGGCTGGCTTTTCACACCATTGGTCATTTATATCTTAACAGGTGTCGAGTCCCATCATGTGGGCAATGCAGGACTTATGGGTACAACAGTTCGTTTTTGGAGTACCAATATCGGATTTTCCCTTATGCAAAATGCCAGTTATGTCCTCAATCAAAAGCATTATATTCAACTCGAACAAACACTCAATACAGGCAATCCGCAGACAATAAACTATTGGAATACATTAACGGAGAAATATATCGGGCTATATGGCGATCAGCTGGCAAGCATTATTGCAGGTAAAAGTCTTTCTGGAAACCTAAGTCAGCAAGCATCGCTAATCAGTAATATGGAAATATTTACTTATCTAGGCATGTTGGGAATGCTTGTCACCGGACTAATCTTTTTATTCGGCCCAGTCAAAACACTTTTCATGCGCCTTCGGATACCATACTTGTAAATGAAATGGTTACACCTTCTCATAAAATGGACATGATTTGGTAAGCATCAAAAGCGATGAAGGCGAATTGAAGATTCTTCTGGCCAACAACCAAGTGCAACAAGTTTATTGAAGCCAATGAAAATAAAAATTTCTCAATAGCCGAGTATCGCGAGTCCCCTGATCCTTTTGGAAAAGTACGAATCAAAGCGCAGACTCATTCAGAAAAAAGAGGGGCTCTAAAAAGTAAAAACAGACGCTCTGAGAATTGGATATTTGAAAAGTTCCTGTATAGATATACGTTAAAATATCAAGAAAAAGGGGGTGTTTGCAGCAATGCAAACAACCCCTTTTGGTATCTCGTACTTAATTTATTTAAGCATCGAATTCTTGAAGTGCTTTTTTCACACGCACTATGACCTCGTTTTTACCAAGTAATTCAACAATCTGAAATACATCTGGGCCAAATTTCCCCCCGACTAGCATAATGCGGAAAGGCATCATCAGCTCGCCCATCTTCATTCCCGACGCCTGAATAGCATCTTTAAAGAAAGGTTCCAAATCAGCAGCGTTCCATGTATCAAATCCTTCGAATGATTGATTTATACCCTCAAAAAACGCAGTTTTTTCAGCAGACCATTTAGGCTTCACTGCGTTTAGATCATACTCTGCAGGCTGCAAGAAGAAGAACGACGCCTGGCTCCAAAAGTCTTCGACAAAGGTTAAACGTTCTTTCACCGCATCCAATACCTTGCTCACATAAGCGGCATCAGCATCTACTTGATGATGCTCCAAAACTGCTTTGATCTGCGGTAACAACGACTCTGTTGAAGATCGTTTGATCCATTCATGGTTAAACCATTTTGCTTTTTCAAAATCAAATTTTGCACCAGCTTTACTGATACGGTCAACACCAAATTTCTGGATCAATTCATCTAAAGAAAAAAGTTCCTGTTCAGTTCCATCATTCCAGCCCAACACCCCAAGCATATTGACAAAAGCCTCTGGTAAGAAGCCCATCTCGCGGAATCCTTTTGTTGTATCGCCAGATTTCGCATCGGTCCAGTTCATTGCATAAACAGGAAAGCCCAGGCGATCACCATCGCGCTTACTTAATTTACCATTTCCATCCGGTTTAAGGATGAGTGGAAGGTGCGCCCAGCCCGGCATGCTATCTGCCCAGCCTAGATATTCCCACAATAAGATATGGATAGGCGCTGAAGGCAACCATTCTTCACCACGGAACACATGCGATATTTCCATCGCTTTATCATCAACAACCACGGCAAGGTGATAAGTCGGCATACCATCTGCTTTAAGAAGTACCTTATCATCGACAAGATTTGTATCAAATGCAACTTTGCCACGGATCATATCCGTGAATGTAACCGTTTCATCGGTAGGAATTTTTATACGGATGGTATGTGGGGTGCCCGCATCCAATAACTGTTGAGTTTCAGTCTCAGAAAGACTCAATGAATTGCGCAATTGAAGTCTGTTTTCGTGACTATAGCGGAAATTAGGCTGCAACTTACGTTGTTCATCCAATTCCTCCGCAGTGTCAAATGCATAATAAGCATAACCATTAGCGATCAGCTGCTCAGCATATTTCCGGTAAGAAGGTTTTCGCTCACTTTGACGATAAGGTCCATATTCGCCTCCTTTTAGTGGGCTTTCATCAGGAGTCAGGCCACACCATGCTAAACATTCGTTGATATATTCCTCAGCACCAGGGACAAAACGAGTTTGATCCGTATCCTCGACACGTAAAATAAAATCTCCCTGATGCTGACGCGCATAGAGAAAATTAAACAAAGCTGTACGTACCCCACCAAGGTGAAGACCACCTGTCGGGCTCGGTGCAAAACGCACTCTTACTTTTCTATCTGAACTCATGCCGCAAAATTACCACAAAATTTTTGATTTGGGCGGCACGATAACTTCTTCATTGAAATAAAAGTGCAGAAAACAGACATTTATTCAGTAATTTGCAAATGAAGGACACGAATACGGAATCATGAAACCCTATCAGATTAGCCAGCAACGCTGGAAATTTATCTTACTTATCTTTGCAGCGGTCATTGCTGTCGCCTCCTTGGTTTACACCAATTACCTCGTTCGAAATCTTGCCCACGCCGAACGTTCAAAAGCTGAGGTATGGGCTATGAGCACTAAAAATATCATGACCATGCCCGACGTTGATGATGAGTTCATTACATTTATTTACGCCGTAAGAGACAGTTTAAATTTACCCGCAATTATTACCGACGACAAAGAAGACATTATTTTCTGGCGTAACCTTGATTCCACAAAGACAAATATTAAACCTGGACATAATGATTCTGTTACAAAACATCTGGATTATGACCCAGCTTATTTTCAAAAACAACTTGCGTTTATGAAGAAAAGCCATCCGCCCATTACATTGGAATTGGAAAATGGACAAAAATGGCATGTTTACTATAAAGATTCTTGGTTTTTGCAACAGTTAAGGGTGTTTCCTTATGTACAGTTGTCGCTGATTGCACTCTTTCTCATTATTGCTTATACAGTTTTCAACTCCATCCGAAAATCTGAACAAAATCTCGTTTGGGTAGGGCTAACCAAAGAAGCGGCCCATCAATTAGGCACGCCCATTTCATCGTTGATGGGTTGGCTCGAATTGATTCGTATAAAATTTGATGCCGAAGAAGATGATACCCTAAATGAGATGGAAAACGACATTAAGCGGCTCGAAATCGTCGCTGACCGTTTTTCAAAAATAGGATCTACTCCCGTACTGACCAATCATAACCTCTACGATGTCATCAAAAATTACATGGATTATTTTCGAATACGAACCAGTAATAAAATTACTTTCGAATTAAAGGGGGACAGACATCTTGAGGCACAGCTCAATATTCCATTATTCGACTGGATCATCGAAAATTTATTGAAAAACGGCGTAAATGCCATTGGCACAGAAGGAAAGATAACTGTTAATATTTCAGAAAATATTGCGAAAGAAGAAATTTTTATAGACATTAGTGATACCGGTAAAGGAATTCCGAGATCTAATTTTGAATCTGTTTTCCAACCTGGTTTTACAACGAGAAAAAGAGGCTGGGGGCTTGGCCTCAGTCTGACAAAAAGAATGGTACGGTACCACCAAGGACAAATCTTTGTAAAAGAATCTGAAGTAGGTAAAGGAACAACATTTCGAATAATATTAAAAAGCAATTTAAAATATGAAGCCACTGAAATCTGACGAATATCCAGCAGTCTACGCACCTTATATTGAGACTGTCGTCGATAACGTGTTTGATGCACTAGAAGAACAAACGCTCTCCTTTCCAGCATTTCTGGACACGATTCCTGAGGAAAGAGGTAATTTTAAATACGCCGAGGATAAGTGGACCATCAAAGAAGTCGTTGGCCACGTCATCGATAATGAACGTATTATGGCTTACCGTGCATTGCGTTTTTCACGTAACGACCTTAAAGAACTCGCTGGATATGACCAAGACTACCTCATTCAGTATTCCCGTTACAACGACCGAACCCTCGAAAGTCTAAGCAAAGAATTCACCTTTCTTCGCAAAGCCAATATGATGCTTTTCAATAGTTTTAATGACGCTGAATTGGAACGTAAGGGTATGGCATCTGAACGACTGATAAGTGTAAAAGCATTATTATATGTCATTGCGGGCCATCTTAATCATCACCGTATTATTATCCAGGAACGTTATTTAAACTCAGACGATGTCAAAAATTTGGTTTCAGCATTACAGCATTGAGGAAATAAACATATTTTTCAATAAATACCTATCAGGGCTCCTGGAGATTCAAGCGACAGAAATAGATGACAACTCCATTACAGCGACTATGCCTGTAACAGATAATGTCAAACAACCTCACGGTATCTTACATGGTGGGGCCTCCGTCGTATTGGCAGAGTCTCTAGGAAGTATCGCATCCAATCTAGTTGTTGATCCAGACAAATACAGGGGTGTTGGCCTTGAAGTGAATGCCAATCATATACGCCCGGTCAGTAGTGGAATCATCACTGCAAAATGCAGTCCGATACATATCGGTCGATCCACACACATTTGGGAAATAAAAATGTATGATCGTTTCAATAAATTAAATTGTATCTCAAGACTTACAGTAGCTATCGTTCCAAAATAATACGAACTGTATGATTCTTGCTAACTCGATTTATCAACTCAATCGAATTAAAATTCAACAACGTTTATAAGTAAAGAAGGATAAATTTCACAATTTATCCTTCTTTTTTTTGCCAATTAATTATCGAAATCCTCCAAAAATATGCCTTTATTTATTTCCAATATTCAAGAAATTTAAGTAGTCTTGTAGGATGGATACTCTAAAAATCAGTAAATATAAAGCGCAATCGTTTGTTCTCTCCTTATACTTACTGATTTATCAATCCTCGAACGATAACTTAACTAAATATAATAAAACAAAACATGACCACTAATCCTAACGTTGGTAAAACAGCCTTTCGCCCTATGGCCATCTGCTGTGGTTTATTTTTTATCCTCGGTTTTATTACCTGGGCAAACGGAACCTTAATTCCGTTCTTAAAAATTGCTTGTAACCTCGAAACTGATTTACAGGCTTTCTTCGTAACCTTTGCTTCTTATATTGCCTATTTCTTCTTGGCACTACCAAGCTCGGTCATCATTAAAAAAATAGGCTTTCAAAATGGTCTGGTTGTCAGTCTTATTATATTAGGTTTAGGATCTTTAATCTTTATTCCTGCAGCAGATAATAGAAGTTACGGTCTATTTTTAACAGGAATCTTTATCCAAGGTTCAGGTATGGCATTATTACAGACAGCCGTTAACCCCTATTTAAGTATTATCGGCCCTATTGATAGCGCTGCACAACGTATTTCTATCGCTGGATTTTTCAATAAATCTGCTGGTATTATTGTGCCTATCCTATTCGGAACACTCTTTTTAAAAGACGCCCAAAAGGTAACTGCAAAATTAGAAGCAACAACTGATCTTGTACAAAAGAATGCGATTTTGGACGACCTTCTTCAACGCGTACACACACCGTATATCTCACTTGCGATTATTTTTGTTGCTTTCGCAATTTTCTTAAAGTTCACACACTTGCCTGAAGTTGATGTTGACGCTGAAGAAGAAACGAGTGAAGAAAACGGAATTGTTGCAGTAAAGAAAACGTCCATCTTTCAATATCCACATTTATTCTTAGGTGCCTTAGCAATTTTCTTCTGCGTAGCCGTTGAAGTTATGGCAGGAGATATCATTGGTGTTTATGCACGCGAACTGAAAGTTGATCCATTTTTCACAACCTATGCAACAGCATTTACACTATCATGTATGTTGATCGGTTATATTATCGGTATCATCTCTATCCCCAGATTTGTATCACAACAAATGGCTCTGCGCATTTGCACAATCATTGGTATCACATTCACCGTTATTTCTGTTTTCACGACCGGTACAACATCTTTTATATTTGTTGCCCTATTAGGAATTGCCAATTCCCTCATGTGGCCAGCGATATTCCCGCTAGGAATCAAAGGCCTAGGCAAATTCACAAAAACAGGATCAGCAATCATGATTATGGGGATTGCCGGTGGAGCTGTTTGGCCTTTAATTTATGGATTGTTAAAAGATCATTTACATATTGATTTTCAACATGCGTTTCTTTATGCAATGGTTCCAGGGTACCTATACATTATGTATTTTTCTATAGCAGGACATAAAGTTGGTAAAACGAACTAATAGAAATAACTTTTACAGCTTAAGAAAAAAGGGCATCTAAAAAAATAGATGCCCTTTTTTCTTAAAATTCTTCCTATTTTTAGAAGATAGATGCAATAGCACAAACATATTGCACATCAGCTAGTAGATATAGCACTATTTTAATCAGGCTTTATATTTTTCTTGCACAACATAGCCCCGGGTCAAGGGCCTATCATTGGCATATTAAGCTGGTCAAACTGAATATAAAACAAACAATGATACAGATGAAAAAGAATCTTTTTGCAATTGCCATTGCCGCAACAATGATGTTTACGGCCAACGAATCTTTTGCTCAGCTTAAGCTTCCTGCAGCAAGCAGTGCCCAAACTGTTACGCAGGGATTAGGTATTGAAAACGTAACCCTTAATTACAGCAGACCGAGCATGAATGGTCGTAAGATTTTTGGCGATCTTGTTCCTTATAACGAAGTATGGCGCACAGGCGCAAATACAAATACCACATTAACCTTTGAAGGTGATGTTACGTTGAATGGACATAAGCTATCTGCTGGAACCTATGCTCTTTTCACGATCCCCAACAAATCGGAATGGACCATCATCATCAGTAAAAACACAAAACAATGGGGCGCATATACCTATAAGGAGGCCGAAGATGCCTTACGCTTCAATGTTAAACCTCAAGCCTTAACAAGCCCAGTGGAAACTTTTACAGTCTCATTTGACAACGTTACTCCTACAGGTGCTGTCTTGAATCTTGCCTGGGAAAAAACGTCAGTAAAGGTTGACCTCAAAGTCAATCAGCAGGCTAAAATATTAGCTTCCATTGACGAAGCGATGAAAGGAGAGAAAAAACCTTATTTTGCTGCAGCTCAATATTACTTTAATAATAACTTAGATCTGAACAAAGCCCTAAACTGGTTTGACGAAGCTGCCAAAGCACAACCCAAAGCTGCTCACGTCCTTTACTGGAAAGCAAAAGCGCAATTAAAAGCTGGCGATAAAAAAGGCGCAATAGAAACAGCAACGAAAGGTCTTGAAGTTGCCACAGCAGATAAAAATGGTGAATACATCAAATTAAATACACAAGTGATTAACGCCGCAAAAAAATAGGTTATTTAGACATAAAAACGGGGCTATCCAACCTTTTTGGACAGCCCCGTTTTTCTTGATATTCCTATACCGCAACTTTTCAAATATCCAATTCTCAGAGAGTTTGTTTTTACTTTTTAGACGCCCTCTTTTTATAGCTCATCTTTTAGCAATTGCTCAAGTTCTTCCGGTGAAACGTTCATATTAACGTTTCCGTCTTTCGCAAAAGATATTTCGCCAGTTTCTTCGGAAACAATAACAGCGATCGCATCCGATATTTCCGTTACTCCAATTGCGGCACGATGTCGTAGACCGAACTGCAACGGTAAATCCTCGCTATCGGATAATGGCAATACACAGGAAGCCGTCATAATCTTAAAATCAACAATAACGACTGCACCATCATGTAAAGGGCTATTTTTATGAAATATACTTTCAATCAAACGCTTGGAGATATGTGCATCGATATACTCGCCACTACTCTGATAATATTCCTCATCAAAATATTTTGAAAAGACCAATAAAGCCCCTGTACGTGTACGCGACATGCTTCTACACGCTTCGATAACCGGTTTCAAGTCTTCTGTTAAATCCTTTTGTATAGCTTTCTTATTTCCGATAAACGACCAAAAAACTTTTTTCCGCTTCATGGAGATATTCTTCCCAACATGCAGCAAAAACCGCCTGATTTCCTGTTGGAAGACGACAATCAATGCAATAGACCCTACGGATATAAAACCTCCAAATATCTCGGTCAGCAAACGCATGTGCATCTGCTTGACAACAATATAGACGCCATAAAACAGCGCAACACCAATCAGAATATTTACAGCAATAGTCCCTCTGATCAAACTATAGATATAGTAGATAATGATCGCTACCAATATGATATCAATAACGTCCAATAAGCGAAAGCCGCTAAAGAGGCTATAGTCGATTCCATCCATATATGCAAGTTAAAAAAAAATAGATATTATTTGTATTTTTACAGCATAACATACAGGAAAATGACTAGACTTTCAGTAAATATCAATAAAATCGCTACGCTGCGAAATTCAAGAGGCGGTAACAATCCAAATCTTCTATCGGCAGCACTAGCATGCGAACGTTTTGGCGCTCAAGGTATCACTGTACACCCTAGACCAGACGAACGACATATCCGTTATCAGGATGTCTTTGACCTCAAAGCGAACATTCAGACCGAGCTCAATATCGAAGGAAACTGCCAAGAGCAAAAATTCGTTGATCTTGTACTGGCCAATAAACCCGCACAGGTGACATTGGTACCCGACGCCGAAGGACAGTTAACCTCTAACCATGGCTGGGATACCATAAAAAATAAAGCCTATCTACAAGATATGTGCAAATTGTTTAAAGATGCAGGTATACGCGTTTCAATTTTTGTCGATCCAGTTGAAGAAATGGTAGAAGCCGCTGCTGAAACAGGAACAGATCGCATTGAGCTCTATACGGAAGGATTTGCCTCGGAGTATGGCTTCGACAAGGAACTTGCGATAAAACCCTATTTCAAAGCTGCGTTAAAAGCACGCGAAGTCGGATTAGGTTTAAATGCAGGCCATGACCTTGATCTCAATAATTTGCAATATTTCAACCAGCATATCCCTGAGCTTCTGGAAGTAAGCATAGGCCATGCCCTCATTTCAGATGCACTATACCTAGGATTAGAGGAAACGATCAAACGTTACCTAGCTTGTTTGAAGTAATACAACGTTGGGTCAAGACTGGTCCTAATCAGTCAACAGCCTGTTATTTAGAGAACGGCAAAAAATATCAATTAAAACCTTCGTACTTTCGCAGCTACTAGCAGCTATAAAAGCGAAATCACGAAGGTTTTCTCATGCAAATAGAAACAAACACACTTTCAGAAAAAAAGGGCTTTCTCAGTGAAAGCCCTTTTTATTGCCTCCGGATAAGGAGGCGCTATTGCTGATTGACAAGGACTAATGAATTCCTTTAAAGATACGGTTCCAGCGAATTTTCGAAAGCCCTGTACCAATCTCATCCCAGCTCATCCAAGTAAATAAAGCCTTTCCGACCACATGGTCTTCGGGAACAAATCCCCAGCCTCTTGAATCGAGCGAATTATGGCGATTATCACCCATCATCCAAAAATAATCCATTTTAAATGTATAATGGTCTGCTTTAATATCATTGATATAGATCCCATCCGATCGCTTTTCGAGCTTGTTATTCTCGTAAACACGGATCGCTCTTTCATAAATCGGTAGAGTCTGCGCATTTAACGCGACTGTCCACCCTTTCTTCGGGATTAAAATCGGTCCAAAATTATCAAAATCCCACTTGTATTGTGGATCGTACGGGTAAGCCCCTTCGCCAACAGGACTTCTCCTGATTTCTTTGACGTTCGACCAAGATTTTACAATAGCCAATTCATCTTTTGTCATGAACAACTGATAAACACCAGGTTGCTGATCGCCACCCACGGCTTCAATTCGCAACTCTCTTAACCTATCCATATTTAATGGTGTACCATCCGTTAATACGAGATAGTCCAACTGGCTTTCAGGAGGATCAAATCCAGGTTGATCATTCACAAAAAGTTTGGCATCCTTCATAAAAATCTTATCACCCGGCAGTCCGACGCAACGTTTAATATAATTCTCCCGTTTATCAATCGGCCGCGCCTGGATCGTAAACTGCGAATTGACAGTCTGCCAGCCATAAGCCCGAACAAGATCATAATAACTTGCATTTTGGTTCTCCAGCGCGACAGTGTCACCAGCAGGAAAATTGAAAACAACAACATCATTGCGTTCAATCTTTTGAAATCCTGGCAGACGTTTATAAGGTAGTTCGATCAGTTCAGAATATGCTTTCCCTCCAGTAATGGGCATTGTATGATGTGCAAAAGGAAAAGCAATCGGTGTATTAGGAACCCGTGGGCCATAATTCAACTTGCTGACAAATAGAAAATCCCCAATCAACAAGGTACGTTCCATCGATCCTGTCGGAATCATATAAGCCTCGATTAAAAAGCCACGAATAAGCGACGCGGCTACAGTTGCAAATACTATGGCATCCGCCCATTCCCGTACCATGGATTTCTTGTACGGATATTTAATTTTATAATCTTTATAAGATTCAAGTGCAATTTCGGCACGTTTCTCCTCTGTCAGTTCGATACCTTCTTGACTAGCGGCCTTTAAATTTTTTGCATATAAACCATTCAAAAAACGCACATTATTGTCCTTTGCCCACATAGGCAAAACAATAAAAGGAACTAAAACGGCAGCTGCATTTTCCCAAAAACGGCGTTTTCCAAAACAATGGATAAAATCAAGATAAAGATTATAGAAAACAAAGACATTGACAATTGGAATCAGCAATAAAATTACCCACCATGTAGGTCTTCCCGTCAACTTTGCCTGAATATACTGGCTATAAAAAGGCACGATCGCTTCCCAGCCATTTCTGCCAGCTTTAACAAACAATTGCCACAATCCATATCCCGATATTGCTGTTAAAACCGCAAATATAATTAAGCCCATAATCTACTTATTAGTACTATTTATTAAAATCAAAAATTTCGGTAACTTGATAGAACCCTTTTTTGCCATTCAACCATTCAGCAGCAACGACAGCACCTAAGGCAAACCCATCACGGCTATGTGCAGTATGTTTAAATTCTATTTGGTCAACCTCAGAACTGTACAGTACCGTATGTGTTCCCGGAACTTCTTCGATACGATGACTTTCTATTAAAAGCTCCTGTGGTTTTGGAATAATTTCATCTTGCTCACCAACAACTGTATTCACCCAGTTGGTCTTTACATCGCTATTATCCAATATCCCTTCAGCGATGGTAATTGCCGTACCGCTGGGTGCATCCAATTTGTGGATATGGTGAATTTCCTCTACCTGAACATCATATTGTTTGTACGGCTGTAATGCCTTCGCCAACATTCTATTGATATGGAAAAATACATTCACACCGATGGAAAAGTTAGATCCATACAAAATGGAACCATCAGCCGCTAAGCACTTCGCTTTAACATCCTCCAGTTGGTCATACCAACCCGTTGTTCCGACTACAATAGGCACCCCCGCCTCGAGACAAAGATTCATATTATCTAGTGCTGCAGAAGGCACACTAAAGTCTATGGCGACATCAGCTCCCTTAATATCATCAGCAGTCAGGTTAGGACGATTATGTTCATCGACAACTAAAAAAATTTGATGGCCTCTTTTCAGTGCATATCTTTCGATAATTTGCCCCATTTTGCCATATCCCAAGAGAATGATGTTCATATATTTAGAAAAAAGTATAGTTTATTTTTAAAATTAAAAAATTTCAATGAAATACCCATGTTTAAAAACTACAAACATCGATCTTAACAAGCGAAGATATGCACAATAGTCACTGAAAGACAAATTATACAAACTATGATTAACAGTCCTTTCCAGTCGAAATGCGTTCCTAGAAACACGAAATTTTAATTGAATTTCATTGTCAATTTAAGTCCTACCGTAGGTTTAAACGAATAAGTTCCCGACGCCAGACTGGCATCCATTAGGGTTGGTCCAATTAAGAAAGCGGTCTTTTTGGGTTTGTCGTCACCAATACTCCAACGATATTTAAGCATAGAGTCAATATAGGCTTCAGCAACATTAAGACCATAGACTCCAAGTGTAAGTAACACCATCAGATCCCTATTTCGCCGCGCGTTATCCTTCGCACGTATAATAGATTGGTCCGAAATACCAACATAATAAGGATCAATTGGTCTACCAAGAGCCTTGTCCTGCAATACGCCCAACAGTTCTTTATAATAACGATTATTAAAATCAAAAACAAGTACAGTTGTTATTAACCCGCCATAGATTGCAGGCACCTTTATCCACCAAACTCCACCATTTGTATATTGTCCCCATCCAGGAAGGACCAAGGAACGTTTCCACGCTTGCTTATTTTTTGCTTCGATAGCCAAACGAGTCGAATCTTTGAACACAACCTTCTCTTTCGCTTTAGCCTCCTCCTTCTCCCGTTTTTTACGTTCTTTCCGAGATTCTTTCTTTACGGTATCCTGTGCCGCTTTTTGCTTTATGCTATCTATTTTGACTGGCGCTACCTGCTTCTTAGGAATTGTATCCACTGTCTGCCCATGTACCACCGCCAACATAAACACCGCAAATATCAAGCTTATTAACTTGGCCATATTACCAATCTAACAATTCAAGAATGCGACTTAAATCATCCTCCGACTCAAAAGGGATCTCAATGGCACCCTTTCCTTTTGTGCTCTTCAGATTCAATTTGACACGAGAAGAAAATTTCGATGCCAAATCATCTTCAATTTTCTGTAGTTGAAAAGACATCGGAGCCTTATCTTTGCCCGCTTTTTTCTTACCACCTTTTTGCAACTCTCGGACCAATTCCTCCGCCTTACGTACCGATAGTCCCTGATCAATAATCAACTTAAAGATATAAAGCTGCTTGTCGACTTCAGGAATGTTAATCAATGCACGGGCATGCCCCATCGTTAATGCCCCATCACGTATTGCCGCTTGGATGACCGGTGGAAGTTTTAATAAACGAAGATAATTTGTAACGGTAGATCGGTTTTTGCTGACACGCTCACCCAACTCTTCCTGTTTTAAATTACATTCCTCAATCATGCGCTGAAAACTCAAGGCTACTTCAATCGCATTTAAGTTCTCCCGCTGAATATTCTCAATCAAGGCCATTTCCAGCATCTGCTGATCATTGGCTGTACGGATATAAGCCGGTATTTCGTTGATTCCGGCCAGACGTGAAGCGCGGAGACGTCGCTCCCCAGAAATCAGCTGATAATTGCCGTCCGAAATTTTACGTACGGTAATCGGCTGAATTAAACCCTGTAAAATAATGGATTCCGACAGCTCCTGTAAGGCAACCGGATCAAATTCTGTACGCGGTTGAAAAGGGTTGACAGATATTTCTTCTACACGAACATGGCTAATACTACCATTCTCTTTTGTTGTCTTTACAGTAGTTGGATTCACCAAAGGAGCCTCCTCCACTTGTTGATTACTCTTAGCAGGAACTTCTACACTATCGTTTAATAGCGCACCTAAGCCTCTTCCCAGTCCTGTTTTACGCTGATGTGCTGCCATATTATGCGGTTACTGTTTTATTCATTTCATTAAGATGCCCATTTTTCTGTAGGATCTCACGCGCCAAATTCAAATAATTGATTGCCCCTTTACAAGAAGCATCATGCATGATAACAGAAATTCCAAAGCTTGGGGCTTCGCTCAAACGGGTATTTCGCTGAATAATCGTATCAAAAACTAAATCCGTGAAATGCGTTTTCACTTCCTCAACAACCTGATTTGATAGTCTCAAACGGACATCATACATGGTTAACAAAATCCCTTCGATCTCCAAACTAGTATTTAAACGGTTCTGAACGATTTTAATTGTGTTCAATAACTTACCAAGTCCTTCAAGAGCAAAGTATTCGCACTGTACCGGAATGATGACAGAGTCCGAAGCAGACAACGCATTGATTGTAATTAAGCCTAAGGAAGGAGAACAATCAATGATAATAAAATCATAATCCTGTTTCACCTGATCCAAGATTTTTTTCATCTTGTACTCCCTTTCATGCATATTGATCATCTCAATTTCTGCCCCCACCAAGTCGATATGAGCAGGTAAAAGATCTAAATTTGGTGTTTCTGTTGACTGGATAGCCTCACGGGGATCCAGATCATTCACTAAACACTCGTATACACTTGCGCTGATTGTACGAGGGTCAAAGCCAATCCCAGAAGTAGAGTTTGCTTGAGGATCCGCATCGACCAACAATGTTTTATATTCTAAAACCGCCAAACTAGCCGCCAAATTAATTGACGTTGTGGTTTTTCCGACCCCACCCTTTTGATTTGCGATTGCGATTACTTTTCCCATCTTGAATGAAAACCTTTCTTAATTAAAATGTGATTTAATCCTACATTTCACTTTTTTGAAGATCAATTTGCCAAAATCTTTATCCGCAATTCAAATTAACAGAACAAGTTCAGCATATTTCGTACTTTTGATTGATCGAAAGCACATATCCTCAGGATGCTAAGATACGAAAAAACAAGATATGTATCCACTTTGAAACTGCGCTTTTTATAAGTATCAACAACACAATGATTTTAATAATATCCGGAACAAACCGTCCCCATAGTAAGACGTTAAAAATAGCAAAATGCTACCAGCAATTACTTGACCGTAAGTCAATTGAAAGCGACATCTTTTCTTTGGAAGATCTACCAGCAAACATTTTGGAAACAGATCTTTACGGAAAAAGAAGTCCCGCATTTGAACCTATTCAAGAGAAGGTCAGTAAAGCTGAACTATTTATTTTCATCGCACCTGAATATAATGGAAGCATACCTGGAGCACTTAAACTCTTTATCGATTGTTGCACATTCCCGATTAGTTTTTACCACAAGAAAGTTGCATTGGTCGGACTATCTTCAGGACGCTATGGCAACCTCCGCGGTATCGATCACCTGACTGGCATATGCCACTACTTAAGGATGCACGTTCTTCCACTCAAAATCTTTCTGCCTAATGTACAGAACGAATTAAATGCCGAAGGCCAACTGTTTAAAGAAGACACCCTGCAATTTGTCAACGAGCAGATCGAAGAGATTATTCGATTTTAAACCTAGGCTATGGTAATCACGATAGTTAGTTGATTATAATTTAATGAAGTTTGTAAAGAGCGAACAGCGTATTAAAGAACAACGGCATTCCGGACTCCTTATACAAAAGAAGCCTTCAGTAAACACTGAAGGCTTCTCTAAAATTGCTAAATGAAAAACTAATGCTTCAAGGCTAATAACCAAAGATCTCTTTTAGGTCCAGTTTTTTCACCTCACCCAATTTTGCCAGATCCTCTGGTTTAATACTTTCTTCTTTTGCTACAATACAGTAAACATATGGTTTTTGACTCATCTCTTTCTTGTGAAAAGTATTTAGATCACCATACGTTAATTTTGGTGCCTGCTCATAGATAACTTTACGAATATCAGTCGCATTTCCTAAACGTTGTGCCGCCAAATAGCTCCCCAAAATAGAAGCATTCAATACGCGCTCACTGGCAATTGATTTTTCCAAACTTACTTTTGCAATATCTAGACCTTTTGCGCTTTCTGGCAACAGATCCAACAACTCATTCATCCCTTTGATCGCATCGTTAAATTTATCGGCCTGTGTTCCGACGTAAGCTCCTACTGTATAATGATTTTCTTTTTTGTAAGGCTGTCCGTAATACGCATACGTTGAATAAGCCAATGCTTTCGATTCACGGATAGTTTGAAAAACAATGCTTCCCATTCCGCCACCAAAGTAATTATTAAATAGAGAAACTGTCGGTGTCAGCGCGTTGCTGTATACACCTGAACTTCTATACCAAAATACTTCAGCTTGTTTCATATCGAAATTAGCAAAAAGAACTTGGTTCTTGCTGGTTGGCAACTCAGCAAATACCACCCCTTTTTTCGCATCGACGTAAGCTCCAGCACCTTCTTTCAAAGGCTTCGCTTTTGCCACAAATTCTGCAGCAGTTAATGGGCCAAAATAAAGCATCGTATGTTTCATATTAGCCAAATCATGCAATGCCTTCACCAGATCCTCAGCTTTTAAAGCATCCAGCTCTGCATCTGTAAACACATTGTTAAACGGGTTTTTAGCACCATATTTCGCATAAGACTTTAAACCCTCCATAATAGCCCCTTTGTTTTCCTTCGCATTTGCCCTCGCCTTTTTTAGACGGGCTATATACATTTTGAAAGCCTCCTGATCCACAACACAATTACGCAACAAGTCTTGTATCAAGTTCTGTGTAGCTATAAAGTTTGAATTCAAACCTGAAATCGACACCATCGTTTCTTCATTTCCTGCAGACACTGAAAAATCAGAAGCCAATTGATAAAAATCCTTGCTAAACTGCTCACTGGACTTGTCTTTTGTGCCCAAAAATTCGAGATAACCCGCAGCTAAAGAAAGTAATTTATTGCTCCATTTTCCAACATCAAAACGATATGACAGCGAGAACAGCTCATTATCTGAATTCTTTACAGCAAGCACAGGCAGACCATTCGCAGTAGCTTTCTGAATATCTTTATTGTAATCGACCCATACTGGCTGAATCTTATCCTCTGGCATTGCTTCTACCCTCTTCAAGAAATCAGACTGGTCATCACGATTGACCGTTACAGGAGTAATTTCAGGTTTAACAACTTTAACAACATTATTATCAACTCCCTTGCGTTTATACACCACAACATAGTTATTGTCATTCAGGTATTTGTTAGCAAAATCTACCACATCTTGCTTGGTGATCTTGTTCAACTCATCCGAATAACCCACCACAGACGCCCAATCCTGGCCAGAAGTAAAGGCATCCATCAATGATTCAGCCCGGTCACCATAACTTTCATTTTGCTTGATTTCGTCTTTCTTCGCGTTATTCACAATGGCCGTGATCAAATCATCCGAAAACTCACCCTTTCTCAGTTTTGCAAGCTCCTGAAGCAACAACTGTTGCACTTCTTCCAGGCTCTGCCCCTGACCAGGGTTACCTTGCAACAAGAGCAAAGAATAATCTTTCAGTACATAAGGGAAAGCCCCTGCTCCCAGCAATTTTTGATTTTTTACCAAATCCAGATCAATCAAACCTGCCGATCCATTGGTCAAAATCTGACTCATCAAATTAAGCATACGGGCATCCTTCGTTGCAGCCCCGGGAAAACGGAATCCCATCAGCATAAATTCAGCATCCGGACCTTTTACCTCACGGACAACAGGTGTCAAAATTGGTTTCTCCGCATCAAAAGTATAAGCCGGAACCTCTTTCGCCTGCATAAAAGCAAAACTCTTATCCACTTTTTTCACGACTTCGGTCGGATCAAAATCCCCCGACATAATAACTCCCATATTATTAGGAACGTAATATGTATGGAAATACTCACGAATCGCTTTTAACGACGGGTTTTTGAGATGTTCTACCGTACCAATAGTCGTCTGTTTTCCGTAATTATTATTGGGAAAAGCTGCTGAAAACATCGATTCCACAGCCTTACGATTATCTTTATCCAAGCTGATATTTTTCTCTTCATAAACAGCTTCAAGCTCCGTATGAAATAGGCGCAATACCGGATATCTAAACCGCTCAGCCTGTACAGCAAGATACTTATCCATCACATTGCTCGGAATTTGTTCCTGATATACAGTCTGCTCAAACGAAGTGAAAGCATTTGTACCTTCAGCCCCCATGGATGCCATCAATTTATCGTATTCATTGGCAATAGCATATTTGGCCGCTTCCCCAGACACCCTGTCAATCTCCTTGTAGATTGCTTTCCGTTCTGTTTCATCTGTTGTACCATTGTATTTTTCATAAAGCGCATCAATCTGGTCCAACAAAGGCTTTTCCTTTGCCCAGTCTTTAGATCCAAATTTATCGGTTCCTTTGAATAACATATGCTCCAGATAATGGGCCAAACCGGTGTGATCTTTCGGATCGGTCTTACTCCCCGCTTTAGTAGCAATGTACGTTTGGATACGTGGTTCTTTTTTGGTAGGGCTCAAAATCACAGTTAAGCCATTCTTTAGCTTATAAAACCGCGAATGAGTAGGGTCATTGGTTACGTACTTGTAGGTGTACCCACCTTCAGATGCTTCTTTCCAATCAAATTTGGTGTTCTGGGCAAACAAAGCACCCCCTGCTGTTGTTAGTGCAAACGTAACAGCAGTAATTTTAAATAGGTTTTTAATCATATTTCCTTTTTCTTTTCACCTCAAACATAGATAAATTGCTTTTTATATGCAATACAATAAAGACATAAACAACAATTATTTACCCATTTGACATCGTGATGCTTAAGTGCTGCCAACACTCTTGCTACCGACTGACAGGATTTAGCTAAAAAACGGCTTTTTTTAACTCGATTTCCCTACTGTTTAAATAATATTGTTACAATGATTTATCATTGTTATTTTTGCAAAAAATTTAAAAAACGCTAACGTTTTATTTCATGAGATCAAGAATACTTGCTTTTGTGACTCTGGCACTAATCTCCTTTCGTACCATTGCACAGGTCACACCCCGAATAGAAAATCCGAAAGACACTTTACAAAGCCGTACCCCTGCCAAGACGAGACTTATATTTCAGCTTGAACATGAAAGCGGAGGCGAACTCAAATTCAATGAACGCTCCAAAGAAACTCTCGCAGATTCTTATTATAGTGGGCTTAATTTCCGTATTGGTTTCCAAACGCAGTTTCAGGACTCACTCAAGAGCATTTATCATGAGCTATACAACTATCCCATATATGGTATCGGAATCTACAGCAGCACTTTTGGCCAGGAACACCTCGGACGGCCATTTGCAGCCTACGGCTTTGTCGCCATTCCCATTAGGCCAAAAGTAAATTCGAGATGGAATTTCAACTATCGGATTGCACTTGGTCTTTCCGGCAGATTCAATCCCTATAACGAGGAAGACAATCCTTTTAACTTACTGATAGGTAGCAAAAACAATGTTTTTATTGATTTTGGACTGCAGGCCAACTACCGGTTAAACAAGCATTTCCAGGTCGGTGCCGGTGCAGCTTTTCACCATTTCAGCAATGGCGCTTTAGCATTACCCAATACAGGAATAAACCTTGTTCCTTTAAGTCTATCCGTTTCTTATACACCAACAAATAGGCCCTTTGATTATAGAAAAAGTAGTATTCCTAAAATGGAGAAAACAGAGGAGCTTCATTTCAATTACGCCTTTGGTTTTAAACAAATTGACCGGGAACATGATAGCCAATATTTCAAATCGACTTTGGGCGCATACTATAGCAGACATTTGGGCTATAAATGGCGCCTTGGCGCCGGGTTTGATGCATTTTATTCAGCCAGCGGAAATGATGAGAAGGTTGCAGGCGATAAAGCAGGCAAATTTTCCGCCTTATTTTCCTACGGCCCGGCATTCTACATTGATCATGTCCTAAACTCCAGGTTGTATATCAACGGAAATGTGGGCGTCTACCTCCACCGCAACGAATTTAATGGCGAGAGCATGCCTGTGTACCTAAGAGCAGGCGTACGCTATAAAGTTTACAAAGATTTCTTTGCCGGCGTCTCTATTAAAGCCCACGGTGGTAAAGCCGACTTTATCGAGTGGACAACAGGCTATGGCATTAAATTAGGCAAGAAACGGAAATAAGAAGAAAATAAACACTAGAGGTTCCCTGGTCAGATTGAACAGCTGATCGGGGAGTTTTAATTTTACGGCAAGTTCAATACATAAAAAAAGCGTTCGTGATGAACGCTTTTTTTATTGTGGGGATTACTGGGTTCGAACCAGTGACCCCTACCTTGTCGAGGTAGTGCTCTAAACCAGCTGAGCTAAACCCCCTAACGAAAAAAAAGCACCAATTAATGATGCTTTGTGGAGGCTACAGGATTCGAACCTGTGACCCTCTGCTTGTAAGGCAGATGCTCTGAACCAGCTGAGCTAAGCCTCCATACTTTTTTAAAGAACGCCGTTCCCTAATTGCGTGTGCAAATATAGCTTAAAAATTCTATTCTCAAAATTATTTTACAAGATTTTATGCCCTAACGATCACAACAAGCTAAGAAACACCGAAATAATTTTTAATCATAGAACTTCCACGAAATACCAAATCTAAAGTTGGCGGTATTCATCGGATAACGCCGGACCGTGTAGTATCCATGTGGATAGAAGTTCTGGTTTAAAAAATTATAGCTCAAAAACATATTTACACGTTGTATGTTTGCCGTAATCCATAAATCCATGATTGGATATGTCGAAAACTCGATCTGCTTATATGCATTGTAAAATTGTCCGGTACCAACCGAATAATTCGGATTTGCATAAGGTGTATTGAACTTCGCATCCAGACCAATACTATAGTCGATAACTTTATAGAAAAGATTACTGTAATACAAACTATGCCAAGTATATAGCTCCGGAATCGCCAATGCATCCTGTTGATCGGTCTTTTGGTAAACAACAAGATTATCTAATGTAAAATGGTTTAATTTAAATTTTTGGCCGACAGTTACTTTCAACAAATTGGCCTTATCCAATTGCGTCGGAATAATCCACTTATCTTTTTTAGGATCGTTTTGTGGATTGGACAGCTCTTCGAAATAGGTATAATTATTCATCAGAAAATATTCGACCTTACCGTGAAAGCCAAGCATCGGATTGGCATATTGAAAGCCAAGGTTCTGAATTTTCGTTTTTTTAAGATCCAGATCATTCCATTTTCCATAGGTATAATTTAAATTCTCAAAAACCATCTCCGGCGATTTATTCTGCGAATAAGCTGATAACGTCACCTTTCCGATTTTATCACCCATAGCGATATCCACTTTAGCATCATATAGGAAATCCCCAAAGTTATGACCAAATACAATCTGATTGGCTTTTAAACTAAAATCAAGACGATCTGAAAACTTATAGCCTAGTTCGCCTTTCAAGATGCCATTTTGATAAAAACGATCAAATGTCGTGCTATCCGGTAATTTCTTAAGAGGCTGCGGATAGGCCGTAGAGTTATTATAATATCGATTTGAATCCAGTTGATTTTGCTCTACCCAGTTCATATCGTGCTGAAAGGCTACATTCAATTTTGCTTCGTTCTTAAACACCGACTTCCCCCGGAGAAAAAAGTTGTACTCAAATTCATTGGAAACATTTGTAATCAGGGTCTTGTCATTATTCAACGCTAAGGCCTTATTATTGTATGGCAAAACAGCATTCCCATCATCCATGTTTTTGAAGAAATTATAAGTCTGTCTTCGAAAACGTGTATTATGAGCCATGCTATTGGTTGGTCGGATCTCCATCGTTGGTTTCCCTTTATCGATCGTATCCAATCGTCCCAAATAAAGTGACTGCCTTAGGAAAAACGAATTATCCCACCATTTAGATCGAGGAATCTTCGTATTGGTTGCATCCTGAAACTTAGTAATAAAACGATTTGGAGCCTGTCTATTTTCAGGAGCAAATGGTAGATTTTCAATGATTGAACCATTCTCCATCGCATCCAAGCGATTAAACACAGCGTTGATCAAAAGGTTATATCGATTATTTTTTGACTCATACCAGGAGGCTATCGAAGCTTTTAAGTCTGAATAATTCTGATTTAAATAATATCCATCAGTTTTAGTCGAATGGAAGTCGACATTCATATTCCATTGGGAATTGATATTCTGGGCCACCCTTGCCCGAAAGACCTGATCATTAAAGAAGAAACCCACCGCCGACAATTCGGAATACCTAGCCCGAGCTCTAAAATATTGAACCGAATCTGGATTCAATAAATAACGTTCCAATGCGGTAAAACCAGACTGGAAGCCAATGGTCTTTTTAGGCTGGAATAATAGGTCCCGCGTAGCCAGACCATAGGAACCAAGATTCACACTGGGGTTCCAAGGTAAATTCTGCGGATTATAATATTGATAATTATGATGTGACGTATCAATCTGCCGGGTATAAGTTGCTTTTTTTAACATATCCAATGTTGCATATCGAATATATTTCGCAGACAGGATAACGGAATCCTTCTTTCCATCCTCCTTAGCTCGCGCCGAATCCAATGCACTGCTCCAATCCTCTTTGCTCTGCGCAATGACATCCATGGAATAAATAAATAAAACACACCATGCGGCAAGTATGCGTACGATCAACTTCATCTAAAATTATATAAAAACCAAAAAAGCTAAATTCACCTAAATGAACAAATTACTTTTCAATACCCACAAATCTACCTACCTTCTCCGTCAAAGATGACACATGAAAATGCAATTTATTGCAAAGCTATTAATTCTTTCAAAATTAATGTCATTTTAGGTTCCGCTTTCTCGGCAACACTGACAATTTCCTGCAATGATACGGGTTTAAGCTGTTCATGAAATCCTTCATCCGTAACAACAGAAATAGCGAATACTGGAAGAGCCATATGATTAGCAACAATAACTTCAGGGACGGTACTCATGCCGACCACATCGCCACCGATCAGACGCATATAGCGATATTCCGCTTTTGTCTCCAAGTTAGGACCAGCAGAAGAAACATAAACAACCTTTCGCGCGACAATAGCGTGCTTGGCTGCAATTTCAAGAGCCTGATCGATCATCTTGCGGTTATAAGGTTCACTCATATCTGGAAATCGTGGACCAAACTCAGCCAGATTTTGTCCGCGAAGCGGATTGTCTGGCAATAAATTGATGTGATCTTCAATAATCCCGAGATCACCTTTTCTCACCTCGGAATTTAGCGATCCCGCTGCATTGGAAACAAACAATTTTTGCACTCCCAGAACCTTCATGATACGGATCGGAAATGTAATTTGCTGCATATCGTAACCTTCATAGTAATGCAATCTCCCTTGCATAGCGACCACATTGCGCCCGCTCAGTTTTCCAAAAATGAGCTTGCCAGAATGAAATTCAACAGTTGAAATAGGAAAATTAGGTATATTGGAATACATCAGCTGATACTCGACTTCAATTTCATCAACCAACTTACCTAACCCAGTACCTAGGATGATACCAAATTCTGGAGTAAAATCTCCAATCTTTCTACGGATAAATTCCGTAGTCTCATTTATGCTATGATACATACGTACAGAAAAACTAAGTATATCAAACTTAACTTAATTTTTCTATACGTACAAATCAAAATCAATACTTGTATTTACATTGCCCAACCATGGAGAAAATTTTTATAGTTAAAAAGCACTAGTTGTGCGACAATGCTTTTTCACTGGCCTTACCCGGGGAGCTGATCAAAAGCATCACAAAAGTGATAAAGCCGTTAATGATAATCAGATCCAATCCAATGACATAAGGGGTATACACCTCAATAACATAGGTTTTAAGTAAAAACAATACTGTAGGCGAAAGTACGCAGATATAAGGAACCACTTTATCACGTACCGCATATTTTGTAAAAATCCCAAAAACAAATAATCCCAATAAAGGCCCATAAGTATAACTCGCCGCCGTAAAGATGGCATTTACAACCGAATCATTATTGATTAGTTTGAAGATCAGAATAACCAGTAACATCACTATGGAAAAACCAAAATGTACATAATTCCGCTGTTTGATCAAAGCTGGATCATTAGGATTTTCCTTTTTATTGAAATTCAAAAAGTCTACACAGAAGGAGGTGGTTAACGCCGTTAACGCACTATCCGTTGTTGCAAAAGTAGCCGCCGTAAGCCCCATCATAAAGATAATTGCCGGAACAATAGCCAAGTGGTTTAATGCGATTTCCGGATATAAATAATCGCGTGTTGCCAGTTGAGTGACATCAATTCCATTTTTAGCCGCATAGATATACAGCAAAGCACCTACAGCTAAAAAGAAAATATTAATGACCACAAATACACTTGTAAAGGTGATCATATTCTTTTGCGCTTCTTTAATGGTCCCCATCGATAAGTTCTTCTGCATCAGATCCTGATCAAGCCCTGTCATCGCAATGGTCACAAAAATCCCTCCCAAGAATTGTTTCCAAAAATTTGCTTTACTGCCAACGAAATCATCCCAGAAAAAGATCTTGGAGTAGCTACTTTCTTTCACAGCTTCGAAAGTATCCACAATACCAAAATCCAATCCCTTCGCCATAAAATAGATGGAAAGAATCACTGCAGTCACTAAAAAGGTAGTCTGTAGGGTATCTGTTACAATGATCGTTTTTAAACCACCTTTATTGGTATACATCCAGATCAACACCAAACATATAACTACTGTAATCGCAAAAGGTACATTCCAGGCATCAAAAATAAAATGCTGCAATACGATTGCGACCAAATAAAGACGAAATGCCGAACCGATCGTACGGGAAACCAAAAAAATAGCAGCACCTGTCTTGTAGGTCGTGTGCCCAAAACGCTCTTCCAGATAGGTATAGATGGAAGTCAGGTTCATTCTATAATAAAGCGGAAGCAATACATAGGCAATAATAACGAAGCCAACCGCATTTCCAAGGACAAATTGAAAATAGCTAAATTCGGAAGCACCGACGGCACCTGGCACCGAAATAAAAGTTACCCCAGATAGCGCAGTGCCGATCATCCCAAAGGCAACCATATACCATTTAGAGTTCCGGTTTGCAACAAAAAAAGTAGAGTTATCAGAAGCTCCCTTCGAGGTGAAATGAGCTACGGCAAGCAAAACCGCAAAATAGATTATTATAAAAGATAATAATATTACTGGTGACATAGTTTGTTTTTAAAATAGGTGATTTTTTAGTAGGTTATGCTCAATGGGTAGCCTGATAGGCTTCTATTGCCTGCCTCACATTCCCAAATTGTTCAAGTAAAGCTGCCGCCTCTTCTTCTGGTGCCCCGGTTTGATCCATAATGATACGTACACCACGGCCAACCAGCTTATGGTTTGACAATTGCATATCGACCATCTTATTTCCTTTAACCCTGCCCAGCTGGATCATCACTGCTGTACTGAACATATTTAATACAAGCTTCTGTGCCGTCCCCGATTTCATCCGTGTAGAACCGGTAACAAACTCCGGCCCAACAATAACTTCAACAGGATATTGGGCAACTTCCGCAATCGGAGAGCCCCCGTTACAGACGATACATCCTGTAACAAGCCCTTTTTCGTTTGCCGTTTTCAAGCCGCCAATCACATAAGGCGTGGTTCCCGAAGCCGCAATACCGATCACAACATCATTCTCATCAATATCATACGCTTCCATATCTTTCCAGGCTTGCTCAAGATCATCCTCCGCAAATTCAACCGCTTTTCTAATGGCGGTATCCCCACCAGCAATCAGCCCGATGATCCATTCAAATGGCACGCCATAAGTCGGAGGCAATTCAGACGCATCTAACACCCCCAAACGACCACTTGTACCGGCGCCGATATAAAAAGTTCGACCACCAGCTTTCATTTTCTCCACAGTGACTTTGACCAATGCTTCAATCTGAGGAATAGCCTGCTCTACCGCAAGTGGCACAGATTTATCCTCATTATTGATATTTGTCAATAACTCATGCACAGACATCTTGTCCAAATCCTGATAATTCGAATCTTTCTCCGTTGTATTTACCATTATTAGTATATATTGTATTTCTTATTTCAATAAATCGGGTACATCTACTAGTTCATACCCTTTTCCCTTTAATATGTTGATGATATCATCCAAATGATGATACAATTTATCTTTCCGGCGATCATCGGTGCCCATATGAATCAATATCAGAAACCCATTGAGCCCAAATCGAGCCTCATAGGACCAGAGATTGTCGAGAATAGCAGTCGACGATAGATAACGAATCCCCATTTCAGGATAAGTATAATCAGCCGCTGTCCGTATTCCCGGTGTATAATTGACAGAATATAACCCAACAGTCCTTGCCCAATCTACCGTTTCACTCGTATACCATTCATAGGAAGGAATATAATAAGCCATATCCGCCATATCAATTCCCTCACTTTCTAACGCTTTCAAGTTAGCCTTCAGATCAGCGACAAAAGAGTCACGCGTAACCAAAAGCTCATCCCTACTTCCCCAGTCACTGACCAAAAGATGTTTATCAGAATGTCCCGAAACCCGATGGCCATCGTTTAACATCTGACGCACATACGGTTTAAAACTGGGATTTCTGAGATAATCACCTGTCAGGAAAAAAGAACCTTTAACCTGATTATTTTTTAGACTTGCCAATACCTCTGCTGTTCCCTCAGATAAATCATGACCTGTAAACACCAAGGCCACCTTCTGTTTTGTCGAGTCGCCCCGGACAATAGCCCCAAAAATATCCCTTGTTACTTTTTTGCAGCGGGCTCCTCCATGGCCTTACCTTCCTTTGAAGCCAGCAGATAAATCAAAGAAGCTGTACCATCCATGGTCGGCTCATTGGTACTGTAGTCCCCGTAATCATCGTGATAGACCGCCAGATCACTTTGAAACTCCGCATAGCTATCCGGATTATTCAACTTGATACCGATCAGATTGCGATAGGTGGATGCCATAATAGGCCCGTCAACCAAACCGCCATCGATTGGATGTTTCCCTAGAAAGGTAAACGCCGAATGCGGATCAACAGGCGTATCGCCCCAAGATGGAAGACCATATACCATACTCGTTCCCCAGGGGTTCGTCCCAAATAACCAGTCAAAATTAGCCTGAGCAAGCTCGTCAAAATATGCATCTCCCGTCAGTTCCTTATACCAAAGGCATTGGATCGCAAAAGAGACGGTTAAGTTATTGCTGCACCAGATAAAGGGAACTCCCCGAAAAAATGCATTTTTTTCGGCTCGCCGATTGACCTCTTCGATGCCCTGCTTATAATAGGAAACAATCTCCTCGCGATCTTGTCCTTTTAATACTTTTGCCAATTCATAGTGTCCAAGGTTGATAAAAGGGTACCACTGATAATGTGCAGCAGTATCGCTTACCATCCAAGGTGTAATCTTTTCTTGTCGGGCATACTGTAAGGCTTCCCGTGCAAATTTTCCCTTTTTTGTCGTCGAAAAACCCATTGCTGCAGCCAACTGCATATCATCTACCCAATTATCCTCTGCATAAATATAGGGCGATTTCACAGAAACCGTCTGTGTCACGCCAGGTTTTATCATTGCATAGGCATAAGCCGTTTCCGATTTCCTCGACAGCAACTTTGCATACTTCCGATCTTCTTTGTCAAACAACACTGCACCGAGGCGAAAAGCACTGCTAAATTTACCAGCAGTAGAGCTTGTCCCTGTTGTATTATTCATAAACTTACCGCGTTGCTGCGGCTCGCCATCGATAAAATACACCGGTCTTTCAAATCCACGTCCATAATAGGGATCTTCCTTTGGCATTCGCATGCTCGCATGATCCCGGTCGTCACCAATCTGATTATACATTTGATTCGCTTTGGGATGCATCTTCAACAGCCAGTCCAACCCCCATTTTGCTTCATCCAGCACATCAGCACGGCCATTTTTTCCATCGAGACCATTTGCTTGCTTCAGATCACCAAAGACCTTTGGAAAATCACGGTAAGCCGCTAACAAATGAAATGTAGCATTTGCCGACGTTGTCGCATATTGCAGATAATCAGAGGCGTCATGCCAGCCGCCACCTGCATCGATATGCGAACTATCCGGGATGCCAGCTTTTCCTCCATAAAGTACAAACCCATCGTGTGTATGGCAGCTATCTTTCAGAAAAGGGTTGAACAATGTCCGTTGTTGCCGCATATAACGCAATACAAAATCTGCCGCCCCTTTATAGACGTCCCGAGCAATTCGGAATGTTGGTGATTTCACATCTCCAGCCTGAACAAAAAAACGCCCCGTATCCTGCATGGAGGAGAAATCAAAACGAAAACTCTGAACAAAAGGACCATAAGCCCCATAATCTTTTCCAACAGGATGTACATAGACCGTTTTACCCGTTTGTGCGTTTTTAATTTCAAAAGAACGAAGCTGCCTGACTGATTTCCCGCCCCATACCGCGACCTTCTTGCCCGCCGGAGTATAGCCCAATTGGTTTATTCTAATCCAAGCATTTTGCTGTGCTTCCGCAAAGTTACAAACAAAACATGCAAAAACAAGCAAAAAAGCTTGACGTAAATTTAAGAAGTTTAGACATTTTTTTATCATATCAAGGCATTTATTTTCAAAAAGATCAATTCAATCGATTGCTTAAAACTGTAATGAAACTATTTTACCATCCATCGTACTCGCTATCACTGTGTTTCTTCCATTTAACACGACCGGATTAACCATTCCATTGGATATTTTATATTGCCATACGACAGCGCCTGTTTTTGCGTCAACTCCAGACAGCAAACCCGAATGACTCGGCACAAAAACCAATTTTCCGTTGGTTGTAATAGCAGAAGGTGTCAATTCGTAGGGCAATTTGAGCTTGGATCTCCAGGCAACATTCATGCTGTTACCAGCAACCGAAATACCCAAAAGATCACCATCCATCGTCTTTACATAGACCAATTTATGATCTGCGGCAAGCCCCATAGATTCACGCACCCGAATGGTATCTTTCTTTTCCCGCCAGATAACCGCCCCTGTTTTCGCATCCAGCGCTGTCATGAAACGATCCGGTGCAACCACAAAAACACGATTATTTGCTCCCACGGGGTTACAGGCTGCTGCAGAAAACATCCGATTAGCCTGTCCATTATTCCATTCCCACGAAAGCTTGCCTGTATTGACATCTAAAGCATAGAATCCATTACTCCAAGAGCCAAAAATTACATTCCCTAAATAATACGTTGGCAAGGTAGATACAAATCCTTTGACCTGATCAAAACTCCATTTTACAGCTCCAGTCTTGATATCCAGCGCCCTAAACTTACCATCCGAACCACCGATAAAAGCCACACCCTCATGTAGCAGCGGAGAACCTAAGACCGCTTTTTCCGTCTGCACCTTCCACAGCAACTTACCATCCTGAGCATCTACCGCATAAATTGCATGATCTGATGAACCTGCCACCACAATCCCTTTCCACACAGCCGGAGTAGAATAAACTTTACCACCAGTACGGTATGCCCATAGCTTTTTGCCTGTTTTCAGATCAAGAGCAAAGATGTCGCCCGCAGTGTTTGATGTAATCACGCTATTTTTATAAACAGCCAGTCCAGCGCCGATATCACTCGCGTCTTCAAAAGTCCAGTTAACTTTAACCTGATCCGCAAATTTTGTATTTACAGCATAGCTAGGTCTCGGGTAGCTTACCGTTTCATTTTCATAATGGTGATTAAATAAAGGGACGACGACCCAAGGTTTCTCTTGCGTTCCTATTCCGGGATTGCGCTCTTGATAACTTGCTTTACCATCAGCTATAGTAACGATATTATAACCACCGACCTCTTTATTCGCACGCAGGTTTGATCTCCCCATGACACCCGGAATCCCTTCCCAATCGTATAATTTATTGGCATGTCCATGCCCGCAGAGGGCCAACTGGACATTCCTCGTTTTAACTCTTTTCAAGGCATCAAACCAGTTGTTTAAAGATGAATCTTGCGGATAATGATTAATATAGATCAATGGCTGCTGCTTATCAGGATTCGCTGCAAAAATTGAATCCATCCAGACCAAGTTTTCACGTGGGATCTGACCTGGGCTCATACGCATATTCGGGCCTGAATTAGTCCCAATAAATGCATAGCCTTTGTGTTTGAAGAAAAAGGTTTCGCCACCAAACACCGTGCGAAAAGTATTAGCTCCATTTTCAGACCAATTTCCATCATGATTTCCCGGGATAACATACCAAGGCAGCTGCAGGCTGTCCAAAATCCGCTTTGCCAGCTTTAACTCATGATCAGCACCAAACTCAGTAATATCGCCCGATAGGATAACAAAATCAATATCTTTCAATGTATTTAGGTCCTTTACCGTACGTCGCAGATCTTCCTCTCCCGTTGCACCACCAACATGTGTATCTGTTACGTGGGCAAACTTAAAGGACTGCTGTGCTATCGCAACGCTAAAAACGCAGGATAATGCAATAAAAAAGGTGATAATTGGAAACCTCATGCGTAATGTTTTCTTAAAAATAGCGTTTTTATGCATAAAACAGAAATGATATTGCATTTTTATGCATTTTTATAC